>CALXHB010000172.1 GCA_944387995.1 uncultured Clostridia bacterium | reverse complement strand
CTGAAACAATATCCTTCACGCCGGTAATCCGAATCGAATAACGGGAGAGGTCCATTCCCTTTAAGGATGCCGCCGGCGCGAGACAATGGGTAAACCCCAGCCGCTGCGCTTCCCGGATTCGGTCTTCCAGCCGGATGACGCTCCGCACCTCCCCGGCCAGCCCCACCTCCCCGATGGCCAGCATCCCGGGGGGAATCGGGCGGTCCCGCAGAGCAGAGGTGAGGGCCAGCGCAATCGGCAAGTCGGAAGCAGGCTCGTCCAGCCATAAACCGCCCACCACGTTCACATAGGCGTCCAAGGCGGAGAAGGTGTACCCCGCCCGCTTTTCCAATACCGCCAGCAAAAGACTCATGCGGTTGTGGTCAAATCCGGTGGACATCCGCCGGGGAGAAGTGAGGCTGGACTTGGTCACCAGGGCCTGTACCTCGGCAAGAATCGGCCGGCTCCCCTCCAGGACACAAACCACGCAGGACCCGGACACCCCCTCCGGCCGCTCAGAAAGGAGCATCGCCGACGGATTGGGCACCTCCTTTAACCCGGTGTCCTTCATCTCGAAAACTGCCAGCTCGTTGGTGGCGCCGTACCGGTTTTTGACCGCCCGCAGCATCCGGTAGGCATGATTCTGCTCCCCCTCAAACTGGAAGACCGCATCCACCATGTGCTCCAACGTTCGGGGGCCGGCGATGCTCCCCTCTTTGGTCACATGGCCCACCAAAATCACCGGGATACCGCTTTCCTTGGCGGCGGCAGTTAGGGCGGCGGCGCACTCCCGGACCTGGGCGACGCTCCCGGCAGAGGAACCCACCGCCGACAGCATCATCGTCTGAATCGAGTCGATGACCACCACTTTAGGTTGTTCGGCGGAGATGGTGGCGAGAACGGTGTCCAGATCCCCGCTGGAGAGGATAAAGAGGTGGGGGGCATCCACATGCAGCCGCTTGGCCCGCATCTGCAACTGGGCCGCCGACTCCTCCCCCGAAACGTACAAAACCTTCTCGGTGGCCGCCAGCTGCTGGCAGATCTGAAGCAGCAGGGTGGATTTTCCAATGCCCGGCTCGCCGCCGATGAGACAGACCGACCCCTTGACCAGTCCCCCGCCCAGCACCCGGTCCAGTTCCGGCAGGCCGGTCAGATAACGGGTTTCCGACAGACTGTCGTCCGATGTGATCGGACTGACCGCCGCCGGCCGGGCAGCAGAGGCTTTGCTGCGGGAAAGGGCGGAGGACTCACCCCCGAGGGGGCTCACCGCCGTAAAGGTGTTCCATGCCCCGCAGGAAGGGCACCGGCCCATCCATTTTGGGGTCTCATAGCCACATTCGCCGCAGATATATACTTCCCGTTTTTTTGCCATCTCTCATCCTTCTTTACCGTTTTCAGTCCCCGACCAGCCGGTCAATCCATATGCCACCGCAAAGGCCATCTGACACTGATACTCCTCGGAATTTAACAGAGCGCATTCCTGAGGGTTGGACAAAAACCCGCACTCCACCATCACCACCGGGGCAGAGGTGTGGTTTAACACCCAGACGTCGGAGGGGGCGGACTTTAGTTCCCGGGTGTTATCCGGCTGCAACAGGGTCACAACGCTCTTCCGCACCGATTCGGCCAGATTTCGGGAGTCGGAATGAACCGTGCCGTAAAACATCTGGGCTCCGCTGTATGCCGGCTGGGAAAAGGTATTCTGGTGGACCATGATGACCGGGCGGGAGAGGTCTTCATCCATAATCGCCATTCGAGTCTCCAGATCCTCCCGCTTCTGCTGGCGGATACTGCCGCCCTCGGACCCAAGGGAAATATCTGTATCCCGGGTCATCACCACGTCATAACCAAATACCGCGAGGACATCCCGCAGCGACAGGGACAAGGCGAGGTTTACGTTTTTCTCAATCGAACCATCCACCCCGATGGCTCCGCCGTCGATGCCACCGTGCCCCGGGTCGACCACCACTTCCGGGCGGATGGAGCCTTTGGCCAAGGCCTCCCCCATCGCAGCCAGCGGATCGCCCCCCGAAAAGGCCTGTCGCAGCATAGAACCCCCAAAAATGACGCCGGCCACCAGCAGAAGGATAACCGATACCACTGCCAGTGACCGCAGACGCGGCCAGAAGCCGCCCAATTTTCTTATTTTGCCCATCTGTACACCGCCTCTCCCCAGATGATATGCCATCGGGGAAAAGGGTTAGAACAAAGGGCGTCTATTACCGTTTGAGGCCGATATGTTTTTTGGATTTGCCGCCGTTTTTATCTTCATAAACCAGCTTGTTGCTGATGGAGAACCGGTGGCGGCCCAGCTCATATCCCACCCAGATAAACGCAAGATAGATAAGGGGCAGCAGGATAAAGACAATCACCTGCCACCATTCGGCCCCCACGGTGCCGGTGGAAGCGGGAAGGACCTCTTCGTATTCGGTGCCGGCCATAATCGTCATCGCCTCATGGGCTTCGGTCGGGAGCAGACCGGCGGGGTGAATCAGGTTGATCAGCGGCCAGACCGGCGCGTTCATCACCCGAAAGAGCACCAGAGCATCCAGCTGTCCAAACAGCAGGCAGTTTAACGCCTTGCAAACCACCAGAATGATGTCGGACACCAACCCCGGCGCCAGGGCGATTAACCCCATCTTCAACGGCTTTAAGCGGTCATACTGGATGCGGCCGAACTGGATAAGGTTGGCGTCCTTATCCCCCATCCCCCAGCTCTGGGAGTAAAGGGTAACGCCGGTAATCAAGAGGCAGATCAGTTCGGTCAGCAGAATTCCCCAGGTTCCCATGCCCATGATGCCGCTCATCGACAGAACAATCACGACGCAAACCACGTTTAAAATGCAAAGGGTCTTAAAGAGGGAAAGCCCCAGCTCCCGAGGAGAGTTGTGCAGCGGTACGCCGCCGGGGCCTACATTGGATGTTTTTGCCATCGGAATAACTCCTTTCAAAGGTGGATTGCCGGGTCAGCACCCCCGGACTCAGGCGTCCATATTTTTGCGCAGGATGCTGCCGGGCTGCGGCGTATGGGGCAGCAGCGACAGCGGGAAGGAAAAGGCCATGGCCGGATGGCGGGTGTCGGGAATCGGCTCCCCGTCCCCGTTTTGCAGGCCGGTGATTTTAAAACGGACCGGCTGTTTGCTTGGCTCCATCAGTTCCAGTTCGTCCCCATCGAAAAAGCGGTTTTTCTGGGTGCAGTAGACCCGCTCCCCTTCGACCCGGTCGATGACAGCTGCCACATCGCACAGTCGGATATATCCAGCTCCGTCATACCGCTGGCCCGCTTCCGGCCGTCCAAAGAGGAAGCCGGTGCTGTAATCCCGGTGGGAGACCTTCCGCACCTCTTCGCTTAACCATTCCGGCAGTTTCCACCCCTCCGGATGGGCATAATATTCATCCACCGCAATCCGGTAGGCGTTGGTCACCGCCGCCACATAGTAGGCGGATTTGGCCCGGCCCTCAATTTTCAGCGAGGTGACGCCCGCCTCTGCCAGCTTGTCAATATACGGCAGCAGGCAGAGGTCCTTAGCGTTTAAGATGTAGGTTCCGTCCTGGTCTTCAAAGACAGGGAAGTACTGACCGGGGCGCTTTTCTTCCATCAAGGTATATTTCCAGCGGCAAGGCTGGGCGCACTGGCCTCGGTTGGCATCCCGGGCGGCCATATAGTTGGAGAGGACGCACCGCCCCGAGAAGGACAGGCACATCGCCCCGTGGACAAAGACTTCGATTTCCAGGTCGGGCGGGGTCTTGTCCCGGATGGTGGCGATCTCCTCCAACGAGAGCTCCCGGGCGAGCACCACCCGCTTGGCACCCATCTTGTAAAACTCCCGGGCAGCCATATAGTTGACCACCCCAGCCTGGGTGGAAATATGAATCTCCGCCCCGGGCACGCTCTCCCGCAAGAGGGACAATACCCCTAAATCGGTGACGATAAAGGCGTCTACCCCAGCGTCCGCCGCGTCCCGCAAAAAGCGGGGCAGCCCTTCAAACTCGTCGTTGCGGGGCAGGGTGTTACAGGTAAGGTAAAGGCGGGCACCCTTTTGATGGGCAAGGGCAGCGGCCTTTTTGAGGGAATCCAGGTCAAAACTGGCCGCCGAGGCCCGCATCCCGTAGGCGGTAGACCCCAGGTACACCGCGTCGGCTCCATAGCGGAGGGCCGTTTCCAGCCGCTCAAAATCCCCCGCGGGGGAAAGAACTTCCATTTGGTTATTTCGCACTTTTTTCTCCATTCCAGTCAAAATTCGATCTTTCATGCTAAAAAAGTCTGGAAGCCGCCGGCTTTTTGGCAGCTTCCAGTTTTTCACTCCTGCCGGCCCCAATCCGGGATGCGCGGCATCCTTCCACAGCCAGTTATCAGTCCAGATGATCCTGGATATTCTGTTCGTGCTGTTCCAGCGTCTCGGCGTAATAGAAGTTGCCGTCGCTGTCGCTGAGAAAATAGTAGTAGGCGGTGGACTCGGGCGACAGCGCCGCCATAATCGCGTCCATACCGGGGTTGCAGATCGGTCCCGCCGGAAGCCCGCTGCACTGGTAGGTGTCGTAGGCCGCCGCCTTCCGCTGATAGGTGGAGGATTTGCCTGCCATCAGGATGGTGGAATTGGCGTAATTCCGGGTCGGGTCGCACTGCAGCATCGGGAAGTTTTCGGGATCGTTTAGGCGATTCCAGTAAACCGAAGACACCAGCGCCATATTTTCCGGATCGCCGCTGGCCTCCGCCTGGATGATGGAAGCAAGGGTGATGGTCTGGTGCTGGGTCAGCCCCATCTCCGCCATCTGGTCCTGAACGGTGTCAATCTTGTTCTGGAAGTTTTGGAGCATCTTGACGATGATGTTGGCAGGGTTTTCGTTGGTGTAGAACTCGTAGGTGTCGGGGAAGAGGTAGCCTTCCAGCGGGTAGTAGATATCCGCGGAGGTGCTCATCTCCTTCTCGAAATCGTAGCCGTAGTCGGCGCCGGACATCACTTCTTCTTTGAAGTCCTCTGCGTCACAAACCCCGTTTTCGTCCAGCAGGGCGGCAATCTGATCGACGGTCATCCCTTCGGTGAAGGTGACCCAGACGGTTTCCCGGGCGGTCTGCTGAATCTCGATTTCCGAGAGTAGCTGCATATAGTTCATATTGTCGTTTAAGACGTGGTCCCCTTCTTGATAGGGGCCGGTGGAACCCTCAAACTTCGCCACGTAGGAGAAAAGCCAGTCGTATTTAATGAGGCCGGCGTCTTTGAGCTTCTTCGCCACGTCGTCGGTGGTGTCATCCTGATCGATGGTGACAGTCACGGCTCGGTTTTCGGTGATAAAGGCGAGGACGTCGTTGAAGACCCGCAAAAACATCACTGCAATAAAAACGCAGATCATCACCGTCACGACGGTATAGGCAAGGCTGAATCCCCACCCCCGGTGGTAAACCCGTTTCGGCACCCGACGGAACAGCCCTGGACGGCGTCTGGGCGGCATCGCCATATCGTCCTCTTCCGGGGGAATATCCTCGGGAGGGGGCGGCGGCGTTTCGGTTCCGATGGCCACCGTCTGGGTAAGGCCAGCAGGATCGGGGGAATCCACCGGATGACCGGCGTCAAATGCGATGGTGCGCTCCTCCTCCACCGGAACCGGTTCCCCGGCAGGGGCTTCCTCCAAATGGGAAGTTTCCCCGCTGTCCGAGACCGGGCTCCCTTCGGTGAGCGCTTGATCCTCGGGGCTTTCGGTGGAATCAAAGCGGAAATCCGCACCCAACTGGTCTATAATCTCATCCGCCGCGTCAGGGGCAGCGGACTGAGTGACATCCTCCGTCTGTTCGGGGCTCTCTTCCGGCCCCAGAGACTGGTTCGTTTTGTTGTCCATCCAATCATCCCTTCTGAGAAATCAAACGCTGCCGCCGGAGGCGGAGAACCGTTTGATGAATTTTTCCGTCACCAGAATATCCGCCCGTCGGTCGTATCGGCCGTGGGGCAGCTGGGTTTTGAGGCAGGCGGTATAGCAGACCCCCGCCGTCACCCCAAGGTAACGGGAAAGAAAGCGGTCGTAATACCCCTTTCCATAGCCCAGCCTGTAGCCCTCCAAATCAAAGCCCAGCCCCGGCAGCACGCAGAATGACTGCAAAAGCGGGCCGGTCGAAAGGGGAAGTTCCTCCGCCCGCTCCGGCACCGGCTCCAGCACCCCAAAGGTCCCGGGGGCCAGATCGGAAAGAGCATGGATGTAGAAGAACTTCATTTCCACCTTTCCCGGCACACACCAGGGCACTGCTACCCGTTTGCCGTCTAAAAGGGCCTGTTCAATCAGTTGGTGGGTATCCACCTCGATGGCGGTGGAGACATAGGTGAGCAGGAGAGGGGCCGCCTGATATTCCGGAAGGGCGAGCAGCTTGCGCAGAATCTTCTGATCCCTCTCTGCCTTGGCTTCGGGAGAAAAACCGCGCCGGGTCATCTTAAATTCGTCGCGCAGTTTCTTTTTCACTTCCCGGATATCGGTGTACCGCATCGCTCTCAACCCTTTCATCTTCTGTCTATTGCGGATTCAAATGGCCCTGGAAAGTCTCCCTTCTAAAACCATTTGACCCTCCTTTTTCCCGGATTTTCAGTCCAGCATCAAAGCCATATACCCCGGACTGTCCGGCAGCCCATCCTTTAAAGGACAGAGCATCCCGTATTCCTCCCGGACCGAACCAGGAAAAGGATAAGGGGCTTCGATACGGGCCCGGAAAAGATTCAGCTGTCCCATCAGGTAACGGGCGGTTGTAAGGGGAGGCTGATCGGTCTCCCGCAAGATCAAGGTATCCGCCATCTGCTGAAAAACCGCGTAACCACCGTTGGGCAGTTCCACAATTTGACCGCCGCAGCTGATCATCTCATCATAAATGTAGCCCAGAGCCGGCTGCGGATGCCACAGGGCCGGATGACCGGCGGCGAGTCGGGCAAACCAGCTGTACCGGCGCCGGTAAAAGTCCCGGAATGGAAGAGATGGAAGTTCCTCTTCCCCGCCCTCTTCCCGTTTTTCCAGGCCAAATTCTCTGACCCATCGGGAAAAGTACGGCCGGTAACCCTGCCGGGCGTAAAATGCCTGCAAACTCTCCTCCGCCGGCACCAGGCAGGTAAAACCGAAGCCCTCCTGCCGCAAAACCTCCAGCATATACCGGTGGAGGCGGGTGGAGTACCCTTTTCCCCGGGCGGAAGGATGGGTGGCCACCGCGTAGATATACTTCCCTTTGACCGTCTCGTCCCAGTCCAACAGGGTCACCGGCATCGCGGTCATCATCGCGGCCGGGACTCCGTCCTCCCGGAGGACAAAGGTTTCCTCGGGGACAAACCGGCGGGAAAAGTAAAATTCCATATAATCCGCGGGATCGTCGAAGCTCTCCCGCCAGATCTCTTTTAACCGGACCAGGTCCTCCAAAGAAGCCTGTCCCAGGGTGATCTCCAAAAAGGCCACCTCCCGGTTTTAGCCGCTGAGTTCAGCGTTGTAAAGGGGCAGCAGGTGGTCGGGATGCCAGGACTCCTTGGCCCGGCGCAGCCCCTCGTCCCCGGTGTCCTCCTCCCGGTTGACCCAGAGGAAACGGTCGTCCATCTGCTGGACAAACTGCCAGGTGACCATTGGATAAGCGCCGGCCACCGTGTACAAAGCCTTCTCAAAGTGGACCGCGAAGGTATCGCCGTTGACCGGCTCCCCGAGGGTATAAGCCACCGGTTCCCCCTCCTGAAAGAGAACCCCGCCCATCAGCCCCAGGCTTTCAAATTCCCGGATGGCAAACCGGGCGGCCTTGACCTCAAAGGAAAGTTCCTCTTCCTCCTCCACCAGCTGCTCGTTCTGCTCTTCCCAGGCTCTTTCCAGCTGGAGCGCAGCGGGAATCAGGTCAGGGGTCATCGGGCGGTACTCCCAGGGGGTCCGCATAAAACGGTTGATATAACCCCGTTTGCCGTGAAACCGAGGACCGGAAAGGTTTAAAAGGTCCTCCCGGCGGTAGATATATTCAAAGATGCCCCGGCTTTCGAGGGGACGAAGTTTGTCTCCGTACAGCCGCTGCATCCGTTCCAGTTCCATCTGGGGGATTCCCTGGAACATCACCGGTTCGCAAGAGCAAAAGCTCCGGCTGTCCCGCAAAATGTCCTCCACCGCCTCTTTAAAGGCAGCGTCGTCCCCCTCGCCCATCGGAGCCCGATAGCTGGTCTTGCGGCAGCCAAGGGGATCGGTGAATCGATAGCGAATAAACAGGAACCCGTTTTGTTCGGCCACCTGGACATCATACCCCTTCTCCCAGATTCGACAGGAAGCAAAGGTATACTGGGCGCCAGGAAAGTCCCGTTTTTGATAATATGCCGTCATCCATTCCCGGTCAGACGGCGAGACCGGCCTGAAGTTGAGCACAGTGGGTGCTCCTTTCTTTATATTAAAGGGAAGGTTATTCGATTATCATAGGGAAGAATCGATCGCCCGGAGAATCGCCTCGGTGACCGCCTCGATGGGAAGCGGGTCGACACCGTCGTCACAGCGGATTCTCTTCCAGTTCCAGTACCGGGCGGCGAAATCCGCCGTCTGACGGCACTGGTCCAGGTAGCGCCGGTTCTTTTCATGGATGTCCCGTTTGCTCTCGTCGCCGTGGTAACGGACGGAGAGAAGCCGTTCGGAAATAGCCCGGTCCATTTCCAGATAGAGGGTGAGGTCGGGAGCCGGGAGTGCCAACTTGTGGTACTCATAATCCTCAATCCAACGAAGGTAGTTTTCCCATTCGCTTTTGGGGAGCTTGCCCATCTGATGAATCGCATTGGAGGTGGCGTAGCGGGTAGCGAGGATGGTCGCCCCAGCTTCATAATCCCCCTTCCAGAACTGCACATAGGAGGCATAGCGGTCGACGGCATAAAAGCTGCCGGCGGCGTAAGCGTTTACGTCGTCAGGGTTTTGGGAAAAGGCCCCGCCCAGATACATCTTCACCAGGGTGGAAGAGGGCTGGTCATAATCGGGGAAGGAGATCAGCTTGACCCGCTCTCCCCTCTCCTCCAGCGCAGCCTTCACCCGTTCCCCCTGGGTGGACTTGCCGCAGCCGTCCAGGCCGTCCAGAACAATCAGCCGGCCCATCAGCTGTCCTCCCCGATAATCAGGTCTTCCGCATAGGGAAGGGAGCGAATCCAGTCACAGAAGGTGTGCCACTCCTGGAGCTTGTGATTCTTCCGGGCGTGGTAGATGTTGCGCAGGGTCTCATAGTTGAGGGTGCAGGTACGCATCTGGTTATAGGAGCTGGGAAGCAGCTGGATCATGTCGTACCAGTAGCGCTTATCCTTTTCCTCAAGATATTGTAACCGAAGATGCTCCAGAAATGCCACCAGATTTTCCATCACCTTCACCGTTTCTTCATCCATGTGATCGGTGGAGAAATCCGAAAGGGTAAAAGGCTTGGAGTGAATCTTGTGCATGGTCGAGGTGGAATTGGCCACCGTCGCAACTTTATAGGTGTCGTACTCCTTCCACCAGTAGATCGGAGCGGTGATGTCCACCGACACAAAGATCATCCGGATAAACTTGCGGTGGTCGCTGCCGGCGGCACACAGCCTCCGAGCCAGGGAAAGATCGTTGGGGCCGAAATGGAAGACGCCCGCCTCATCCGTCCAGCTGTCCATTCTGTCCCAGCTGTTCAAAGGGTTGCGGGCCCCCCGCATCGCGTTGTCCATATTCATTACGGATGTATTTTTAAGCGAAAGCATCTGGTTTCAAAAATCTCCTTCCACAGACATTCCGCCTTTTTAGCGGTATACATATATAAGCATTATACCACACCGAGGGCTTGAAAAAAAGTCCTGGATGGGAAAAGTTGAAGTTTATTTACAAAATCGTTCGACGGTTTTTCCGGGGAAAAAAACCTCTGAAACCATGATAAAAATCAAAATGGGAAAGTTCAACTTTTACCGGGTAAAATTGGAAAATTCCCTGTGGTTATTTTTGGCAAAACAGTTTCACTTGAAAAAAACAACACATATGGTAAAATAATACTATCAGATTTTTCCCCTTATCCCTTTTTCACCTCTCCAAAGGGAAAATCCCACCGAAAAGAGAGAAAATCAGCCGGTTTTATTTTGAAAAGATGCCAAAATTTTTCCTTCTGCCCAATATATTAGGGGTATTTTCACGACAAATGCGAGTATAATAAAAATCGAGGTATTCATCATGATTAGTTATGCTCCCTTTTATCAGACCTTGAAGAAAAAGAACATCACAGAATATTACTTAATCTTTAAAGAAGGTATTTCTGCCAACACCATCCACCGTATGAAACACGGGTATACCATCACCTTAAAGACACTGGACACCCTTTGCACCATTTTACAGTGCCCTGTCTCTGACATCATCGAGTATATTCCGGACGAGTAAAAAGCGGAGGTTTTGTTTGCGCTGCCCGATTTCTCAAAAGGAGAAATTGAGCAGCGCTCTTGATTTTTTTACGGACAGGGCGTATAATAAAAGAAAAACCGTGCAGGGGCACACCCCCGCCGGGCCAGGAGGTTATCAATATGCAGGATTTACTGAAGACATTACGGGAGAAAAACCCCGGGCTCCCCTTTTTCTCGGTGAACGACCCGGAATTTAAGCTGTACGGCCGTCGGGTAGAGATGGCCATGCCGGGCTTTACGGCGGTACTGGAGTCCCTTCCGCTGCCCGCTACTGGCAGCGCTTATGACCCTTCGATCGAAGCGCTGGAAAGATGCCCCGAAGCCAAAGATGTCAGCCGGGTGCTCTACGGCGAAATGCCCACCGAGGCCGGCTGCTGCTGGGGTTATAACAGCCGGATGAACGCGCTGGAATGGCACCAGGGCAGCGAAATCAACCTGGCGGTCGGCGAACCGCTGGTGCTGCTGCTGGCCACCCTCTTTGATGTGGAGGACGGGAAACTGGACGCATCGAAAGTCAAGGCGTTCCTGCTGATGCCGGGCGAGGCCATCGAGGTCTACGGAACGACCCTCCATTACTGCCCCTGCCAGGTGAGCGACAAAGGGTTTAAGTGCTTGGTCTGCCTGCCGAAGGGTACCAACACCGAGCTGGAGCTTGCCCATGAGGACAAGCGGCTGATTGCCAACAACAAATGGCTCCTGGCCCATGAGGACTGCCCGGAAATCGGCGTTCCGGCAATCTACGGAGAAAACTGGGAAGTTAAATACTAAAAAGCGGATAAACGCAGCAGTGGCCTGTGGGGAAGATTCCCCACAGGCCACTTTCATGTATCGAATCATTTCTTTAAATCATGATTGGCCGCTGCGCGACAGGTAACCTTTAGTGTCTGCAACTGTGAAAAGTTTGTCTTTATTATACGTTGGCGCATGGGAAGGGGCTCTGCCCCTTCCATTCCCGCCACCCCTTTAAAAAGGGGTGGACCCTAAACTCCTAATTGCTTCTCACCGTCTAATAACTCCATTGCAAACAACAGATCACCAAATATCGATAACATTTGTGGCCAGTGGAGAAGATTTACCACTGGCCACTGTTCTTTTATTTAAGAGATTTAGGCGTTTAGAATCTGCATGAACTCGTCCCCGGTGATGGTTTCCTTTTCATAGAGGTACTGGGCCAACTGGTCCAGTTTATGCCGGTTTTCCGTCAGCAGCTGTTTTGCCTTTTCATGCTGGGATTTGACCAGGTCGATCACCTTGCGGTCGATATCCGCCTGCAGTTCTGGCGAACAGGCCAGCGAAGCGTCTCCGCCGAGGTACTGGTTGGAAACCGTCTCCAACGCCACCATATCGAAGTCTTCGCTCATACCGTACTGGGTAATCATCGCCCGAGCCATCTTGGTGGCCTTCTCGATATCGTTGGAAGCGCCGGAAGTGATCGTCCCACAGGCCACTTCTTCCGCTGCACGGCCGCCGGTCAGGGTAGCGATCTGCTCGATCATCTCTTCCTTACTCATCAGATAGTGGTTACCGGTATCCACCTGCATGGTGTAACCCAGCGCCCCGGAAGTGCGGGGGATAATGGTGATCTTCTGCACCGGCGCGGTGTGAGATTGAAGAGCAGAAACCAGGGCGTGGCCGATCTCATGGTAGGCAACAATCTGCCGTTCCTTATCGGTGAGGATAGCGTTCTTCTTCTGGTAGCCAGCGATGACCACCTCGATGCTCTCCTCAAAATCCGCCTGGGAAACGGTAGAGCGGCCGCTGCGGACCGCCCGAAGGGCCGCTTCGTTTACAATGTTGGCCAGTTCTGCCCCCGAAGCACCGGAAGCCATTCGGGCAATGACATTGTAATCGACATTGGGGTCGGCCTTGACCTTGCGGGCATGGACCCTTAAGATCTCTTCCCTTCCCTTTAAGTCGGGCAGTTCAACCGGTACCCGGCGGTCAAACCGGCCAGGGCGAAGAAGGGCAGGGTCCAACGACTCCGGTCGGTTGGTCGCCGCCAGGATGATGACCCCGTTGTTGCTCTCAAAGCCGTCCATCTCGGTCAGCAGCTGGTTAAGGGTCTGTTCCCGTTCGTCGTTGGTAGAAAGCTGGTTGTCACGCTTTTTACCAATGGCGTCTATCTCGTCGATGAAGACGATACAGGGGGCTTTTTCCTTCGCCTGCTTAAAGAGGTCACGGACCTTGGAGGCCCCCATGCCCACAAACATCTCGACAAATTCCGAACCGGAAATCGAGAAGAAGGGGACGTTGGATTCGCCGGCCACTGCTTTAGCCAGCATCGTTTTGCCGGTGCCGGGAGGGCCGACTAAGAGGATGCCTTTGGGCATCGATGCGCCGATGGAGGCGTACTTCTGGGGGTTGTGGAGATAGTCAACAATCTCAATGAGGTTTTCCTTTGCCTCATCCTCGCCAGCTACGTCGGCAAACTTGATGCCGGAAGTGGACTTGACGTAGATTTTCGCGCTGGATTTGCCAAAGGACATCGAACCCGGTCCACCGCCTGCCTTTTTCATCAGGTAGCGGCTCATCAGCTGCCCCACCACCACAAAGATCACAATCGGCAAAACCCAGCTGACAATAAAGCTGACGATAGGGGAGGTTTGCTCCACAATCACACTGCCAAACTGAGCGCCGGACTCGTGCAACCGTTCGGTGAGGCCGGGGTCGTTCATCAGACCAGTCTTATAGATATGTTCCTGAGATTTATCGGTAAAGAGAATCTGATTGGACTGAACCTCAACAATGCCAACGTTTCCCTCTTCGGTCATATCCATAAAGGTGCCGTAATCGGTTTCGACGATGCTGCGCTGCATCATCGCGGGGACCGCAAACAGGTTTAACAGCAGCAACACAATAATCACGATGGCGTAGTAGAAGATCAGTGGTTTTTTTGGCGTTTTAACTTCGTTCATCTGGTTTCTCATCCCTTTTTGCAGAAAGTATAAAGGTACTTCCTATATTTTACCATACCTGACCAAAAAGGTAGGTTAAGGTTTTTTGAATAAAAACTGGGAATGGATAAACTTTTTTTGACGAAACTCAGTCCTTCACAAATCCCCGTGCCTTGGCCGCTTTCAGGAGCGCTTCCAGGCTCCGTTCCAGCTCATGGGGCGGGACGGCGGTGCAGATGCGGGCCATGCAGGGAGCGCCGTAATATTCCTCGCCGGGGTCGCAGCAGAAGTAGGCTTCCTGATAGAGGAAGTCAAACAGTTCCTTCTCCGAAAGGCCCAGCCCCGAAAAGTCCACCCAGAGGACATAGGTTGCTTCCGGAGGAAGGACCTTAACCGCCGGAAGATAGCGGGCGAAGAATTCGGTCAGACGGGCGTTATTCCGACGGATGACCTCCAACATTTCTTCCAGCCACGCCTTCCCCTCGGGAGAATAACCGCCGCAGAGGGCCGCGTAGGCCATCGGGTCGATGCTGCCGAAATGGTCGGCGTTGCGCTGGGTCTCATAGGCGGATCGGAGAGAGGAGTTACGGATTAAGACATTGGCGTGGTTGACGCCCGTAAAGGAGAAGGTTTTGCCGAGGGAGATGACGGTGACAACCTGATCTTCATCCGACGCCAGGGTCGTCATCACCGGCACCCGGCTGCCGTCCAGGGCTGTGTCCCCAAAGATCTCATCGCACCAGATGGCGACCCCGTTTTTCCGGGCAATTGAGAGGATCTGCCGCAGGGTGTCCTCCCGGACAATCCGCCCGGTGGGGTTATTGGGGTTGCAGAGCAGGAGCAGCTTCACTTCCTTAAGGGCCATTTTAGCCGCGAGGTCGGCAAGGTCCAACTCCGGTACCCCGTCCACCATCTTCATCGGCGAAAAGACCGTCTTCCGGCCCAGCCGGTCAGCGGCCTGCTGATACCGGTTGTACCCCGGCGAGGGAACCAGAACAGCCTCGCCCGGCTGGGTAAAGAGCCGGATGGAGGTGGCGCAGGAGAAGATGGTTCCCTGCACCGGCAGAATCCATTGGGGGGGGACTTCCACTCCCCTTACTTCCCGCAGCCACCAGGTAATGTGGGAAAGGTAGTTTTCGTCGGGAACGGTAAAGCCGAAAAGTCCATTTTCCGCCGCCTCTTTGACGGCGTCGATAACCGGACGGGCAGTTTTAAATTCAAACTCCGCCCCGGCATAGCTGACATACCCTTTTTCCCGGATGTATTCGGGGGTAAAAAGGATTTCCTTTAAATTGCCGCGGTTTTTTCGATCGACCCGGGTTTCAAAATCATACTGCATGGGGATTCGTCCTTTCGTCCAAAATCTATTGCCAGATAACCGCTGCCCGTATGGGAATAATCCCCCGGCGGCGGTAAAAAAGGGAGGGTTGCGTCAACCCTCCCACGGATAGCAGATCAGAGGTTATGACAGGCGACCTGATGGGTTCCGCCCACATACCGAAGCTGCGGGGTTTCGTGTTTACACGCCTCGGTCGCCCGAGGGCAGCGGGAACAGAACCGGCAGCCGGGGGCGGGATTGATGGGGCTTGCCACCTCTCCCAGCATAATCCGTTCCCCTTTTCTCGCCTGCTCGTAGTCCGGGTCGGCGACCGGGACCGCGTGCAGCAACCCCTGGGTATAGGGGTGGGCGGGATGTTCGTAAATCTCGTGGATATCGCCGATCTCCACCACCTGTCCCAGGTACATGACCGCCGTCTGGTCGGAAATATACCGAACCATCGACAGGTCGTGGGCGATAAAGAGATAGGTCAGTCCCATCGACTCCTGGAAGTCCACCAGCATATTGACGATCTGGGCCTGAACCGAGACGTCCAGGGCGGAAATGGCTTCGTCACAGACGATAAACTCGGGGTTCACGGCGAGGGACCGGGCCAAACCGACCCGCTGCCGCTGACCGCCGGAAAATTCGTGGGGGAAACGGTTGGCGTGTTCCCGGTGGAGGCCGACCTTTTGCAACAGGTCGTAGGCAATCTCCATCCGCTCTTTTTTATTTTCTCCGATGCCGTGGATTTCGAGGCCCTCGGTGATGATCTCCCCCACCGTAAAGAAGGGGTTTAAAGAGGCGTAGGGGTCCTGGTAGACCATCTGCATCCGGCGGTTTAGAGCCCTTTTCTGCTTGCCTTTGACGCCGGTGATATCTTCCCCGTTAAAGAGGATTTTTCCGCCGTCCGGCTTATACAGTCCCACCAGCGTCCGGCCGACGGTGGTTTTTCCGCAGCCCGACTCTCCGACCAGCCCCAGGGTGGTGCCTTTGGGGATGGAGAAGGTGACGTCATCGACGGCGTGGAGGACCCTTCCCCGGCCCACCTGGAAATATTTCTTCAGGTGCTCCACCTGAATCAGCGGGGGCTGTCCCGTCAGTTTATTGGCCATCCTGCGTCACTCCTTTTCTCTCCAGATAACCCGCCACCTCAGGGGTCACCAGCTGCTTGTCCCGGCCCACAGGGGGAACCGGACGGCAGGCGGCGGCGTAGGGGTTTAACAGCCAACAGCGGGCGGTGTGTCCCTCTCCCACCGGACTCTCCTCCGGGTCCGACTGCAGGCAGATTTCCATGCAGTAGGGGCAGCGGGCCGCAAACCCGCAGCCTTTGGGCGGTGCGAACAGGTCGGGGGGTGAACCGGGAATCGCGGTCAGGCGGCTGTCCGACCGTTCCTGCATATCCGGCATTGACCCCAGAAGGCCCCAGGTGTAGGGGTGCTTCGGGTGATAAAAGATGTCCGAAAGCTTGCCCTTTTCCACAATCTGACCGGCGTACATGACGGCGACCCGCTCGGCCATCCGGGCTACAACCCCGAGGTTATGGGTGATGAGGATGATGCCGCAGCCGGTTTCCCGCTGGATATCCTGCATCAGTTCCAGGATTTGTGCCTGGGTGGTGACGTCCAGGGCGGTGGTCGGTTCGTCGGCCATCAGAATCGACGGGTGGCAGCAAAGCGCCATCGCAATCATAACCCGCTGCCGCTGGCCGCCGGACATGGTGTGGGGGTACCGGCGGTAAACCGTCTCGGGGTTGGAGAGCCCCACCTTGCCCAGCATCTCAATGGCCCGCCGTTTGGCCTCCTCATGGGAGACCTTCTCGTGAATCCGGATGGCTTCGCACATCTGCTTGCCGATGCGGACAACAGGGTTTAAGGAGGTCATCGCGTCCTGGAAGATCATCGAAAACTCCTTGCCCCGGTAGCTGCGCATCTCTTTATCAGTCTTGCTGGTCAGTTCCTCTCCTTTATACAGGATACTGCCCCCGACAATCCGGGCAGGGGGCTCGGGGTTTAACCGCATAACCGTCTGGATGGTGACCGATTTGCCACATCCGGATTCTCCGACGATGGCGAGGGTCTCTCCCCCATCCAGGTAAAAACTGACCCCGCGGACGGCTTTGACTTCGCCGGCGTAGGTGTCAAAGGAAACTTTGAGGTCTTTAACCTCCAGCAGGTGTTCGCTCATTTAGCCGCCCCCTTCTGTTTTTTCTGCAGCTGCTCCTGCCGACGGCGGCGCCGGAGGGCAGAGGTGCTCATCTCATCCCGCAGCTGGGGGTCGAGGGCATCCCGCATGCAGTTGCCCAGCATAAAGAAGGCAAAGATAATCAGGCTGATGACCAGCGAGGGAATCGCAAACTGATAAAAATGGGTCCGGTACATTCCTGCGCCATCAGAGGCCAGCTGACCCAAAGAGGTCATCGGCGGAGCAATGCCCAGGCCGATAAAGGCGAGGCTCGCTTCCATAAAAATGGCCGCCGGGACAAAACTGGTCAGAGAAACGACGATGTTGCCCAGGATGTTGGGGAGGATATGCCGGTAGATAATCCGCATCGGAGAGGCGCCCAGCGTCTCGGCCGCCAGGGTAAACTCGCGGTTTTTAAACTGCAAAATCCGTCCCCGGTAACCTCTGGCCGGACCCATCCAGTTCATCACCGCCAGGGCGATGATGATCGCCTGAGGCCCGCCGCCGAGGTAAACGAGAATCAGGATGACGTAAATCATCGACGGGATGCATAGGCCAATGTCGATAATCCGCATAATCAGCATATCAATCCAGCCGCCAAACCAGCCGGCAATCGAACCGACAAACATCCCGATTAAAAACGGGAGGATGGCGCCGATAAAACCGACCGCCAGCGACACCCGGGCGCCCACCCAGACACGGGTCCACATATCCCGTCCGGCGGAATCGGTGCCGAACCAGTGCTCGGCGCTGGGAGAGAGGTTTGAGGAGAGCAGGTCGGTCTGGTCGTACTGGTAGGGAGAGAAGATCGGCGCAAAAATGGCCAACAGAATCAAAACCAGCAGCAGCAGGGCACAGAAGATTGCCAGTTTGTCCTGCTTCAGCCGCCGCCAGACCCCCGCCCAATAGCTGACGCTGGGACGGACAATCTGATCGGTGTCCAGCTTGCTGCGGTCTACCGGCCGACAGAGGGCAGGGTCAATCCCGCCGTCCACAATCGGTTGTTTTTCCTTTTCCATCAAAATGTCCCTCCTTATGCCACGCGAATCCGCGGGTCGATGATGCCGTAGAGCAGGTCGACGATAAAGTTGGCCACGATGACGATGACCGCCTGGAAGATGACCAGGCCCATGACCATCGTGTAGTCCAATCCCTGAATCGAGTCCACAAAGTAGGCCCCCATCCCAGGAATCGAGAAGATCTTTTCGATGACGTAAGACCCCATCAGCATACCCGCAATTTCAGTGCCGAGGTTGGTAATCATCGGGATAATGGCGTTGCGAATCTGGTGGAAAATGACGATCCGGGCATTACCAAGTCCCTTCGCCTTGGCGGTTTTCAGGTAATCCTGCCGGTCAACCTCCAGCATCAGCGTCCGCATGCTGCGGGCATAGCCGGAAATGGTCCCCAGCGAGAGGCAGAGGGTCGGAAGGATGGTGTAAGAAAAGCTCTTCCACTGGGCCACCGGGAACAACCCCAATTTCAGCCCAAGCACAAACTGCAACAGTGCCGCAATAATAAAGGTAGGAACAGCGGTGCAGATGATGACGAAAACGTTGATGCCGGCGTCCATCGCCCGGCCCCGGAACTTAGCCGCCAGAATCCCCAGCAGCAGCCCCACCGGGATGCCGAAGACCAGGGCCTGAAAGCCCAGCTGAGCAGATACCGGGAAGGTGGAAGCGATGACATAGTTGACGCTTCGGCCGGCGTATTTTAAGGAATAGCCGAAGTTGCCCTGCAACAGGTTTCCCATGTAGGTTAAGTACTGCTTCCACAGCGGCTGGTCGAGGCCATAATAGGCCATCATCCGGTCGAGGGTCTCCTGGGTCATTATGGTGGTAGAAGCAAACGGGTTGCCCGGCAGTAGCCGCAGCAGGAAGAAACATACGGTGACGATCAGCCAGAGGGTGATTACTGAAATCACCAACCGCTGTAAGATGTATTTTTTCAGAGGAATCAACTCCTTGCAGACCATCTGGAAGTGCGGAAAAGGGCGGCACCGCGCAATACGGCGCCGCCCAGCGCAGAGAGGATTACTTATTCACGGTGAGGTAGTTTAACTCAATGGCGTTGTCGTTGGAGTTGTACATAAACCCATCCACATAATCCGCCACCGCAGAGTAGATGCCAGAGGTGGAGATCATCACCAGGGGCCCCTCGTCGATCAGGATCTGTTCCGCCTGAGCGTAAAGGCCCATGCGGGTCTCCCGGTCCATGGTGGAAGTGGCTTCCGAAACAAGGGCGTCATAGTCGGCGTTGGAGAAGATGTTGGTGCCGTTGGCCGCCACATCGTTGGCGCTGCCTCCAGTAATCCAGTAGTTTAAGAAGGTAGAAGGAGCAGTGCCACCGCCGAGGGAGGTGTAATAGAGGTCATACTGATAGCTCATCATGCTCTGGATAGCGTCAGGAATCGGCTTGAGTTCAATCGAGATGTTGTCCAAACCGAGGACCTGGTTCCACTGGTCGACCAGCGTTTCCGCCATCAGACGGTAGTTGTCGTTTTCAAAGGTGAGGTAGGACAGTTCAGGCAGTTCATCCACCGAGGTGTAGCCCAGCTCATCCAATGCAGCCTGGAGGTAAGTCTTTGCCTGATCGGCATCGCCGGACAGCGGCACCGATTCCACCGGGTAATCATCTTCAAAGAGGCTTTCCGGGGTGTTGCCCGTCATCGGCGCAATCATATAACGGTTGATGGGGGTATCGGTCGGAGAAACCGCCGCCACAATCGCTTCACGGTTCAGCGCATAGGAGAGGGCATAGCGGAAATTTTCGTTGGAAAGGAGGGCGGCCTTTTCGGCATCCCCTTGGCCCAGGGTGTTAAACTGAACCGCTTTAATCGCATTAAAAGGGAAGTACTGGAGGCAATCCTCGGGGAGAATATCCAGATAGTCGTTATCGACGGTGAGGATCATGTCCACTTCCCCGCTCTCAAACATCGAAACCGAGGTGTTCATATCGGAGGCTTCCAGCATCTTAAGCGTCTGCACCTGGAACTGTTCGTCGGCCAGCAGCCACTGGTCGTTCTTCTCATAGGTCAGCGAGGAGCCGTAGGTCCAGTCGGTCAGGACGTAAGGACCAGAGCACATGTAGTTTTCCGGCGTGCCGCCCAGGGCCTCTCCCTGTTCCGCCACAAAATCGGCATCCAGCGGATAGACGTTGATATTGGTGCCATCAAAGTCGGCAACCGGTTTTTCCAAGGTCAGCTGAAGGGTGTAGTCGTCCAGTGCCTTGATACCGACTTCGGAAACGTCACACTCGCCGTTATAATAGGCCTGAGCGTTTAAGAATCCGTAGTTGGTAATCAAAGTGGAAGCGTTGGCAGAACCCATATTCGGGTCCAGCTGAGCCAGCAGGTAGTAGGCAAAATCATCGGCGGTGATGGGGGTGCCATCCGACCAGTTGGTCTCTTTCAGATGATAGGTGTAAACGGTGTTGGTCTCGTCCACTTCCCAATCGTCCACCACTTCAGCGGTATACACACCGTCATAGGGTCTGAACAGCATCTCCTGGGTCAGGTAGAAACAGTAGTTGTCCAGGTTGGACTGAGACTGGATCATATTCAGAGTATTGGGCTGGGTGGCGATAAAGGTAAAGGTGTCGCCGGTACCGGAAGAGGTCCCTTCCGACGATTCGCCGGAAGAAGCGGTGGAGCTGCCCGATTCGGACGCACTTTCTCCGCTATCCGAAAGGGTGGAGCCGTCGCTGTAAGTCCCGCAGGACGAAAGGACGCTTAAGGCCATGGCAACCGTGATTCCAAGGGTCAACCATTTTTTTCTATTGGTCATATAATAATCCTCCTCATTTATTTTGCAGGATTTTCCCCGGTATCTGCCGAGAATATCAACGATTTACACCAGAAAAGTCCGGGAGATGTTTTTATGATAATCATTTTCTAACAAACTGTCAAGTCGTTTCGGGGAATTTCCAGCAAACGACGGAAAGTTTGTGTATTTTTACCTGCATTTTCCGCCTATTTTAGCATAATCTTCCTATTCTCACCAATTTATGCCCCAGTCTTTATTTTCAACAAACCGTTGACTTTACCCGCTTGCTTTGCTATACTGAATGCAGAAGCAGGCTGCTGGACAGCCCTTTTTGAACCCAAAAAGAAAGAAGGATGCAGGATGAATAAAATCTTATTGCGGGGACGCCTCATCGACGCGGTCTCCGATCAGCCGGTGGAGGATGGAGCGGTCCTGATTGAGGGGAACCAAATTGTCTATGCTGGTGCCTATGAAAATTGCCCTGGGAAAGAACTGGAAGCGCTCAGCTTCCCCGGCGGAACCATCCTGCCCGGATTTATCGACGTCCACGCCCATATGACCGGCGAAGAGGACGCCGGTTCCTTTGCGAATGGACAGATGCTGGGCGACCAGATTATCGGCGGGGTCTATCAGCTGGGACTGCTCCTGGACGCCGGGTTTACCGGCCTGCGTGATATGAGCGAAGCGGGCTTTTACCTTTCCAGAGGGGTTGAACGGGGCGCCATTCGGGGGCCGCGGATTGTCCCCGGCGGGAAGGTCTTAAGCATCACCTCCGGCCATGTGGATATGTTCCCCAACATGACCAAGGAATACTATAACGCCCACGATCATCTGTCGATGCTCTGCGACGGGCCGGACGACTGCGTCAGAGCGGTGCGGGAACAGTTCCGCAACGGGGCAAAGTTTATTAAGATCTGCGCCACCGGCGGGGTCTCCTCCCCCACCGACCGGGTGGATGACGTTCAGTTTTCGCCGGAAGAGCTCCGGGCTATCGTCGGGGAAGCGGAGCGGCACCACAGCTATGTCACCGCCCACTGCACCGGTTATGAAGGGGCTTACCAGGCGCTGCTGGCCGGGGTCAAGTGCATCGAACACGGGGTCATGCTGACCCAGCGGGAGATCGACCTGATGGCGGAAAAGAAAGTGCCGCTGGTCAGCACGTTAAGTGTCTCCCTCGGCGTCGCCAATATGCCTGGTCTGCCCGACTGGATGCACGAAAAGGCGGTCAACTGCGCCGAAGCCAACAAAAAGACCATCGCCATGGCCCGGAAAGCCGGTATCAAAATTGCTCTCGGCACCGACTTCTCCAACTCGAAAAATACCCCCTATCTCGAAAACGGCCGGGAGTTTGAAGCGATGGTCCGGGCCGGCATGACCCCGATGGAAGCAGTCAAGGCCGGTACCATCAATGCCGCCGAAGTCATGGGAATGGGCGACGAAACCGGCAGTCTGGAAGCGGGGAAACTGGCGGATGTGGTCATCGTCGATGGCGACCCGATTGCGGACATCTTCTGCCTGACCAGCGCTTCCCACGTCAAACTGGTCATCAAGGACGGGAAAATCGAGAAAAACACCCTGTAATCCTTTCCTGCCCTCTGTTATCTCAACCATGAAAGGAACCTTCCGATGAAACTATCCTCCTTTACCGCCTCTCCCGCCGTTCCGGGAGAGGCCGTCACCGCCGGCGGAAAGGTGCGCTATCAGTTTACCTTTGAAACCGGCCGGTTTGAAAGCGGCGCTGAAATCACCGCATTTACCTATCTGATGGAAAATGGAGCCCCCGACCGCCCCGTTCTGTTTATCACCAACGGAGGCCCCGGTTCGTCGGTCGTCTGGCAGCATCTGGGGCTGTTCGGGCCCAAGCGGGTGCAGCTGGGTGA
>CALXHB010000171.1 GCA_944387995.1 uncultured Clostridia bacterium | reverse complement strand
GGGAAAGGGGCGCCTCCTCCGCCAGGCCCGACAGCGTCTCCTCGTCCAGCTCCCGGTTCATCTCGGTCAGAATCACCCCGGGGGCCACGCAGTTGACCCGGATGTTGGACAGTCCCAGTTCCTTGGCCAGGGCCTTAGTGAAGGCGATGACCGCCCCCTTGGCCGCCGAATAGGCCACCTCGCAGGAGCCGCCCACCTGCCCCCACATCGAGCTGACGTTTACGATGACCCCTCCGGTATGCCGGTGAATCATCCCCCGGGCCGCCCGGCGGGAACAGTAGAAGGTCCCGTCGGCGCTGACCGCAAAGATGTGGCGCCAGTCCTCGTCGGTGAGGTCGGTGAACAGCTTGATGAGGGCGACGGCGGCGTTATTGACCAGCACGTCCACCGTACCGAAAGCCGCTTCCGCCTCGTCAAACATCCGCTCCACCTCCCCGCTCTGGGAAACGTCCGCCTGAATTGCCAGGGCCGACTGGGGTCTGGCGGCGTTCATCTCCTCCGCCATCTTTTCGATATTCTCCCGGTGGAGGGCGTTTAAGATCACCCGGTCGCCAGCCCGCCAAAACTTCCAGGCGGTGGCGGCCCCAATTCCTCGGCCGGAGCCGGTGATGAGGATCGTCCGGGGGGCACGGGTATTCGGTTGTTCCATTTGATTCCCCTCCTCAGTTGTCGCTCAGCTCGTACCGGACATAGGCAAAATGCCGGCTGTCGGGACTCCAGGAGTTGACGTTGATGGTTCCCTGGCCGCCGAACAGCTCCACCGTCTGCATCTGTCTTCCCGATCGGTCGAACAGCCGCAACAGCACATTCTTATGGGGAAGGTGTTCCCAGGGCCGCAGGTCCCCTTTGTGGTAGCTGATAGCCACCACCTTTTCCCCGTCGGGAGAGATATGAGGGAACCAGGTATTCAGATCTTCGTCAAAGGTGAACTGGGTCTGGTTCCCGCCGTCCGGGTCCATCTTCCAGGCCTGCATCAGGCCGGAACGGGTGGAGTTAAACCAGATATTCCCATTAGCGCCGTATTCTGCCCCGTCGTTGTAGCCGGTGTCCCGGGTCAGCTGCCGCTCCTCCCCGCCCGAGACGGAGATGGTGTAGATATCCGGCCCCGTCTCCCGGGAACGGAAGGCGCAATAGGCGAGGGTATTCCCATCCGGCGACCAGCCGTGCAGGTAGCTGGGGCCGGTTCCCGTTACCAGACGGGGTTCCCCGCCCGTCGACGGCAGAATATAAATCCGGGAGAGGCCGTCCCCTTCGCTGTGGCTGACCCCCAGCCACCGGCCGTCCGGGGAGAGGACATGGTCGTTGTTGCAGTTGCCGCAGAGGCCGGTCTCAATCCGGCGGACCGTCCCGTCCGAAAGGCTGTACCGCCAGATCAGCCCCCGGGAGTTAAAATAAAGGGTCTCACCGTCCGGGGTCCAGCCAGGGGCCTCGATCAGCTGGGAAAACCGGGCCAGCTCCTCCGATCTGCCGGTGACGGTGTCGTAAACACAGAAAATCGACCGGTCGCTGTCCCGGCCGTCGGGGGTGAAACCCTTTCCAAAAATCGCTTCCAGTTCCACAAAAATCATCCTTTCCCAATGGAGTCGTTTTTACCATTTTACCATATTCTCCATAAAACCGGAAGGGCTTCCACAAAAAAGCCGCGCTCCCCTTCCCTTTTCGCACTGGATTTACCAAAAATTTCCAACCACACCCCATATTCTTCACATTCCCGGGATATAATAAAGAAAAAATCATGGATGACTCCATTATGACGAAAGGAAGGAAACGAGAAATGATGAAAAAAATCGCTGTAATCACCGCCATTGCGGCTGCTGTTGCCGCGGTCACCGCCGCAGTTTTAGCCTATTATCTCCGCGCCCGCCGCACCCGGGAATATTATTCCTTCGATTTCCCGGCGGATGGGGAATAAAGCTGTTGACAAAGGCCCCGCTCCATGCTAAAATGATGGTATATATGAAATCGGTGGGATTCCCCGGCTTTTCCCGGGAAATCTTTACAGGTTTATAATCCAAAACAGTGGGCAGGATGAGTACCTCCCCTTCGGAGCGAAGAGAGTATGTGGCTGGTGCAAACATACGTCCGGGCGGGCGGGAATATGGTCCTGCTGGGAACCGATTGGTTTCGGCTGTCGCATTCGAGCATGGCTTACAGTAAGGATGCGCCGGGTCTGCCCGTTACAGCAGGCGGGTATTTTCGTACCCCATGAGGCCGTACCCTGTGAAGGGGCGGTAAATTGAAGTGGTAACACGGGTATAATCCCCGTCTTCAGCGATGAAGGCGGGGATTTTTGTTTTTGCTAAAAAACGCCCCGGAAAAAAGACACTGAAACCAAATACTTTGCGAAGGGATGCAAAAAGGATGGAAAAGAAAAAGTTTTATATGACCACGGCCATCGCCTACACCTCGGCCAAACCTCATATCGGCAACACCTATGAGATCGTTTTAGCCGACGCGATTGCCCGCCACAAACGGATGGAAGGGTTCGACGTCTTCTTCTGCACCGGCACCGACGAACACGGCCAGAAGATCGAGGAAAAGGCTGAAGCCGCCGGCGTCACCCCCAAGGCATATGTGGACAAGGTCTCGGGAGAGGTCCGCAAGATCTGGGACACGATGAACACCACCTACGATTACTTCATCCGCACCACCGACGTCCCCCACGAAAAGGTCGTCCAGAAGATCTTTAAGAAAATGTACGAAAAGGGCGACATCTACAAGAGCGAGTACGAAGGGATGTACTGCACCCCCTGCGAGTCCTTCTGGACCGAGTCTCAGCTGGTCAACGGCTGCTGCCCCGACTGCGGCCGTCCGGTTCAGCCCGCCAAGGAAGAGGCGTACTTCTTCAAGATGAGCAAATACGCCGACCGTTTAATCCAGTATATCGAGGATAACCCCGACTTTATCGTCCCCGAGTCCCGCAAGAAGGAAATGATCAACAACTTCTTAAAGCCGGGCCTCCAGGACCTCTGTGTCTCCCGCACTTCCTTTAAATGGGGCATCCCGGTGGACTTTGACCCCAAACACGTGGTCTAGGTCTGGCTGGATGCGCTCAACAACTATATCACCGCCATCGGCTACGATCCCGACGGCTCCACCGACCAGTTTAAAAAGCTCTGGCCCGCCGACCTGCACATCATCGGCAAGGACATCCTCCGGTTCCACACCATCTACTGGCCCATCTTCCTGATGAGCCTCGACCTGCCGCTGCCTAAACAGGTCTTCGGACATCCGTGGCTGCTCTTTGCCGCCGACAAGATGAGCAAATCCAAGGGCAACGTCATCTACGCCGACGATATGGTCCGGCTGTTCGGGGTAGACGCGGTCCGGTACTATCTCCTCTCGGCGATGCCCTACGCCCAGGACGGCAACATCACCTACGAAGCGTTCATCGCGAAATATAACTCCGACCTGGCCAACACCATCGGCAACCTGGTCAACCGCACCGTCTCGATGGCCAACAAGTATTTCGGCGGCCAGCTCCCTGCGGCCATGGTGGAAAATGACCTCGACCGGGATCTCGCCGACACCGCCCTCGCCACCGCTGAAGCGGTCAAGGGGTATATGGACCAGTACCACACTGCTGACGCCCTGGGCAAGATCTTAAACCTCGCCCAGCGGAGCAACAAGTATATCGACGAGACCACCCCCTGGGCCCTGGCAAAAGACGAGGAAAAACTCCCCCGTTTGCAGACCGTCCTGGCCAACCTGATCGAAGCCATCCGGTATATCGCCATCCTGTCTGAACCCTTCATGCCCGACACCGCCGCCGCCATTATGGAACAGATCGGCCTGCCGGACAGCCGTCTGGAAGAGGGCAGCGCCCTGGAAACCCTCCAGGTCTTCGGCTCCTCCCCCGCGAGAAAGGTCGGCGAGGCAAAGGCGCTCTTCGCCCGGATTGACGAAAAACAGATGATGGAAAAGATCAACACCGAAATCGTCCAGCCCCAGATTGCAGCCGCCAAAGCGGAAGCGGCCGCTGCTGCACCGGCTGCCGAGACCGAAGAGAAGGCCGAAGGGGTCGCCTTCCTGCCCCAGATCACCATCGACGACTTTGGGAAGATTGACCTGCGGGTCGGCAAGGTTGTTAGCTGCGAGAAGCTCAAAAAATCCCGCAAGCTGCTGAAACTGATGGTCGATGACGGCCAGGGCACCCGCCAGATTCTTTCGGGCATCTCCAAGTGGTACAAACCGGAAGATCTGGAAGGGAAAAAGGTCATCTTCGTCGCCAACCTCGCCCCGGCAAAACTGGCCGGAGAGATGTCGGAAGGGATGATCCTCGCCGCCGATGCCGGTGAAGACGACGTCAGAGTCATGTTTGTCGACGACTCGATCCCCTCCGGCAGCTGCATCCACTAATTTTTCTGTTCGACGCGGCCGCAGCTCACGCTCAAAAGAAAGCGGACTGCTCGACAAGCTCGCAGTCTTCGCAAGAGACTTGGCCGCGGGATAGATTGGGCAAATAAGCTGAAACGCTCCAATTTTTTGTTTGACGCGGCCGCAGGCATGCGGCTGACAGCCGCGATGCCGGAAAACCCACTTGCGGGCCGGACGGCCTGGCCCGCATTTCCCAGGTTGTACTCCTTTTCAAAAACTGATATGCCGAAGCATTTCGGCTTACCAGCCGCACCCACCGAGCGTCCACGTCGGTATCGAAACTGCGAGCCTGTCGAGCAGTTCACCGGCTTTGGAGCGAGGAACCCACGCCGCGTCGGATAATGGGTCCAGGGCCCAGGCATGCGGCTAAAGCCGCGATGCCGGAAAAACCGCTTGCGGGCCGGACGGCTTGGCCCGCATTTCCCACAAGTGGGAAACCGCGGTTTTCCCCAGGTGGTGCTCTTTATGAAGCTGCGGAGTGACAAGCAAACGGTCTTCGGAACAGACCTGGACGCTCGACAGGTTCGGCGGATAAACCGAAGCGTTTCAGAAAAAAGCGTGTCCGAAGACTGCGAGCCTGTCGAGCAGTCCGCTCCCGTGTGAGCATGAACTACGGCCGCGTCGAATACAAAAGAGGCCCTATGTGTTACGCATAGGGCTTTCTATTCAAGGAGCGAAAGGAGACTGTATGTCCGAATACTTTGATGCGGGGAGTTTTACCCCCCGCTACCACGGCATTTTTGACACCCACGCCCACTATAACGACCAGCGGTTTGACGATGACCGCGCTACCCTGCTGCCAGCGCTCCCCTCCCTCGGGGTCAGCAACGCCATCGTGGTGGGGTACGATATTCCCTCCTCGGAAAAAGCGGTGGAAATTGCCGGTACCGAGCCGTTTCTGTACGCCGCCGCCGGGTTCCATCCGGAAAACCTCGAAGAATACGGGGAGGAAGGTTTGGAAAAGCTGCGGGAAATCCTCAAAAACGATAAAATCGTCGCCATCGGAGAAATCGGTCTGGACTACCACTGGAAGGAGTTCGGGCCGGATATCCAGCAGCGGGCCTTCCGGCGGCAGCTGGAACTGGCGGCGGAACTAAACCTCCCGGTCATCATCCACGCCCGGGAAGCCACCGAAGATACCTTGCGGATTCTCGCCGATTTTAAGGGCCTCCCTGGGGTGCTCCACTGCTTCTCCGGCTCGGCGGAGACGGCTAAAATCATCACCGGCTGGGGATTTTATGTGGGCTTCACCGGCGTCCTCACCTTCAAAAACGGCCGCAAACCGGCGGAAGCCTGCGCCGAAGTGCCGATCGACCGGCTGCTGATGGAAACCGACTGCCCCTATATGGCACCGGAACCCTGGCGGGGAAAGCGGAGCTGCTCCCCGATGATCCAGTCGGTGGCCGAAAAGATGGCGGAAATCAAAGGGGTCACCCCCCAGGAGATGATCGACATCGCAGCGGAAAACGCCAAGAGGCTGTTCCGAGTGTAACGAACTTTTCCCCATGCCGGGGTACGATACTGATATAAAAATTCCTTGTCAATCGGAAAAAGTTTTGTTATAATAATAGAAAAGCGATGAAGCTAGAAAGCCGGTGTGAGGATGCGTATCGAAACCGAACGGGGAAATTTTTCCTTCCGCTGCCTGATGGCCGGGCAGTTTGTCGGGGGCAAGGGTTGGACCCACCCCAGCAACCAGCCAGGCCACTACGAAGTGATCTATATGCTGGAAGGGGAACTGTCGATTCAGGAGGGCCTTTCTGCCTATATCCTCTCCCCCGGCGATCTACTGGTGCTCTCCTCCGACCTACCCCGGTTCGGGATGCTGCCCAGCGGGAAAAAACTGTCCTTTTACTGGATGGAGTTTGAAACCGATTCCACCGATATGCTGGGAATTCAGGTCTCCTGCAAGGTCGGCTCCGAAAGCCGCCAGCTTCCCCATCTGTTCCAGCAATTGCTGCTCATCCGCGACCGGGAGGAATACCCGGCGGGGTCGGTGGACTATGCTGCCCTGCTGCTGTTAAGCGAGATTGCGGCGGACCAGGCAGCGGCCGCCACCAGCGCCCCCAAAATCGTCCAAGAGATTGCGGCCTGGGTGCGGCGGAACATCAAAAATCCGATTACCGCCGCCGATGTGGGGAAGGAGTTTGGCTACAACCCCGACTATCTGACCGCCCTTTTTAAGGAGAACTTCGGCATTGGGCTGAAGGAATATATCAACCTCCACAAACTCCGCAAGGCCAAGGAATACCTGAAAGCCACCGACTGCCCGATCAAGGAAATCGCCGCGATGCTAGGGTTTGGAAGCGCCAACCAGTTTATCAAATATTTCACCTACCACGAGGGCGTCTCCCCCAGCCGCTACCGTTCCGCCTATTTTCACCAGAAGATGTGAAAAAAAGGGGGAAAAGTTTGGCGGGGGACAGAGAAAAAATGGTTGACAGGAACGGATAATTTTGATATAATTCATTTGTTACGGCGTTACGCCGGACATCCCTTGCTCCGGCCGCCTGCCGGAGCCGTAAAGACCAAAAGGAGGTGCTCATAATCATGGCAAAACTGAACGAAAATTACGAGGCAGTTGTTATTTTCAGCATGAAGCAGGGCGAAGAATCCATCAAGGAATCGGTGGAAAAGTTCGCGTCTCTGATCCGCGACAACGGCACTCTCGAGTCCGTTGACGAGTGGGGCAAGAGAGCTCTTGCTTACGAAATCAACGACGAAGGCGAAGGCTACTATGTCCTTTACACCTTCAACAGCGTCCCTTCCTTCCCCCACGAGCTGGAGAGAAGACTGAGAATCGCTGACGGCGTTCTGCGTTCTCTGGTTGTCACCAGAGTTTAATTCGGAGGGACCAGTATGTTAAACCGCGTTATCTTAATGGGCAGACTGGTAGCCGATCCGGAACTGCGGCAGACCACCAGCGGTATCTCGATGGCGTCTTTCCGCATTGCGGTTGACCGTAACTACCAAAACAAAGGCACCGGCGAGCGGCAGGCCGATTTTATCCCCTGTGTTGCTTGGCGGCAGACCGGCGAGTTCATCTCCCGTTACTTCTCCAAAGGCCGGATGATTGCCGTCGAAGGCAGCCTCCAGTCCAGAAGCTACGAGGACAAGTCCGGTCAGAAGCGTACTGCCTACGAGGTCATTGTGGACCAGGCTTATTTCGCCGATTCCCGTCCCAACGGACAGGCGGCAAATACCGGCTATTCGGATGCTCCGTCCTATGGCGGCGGAAACTCCTATCAGCAGCCGGCACCCCGGTTTGAGGAACCCCAGCGGGGTCAGACCCTTTCGGTGGGCGATTTTGGTAGCAGCGGTTTTGAAGAACTGGACAACGACGACGGAGATCTCCCGTTCTAATTTGATTTCACAAATTCTGCTGAAAGGAGCCTAGGTTCATGGATAGAAACAACCGCGGCAGAAAGCCCCGCAGAAAAGTCTGCGCTTTCTGTGTTGATAAAGTTGAGAACATTGATTACAAGACCATCGGCAAATACAGCCGCAAGGTCCTGTCTGAAAGAGCGAAGATTATCCCCAGACGGGTTACCGGCACCTGCGCAAGACATCAGCGTCAGCTGACCGTCGCTGTAAAGCGCGCTCGGATCATCGCCCTGATCCCCTTTGTCAACGACTAATTGACGATCGGTTTAAACCCCGCTTTCCCGATGGAAGGCGGGGTTTTTCGTGCTTAGAGAAAGAAACCATCCCCCCCCCGCGGCCAGGTCTTGACCGAAGACTGCGAGCTTGTCACGCCGCAGCTCCAAAAAGGGCAACACCAGTGGAAAACCGTGGTTTCCCACCTTGGTGGGAAATGCCAGCCAGTTGGGCAGGCTGGCAAGCAGTTTTTCCGGCATCGCGGCTTTCAGCCGCATGCCTGGGTCCAGGGGCCTTTAATGTACACAGCAGGATGCAAGGAAGATGTACAACCTGCGAAAAAGCGCGGTTTCATGCTTTAGCATGAAATGCCGGCCATACCAACCGGCCGGCAAGCAGTTTTTCCGGCATCGCGGCTTTCAGCCGCATGCCTGCAGCCTGGCCCATCAAAGCGGAGCTTTGTCGGTGCCTTAAGGGCACCGAAATTATATCCAATAATATAAAAAGGATATGCGGGCTATCCCGTATATCCTTAAGAAGTATTTTCTTTAGGGCTTCGTCCGGCTAGGCCGGACGGAGCCTTTATAATTATCTTTTGATGGTTCCGCTGCCCTTATGGCAGCGGCCAAGGGTTCCCCTTGGATGGAACCAAGTTTCACTTGGATGGACCAGGCTCCGCGCCTGGACGCGCCAGGGACCAAAGGCCCCTGGACCCCGTTTTCGACGCGGCATGAGCGGCCCGCTCCAGCGCCGGTGGACTGCTCGACAGGCTCGCAGTCTCGGAATGTGCGTTGGACGCCCGGCGGCCGATAGTCAAACCGGGCAGGTAAAGGTAAACGTCTCCGAGTCGCGGTAGTTAATCTGATACGACCAGGTAACCTGTTCCGGGCAGGTAAAGTGAAGCGAAGAACAGGCAGTATCCACCGCTCCGAGGCAGGCAGCAGACCTCGCCCTGCCAATCACCCCGATACAAGCGACAGTCGGCCCGTCGCATCCCCGATAGGGGTCATCGGGAGCCGTATCCCGGAGCATGACCTGGCGGCGTCCATTCTTTTTGCCGGGGTCGGGGGTGAGGGTATAAGTCATCGCCAGCAGCTGGGTCGGTCCCCCTTCCTGGAAGGTATCCGGAATACTCTCCGGCTCCAGTTCCTGCACCGTGAGGGTCAGTTCCCCGCCGCCGGGGCTGGGAAGGGTGAAGGTCTCGCCGGAAGCAGTGACGGTGAACTGGGCCATCTCCTTCCAGTAATCCTCGTGGGTGATGGTGAGGGTGACAGGGCCGGAAAAGTCCGGTTTCCATGCAAAACAGCACCGGCGAATCTCCCAGCATTTGTCGGTGTCCAGGCCGTAATGGCGAAGAATCTCCCCCGTTTTTTGCAGGCTTTCTTCCTCATAATCCGACTGGGTGTGGCCCGGGAAATAGCCGGCTCCGCTGCCCTCCTGGACATCCAGATGCCCTGTGGCAGGTTTAAGGTCAATCGAGACTTCAAAGGGGTTCCGCGTGTTCTCTTTCAGAACCTGCTCGATCATCTCCTCGGTCCAGCGAAAGGCCACATCCGCCACCCACCAGTCGTCAATCCATCCGTAGCCGAGGACAAAGCACTCTGTCCCGTTCCACCGAAAAGGGGTGGGTTTACTGAAGCATTCGGGAAACCGGAGCTCTCCATGGAGGTCCGGGCTGCTTTCACCCAGGTCAGCCTCGGCGGTGGGGTTTTCCTCCTCATCTGAGGGGAAGGCGAGAGAATCTTCCGAGAACCCTTCCCGCATCTTTTCCATATACCCGTAGGGGTCCTCCATCGGGGTGAGGGAAAACCGCTCGGCGAGGTCGGCGAGGGCCTTTTTCCCCGCATCATCCGGAAGGTCGTCTCGCAGAAATTCTGCAAACTGTTCCCGGCTCCACTGCCAGGCCTGTTCAATGGCCGCGGTACTGCCGCAGGCCAGAATCAGCCGGCAGAAATCCGTCAGGTCCCGGGCGACCGGATGGACGTATTCCCCTTCCCCATTCATCGGACTGACGGCAAAGACCCGGTCATCGCCGGAAATCTGGCAGAAGTGGATACCGTCGACGCCGGCGGAGCCGATAATCCGGGCGCCCAGCGGGGTACAAAAATAGTGTTCTTCCCCTTCGTCCCATTCGGGGTACGGCGCGACAGAGAGGGCTTCCCCCCGCCTTTCCTGCATCAAAAAATCCCGCAGGCTTTGCAGCGTCAATTCCATGATGAACCATCCTTTCGATTAACTGTCTATGAGTGCCGTATAAATCTCCTTGATGAGTGCCTCGTCTTTTTCGGTTGAGACGATATAGACGCCGAGGTCGGTATCCCCGACGGCGGAGTCAAACCCGTCCCCGGTCACCCGGACACCACACTCGGGGGTCATCTCGCCGGTGGGGTTGCCGCTTTCATCCACCATTTCAAAGGAGAGGGTCTCGCCGAAGGAGGCGATTTCCTCCTCGGTAAAGACGTCCGACAGCGGGAGGAAGAGGTCGCTGCGGCAGTTGCGGGCGCCGTTTTCGTCGTCGCAGATCATGATGTCCATCTCCCCTGCCGCCGCCATTGCCGTCTGCTGCATCACCGCGGCGCCGTAGGTCATCCCGTCGGCCTGGGAATCCCCCATTGTCTGGGAGGTAAAGGTGACCTTGCCTTCCCAATCGGGGTGGGCGGAAATCAGTTCGTCGGCGTAAGTCTGGAGCGCCTCGTCGTCGACGTAGGCGGAGCTGACCACAACGCCGATGGTATCTTCACTGGAGCCGCTGCCGCAGCTTGTAAGGGATAAAACCGTGGCGGCCGTCAAAAAGCCGGCAGCCAGCATTCTTTTCAACTTCATAACAGTCTGTCCTTTCTGATGGGCCAATACCCGTTTCTGTTAAACAGTATACCCTGAAAAGACAGATTGCCGGTGAAAAGAGGGTGAAATGGCGGTAAAACCAAACTGACTTTCTATGAAGAAATTGGAAACAGACTTATTCTGTGTAGAATCCAATCTCGGAAAAAACCTCCACCGGCTGAAACCCGACCTTTTGATAGGCGCGGTTGGAGGCAGGGTTTGCGCGGTCGGCGAAGAGGGCGCAGAAATCGTTCCCATCCGCCAGAATCCGGCGGCTGAGGGCCGCTGTGGCGGCGGTGGCGTATCCTTTCCGGCGGAAGATGGGCGGGGTGTAGACTGGACCGATCGACCGGCCGTGGGGCATCTGGCGGCTGGAACCGGCGAGGCAGACCGGTACCCCGTCCACTTCATACAGGAAAAGCTCCCCTTTCAGCGACCGCTCTCTAGCGTCCTCAAAGTTGAGCGAAGCGCTCCGGTGAAAGATGTTCTCCTCCGACGAACGGAGCCAGTAGGCGAGGAAGAAGCTATCCCGCTCTTCCGCCGGACGGAGCTTCCCCGGCTGGGGGACGTCTGATACGGCGGTCAGCTGATAGACCGTCTCGGCGGTGGTCACCTTCCAGCTTATCCCCGCTTCGGCGGCGTACCGGGCGGCAAAGGCTTCGGCAAGGGCGGATGGTCCGATGACGCCGGGGAGCGGTTTCCCGCTGTAATGGGCAGAGAGGAGGGCTACCGCCTCTTCCGAGACTGTCTCCCCCGCTAGAATCAGGTTATAGGGCGGGGTCCGGAGGGAGGCAAGCACCAGCCTTCCCCCATCCACAACCGCCGCCATCTCCCAATCGACGGGAGCAGCGTTCCGTCCGGCGTCCAAGAGGCCCAGCATCAGGTTGTTGACCGCCTCCTGTTCCATCAGGAACGGGGTTACCGTAGAAGAAAAAGCGGACAGATCGGAAAAGAAAATCAACTGCATCTGAAAGCCTCCTTACAAACATTTTATCCATTATAACATGGAACCGCCCCCTTGTCCAGCGGCCGCCGGGCAAAAGAAAAAGGCCCCTTTCGGAGCCTCAAGCAAGTTAACAAAGCCAGCGCGACAATTTGGAAAATCGACGTTGACACCATCGTTAACAGAAAACGGAGATAAATTTGGAGTTTAGGATCGACCCCTTTTTAAAGGGGTTTCGGCATTGCTTCGCAAGCCTATTGAAATCGCGTATACGCGATTTCAAGCGAAGGGAGTGCGTTTACTTCCAGTTGTGCCCTCACCTGCGAAAAAATATGGTTTCCTACCTTGGCAGGAAATGCGGACCATACGGTCCGGCCCGCAAATATTTTTTCTGACATGAACAGCTTTAGCTGGAATGCCTGAGCCCCTTCCCAGGCGCTGATTTATAATGAAAACCCTGCTTTTCACGGCTGCTTACGCCAAAGGTTACCCTTCGCGCAGCGACGATTCAAACCTTCTATACCATCGAAATTCTCTTACAAAATCCACCAGAGAATCAAAAGCGCCGCCAGAAACCCGATGTTATAAAGGGTAAACTGGGCGAAATACTTTCCCTTCTGCTCGGGGAAGTCCCGGACCACCAGTTTGTAGGAGATGAGACTTGCCATCGAAGCGATCAGCGTCCCGAGGCCGCCGATGTTGCAGCCCACCATCAATGCCGGCCAGTTATTGGAGAAGCCGGACAGCAGCAGCGCCGCCGGAACGTTACTGGTGATCTGGCTGGCCAGGACCGCCACCAGCACCTCGTGGCCCGACAGAATCGACTCGAGAAACTCTCTAAAGGGCCCGATGCAGCCGATGTTGCCGATGAAGATGAAAAAGGCGATGAAGGTGCCCAGCAGGCCGTAATCCACCGACAAGAGGAGCTTCCGGTCGGTGACCAGCAGAAAGAGGGCCACCACCAAGGCAATCCACAAAGGCGACAGCAGGTCAAAGATACCGAGGAGGCAGAGGATAAACCCGGCAATCGACAGAAAAAGGGGTTTGGAGCCGGAAAATCCAGTGGGAGCCGCCGCCGTGGCGGTCGGTTCCTTCTTCCGCAGGAAGATGAGGAGCAAAAGCCCTGCGGCGGAAAGCAGAACGTAAGGAAGATGGATCATCACCAGGCTAAAAAAGCCCATCCCCGACTGGGTGTAGAGGTAGAGGTTCTGGGGGTTGCCCATCGGGGTCAGCAT
>CALXHB010000170.1 GCA_944387995.1 uncultured Clostridia bacterium | reverse complement strand
TCGGCGCGGCAATGGTACCAGCACCAGCGACACATCCGCCAGGGCAGCCCATGCCCTCCAGCAGATAACCATCATATTTACCAGCTTTCGCCAGAGTCAACATCTTCTTGCAGTCTTTCAGACCCTGCGCAGACATGATCTTGACCTCACGGTCGGGGTCAAGTTCACGGATTACATCGGCAACCGCACTGGCAACGCCATTGCTAACCGCGAACCCACGTCCAGCAGCAGTGGCAAGACCCAGAGGATTGTCCCGCAGAACGGTGGGATCAACCTCCACCTTTTCGGGATCAATGTTCTTGGCAGCAAACATGCCCATCAGCTCTTCAAAGGTCAAAACAAAGTCGACATCCGAACGGATCGACCGACGGCTTGCCTCCAGCTTTTTCGCCGAGCAGGGCCCGATGAAAACGACTTTGCAGTTCTTATGCATCTTTTTAATCAGACGGGCAGTCAGAACCATCGGAGTCAAGGCCATTGAAATATAAGGCGCAAATTCCGGGAAGCACTTCTTCGCCATAACCGACCAGGCAGGGCAGCAGGAAGTCGCCATAAAGGGCTGTTCCGCCGGGACCTTTTTCACAAAGTCCTTTGCTTCGTCGATGGTGCAGAAGTCAGCGCCGATTGCAACTTCCGTGACATTGTCAAAGCCCAGCATCCGAATAGCAGTCAGCAGCTTCTCAGGGGTGACCTTCGGACCAAACTGACCGGCATAGGCCGGCGCAATTGCCGCGATGACCCGCTGGCCACTGGTAATCGCGTGGATAACCTGGAAAATCTGACCCTTATCCGAAATTGCGCCAAAGGGGCAGTTGACGATGCACTGGCCGCAGGATACACATTTATCGTAGTCGATGGTGGCCCGACCGAGAGCGTCAGAAGAAATCGCATCCATCCCACAGGCGGCAGCGCAGGGGCGTTCCTGTTTGATGATGGCGTTGTAAGAGCAGGCATCTTTGCAGCGTCCACATTTGATGCATTTGCTCTCGTCAATGACCGACTTGCCATGCTGAATGGAAATGGCACCTTTCGGGCAGACCTCAGTGCAGGGATGCGCCAGACAGCCCTGGCAGCCGTTGGTCACAAAATACCGTTTTTCCGGGCAGGAGTTGCAGGCGAATTTGATAATGTTGATCAGAGGCGGATCGTAGTATTTTTCTGCAATCGCACTTTCCTCAATGCCTGCTGAAATCGGCGCATGAGCATCCATCGGGCGCAGCGGCAAACCGATCGAAAGCCGCAGCCGTTCACCGACAATTGCCCGTTCCAGGAAGATACTGTCCCGATAGGTCGCCACCTCACCGGGAATGATCTTGTAGGGGAGCTCTTCGATGCGGGAGTAATCGCCTCCCTCGTAGGCAAGACGAGCTACCTCAGTAAAAACTTTTCTTCTGATGTCGGTAACAGAAGTATAAATTCCGCGCATAACCAATTCCTTTCTTTCTTCGATAACCTGTCCCGGTTATCTCGTTTTGGACACCATGATTATATCATATATAAAGTCCATATTCAAGACAAAAAAGCGCCTAATTTCCCGTTTACAATTTTATTTTGCCCCTTTTACAAAACCTTTCGGGAAAGATTGACATTCTTTGACGGGAGGTATATACTTTTTTTACATATAAGGAGGAAATGCTCTATGGAAAAACTGCATCAAGAATTATTTGACTTTATCTCTTCGTCCCCCACCGCTTTCCATGCAGCTGCATCCGCTGCCCGTATTTTAAAGGAAGCGGGTTTTGTCCAACTGGAGGAAACCACCCCCTGGACTCTGGTCCCCGGGGGTAAATACTTCATCACCCGGAATCTCTCTTCGGTCATTGCTTTTCGGCTGCCGGAGGGGGATTACCGTGCCTTTCAGATTGTCGCCGCTCACCTCGATTCCCCTAGCTATAAACTGAAAGGGAAGGGGATTACTGCCTGCGGCGGCAAATATGAGATGCTGGACACCGAAATGTACGGCGGCGCAATTTCCGCTTCCTGGATGGACCGGCCTTTGTCGGTGGCAGGCCGGCTAATGCTCAGAACTGACCAGGGTGTAGAATCCAAACTGGTGGACGCTGGAAAAGATATGCTGGTTATCCCGAACCTTTGTATTCATCAAAACCGCGGAGTCAACGATGGAAAACCTCTGCGGGTTCAGGCCGATATGCTTCCGCTGTACAGCCTGCATAAAGGGGCAGATCTGAAAACCCAGATTGCCCAGATGGCTGGTGTAAAACCGGAAGCCATTCTGGCGGAAGAACTGTATGTATACAACCGCACACCGGGCACCGTTTGGGGACCGGATGAGGAATTTATTTCGTCCGCTCGGTTGGACGACCTGGAATGTGCTTTTTCTGCCCTGAAGGCCATTACTGAAGCGGAAAAGATTCAGAATGTCGCCGTTGCGTGCCTGTTTGATAACGAAGAGGTGGGAAGTGGCACCCGTCAGGGAGCAGACTCCAACTTCCTGGAAAACGTTCTCCGCCGAATCAGCCGGTCCTTGGGCCGGAGTGAAGAAGCTCACGAAGCTGCCGTTGCATCCAGTTTCCTCGTTTCAGCCGACAACGCTCACGCTGTCCATCCCAACCATCCCGAAACCTCTGATCAGGTTAACGGAGTGTGGATGAATGAAGGAATTGTCGTCAAATTCAGTGGCAATCAGCGCTACACCTCCGATGCCGTTTCGGCCAGCGTATTCCGGGCAATCTGCCAGGCGGCGGGCGTCCCGGTACAGGCATTTTATAACCATTCGGACATTCCCGGCGGATCGACATTGGGACATCTCTCTGGGCGGCACGTTTCTATCACTTCGGTAGACATTGGTTTAGCCCAATTGGCGATGCACTCCTCTTGGGAAACTGCCGGTGCCCGAGACCTGGGATATATGGCAGCTGGTATGACTGCCTTTTATCAGGCTGGGCTCTTCTCAGGTGCAGACTGCCAGTGGCAGATAAACGGTTAAAAATATCATCCTAAGGTGTGTAAAGTGCACAAAACGGTTTGGTAAAAAATGGGGAAGATGGTTTGGGATTTTTGTTGCAAAACCGTTGACAAGTAATAGATTAAGCGCTATAATTAAATAGCGGGCTATTAGATAGCCCGCTATTATGATAGAAAGGAGATTGTTATGCACGATAAAGCTCCTTGCGAACCAGAAAGGGAGATGCCCCTTGGCGCGCTGTTTAAATTTATCCACCTATCAGCAGAGAATCATTTTAATCAGGTTTTACAAGCTTTAAATTTGACCTCTTCTCAAATGCATATCCTCATCTATTTGGATAATTGTGAACGGAATGGGAAAAAGGTCAACCAAAGAGATATTGAAAAACATCTTCATCTTTCCAATCCAACGGTAACCGGTCTTTTGCAACGAATGGAAGCAAAAGGATTTATAACCCGCACGGTCAGCGAAACCGACGGACGCAACAAAGAGATTGCGCAGACCGATGCAAGCCGTGCCATCCACGCTGAAATGCACAAGCGATTAGATGCAGAAAACAGCAAGATGGTGCAGGGAATGAGC
>CALXHB010000169.1 GCA_944387995.1 uncultured Clostridia bacterium | reverse complement strand
GTCCCTGGCGCATCCAGGCGCGGAGCCTGGTCCCATCCAAGGGGAACCCTTGGACGCTGCCTTAAGGGCAGCGGAACCATATCTAATAACAAAAAAGCCGCCCTCTCGGACGGCTTAAGGTTTCTGTACGATTTAGTGGTGATCTCCATCGTAGTGCTCGCGGACACGCAGACGGCTGGCGGCACGGGCAAGGGCTGCCTGGGCCGAAAGGAAGTCCTGACGGCTCTTTTTCTGGGCAATCGCCTCGCGGGCTGCCGCAACTTTGCGGAGGTTGCGCTGGACGTCGACGTCTTCCGGACGGACAGCAGAGTCCACCAGAATCAGAACGTCATTGTCCTCCACCTTGACCATCCCGCCGGAAACTGCGACCGTTTTGTCGGATTTCCCGGGGATGCGGTAGACCAGCTCCCCCGGAACGACCGCGGCAATCATGTTGCTGTGGTCGGCCAGGATGCCGTACGACCCGTCCACGGTCGGCAGAATCACCGACTCGCAGGGCCCCACATAGAAGGGGCGGTCCGCCGCCAGAATATGCACCTGAAAGGTTTTTGCCATCGCTTACACCCTTTCCAAATCAGGCGTTGTCGGCTTCAAGCTGCTTCGCCTTCTTGACGACATCTTCCAGCGTGCCGACGTTGTAGAAAGCGGCTTCGGGGTACTGGTCCATCTCGCCGTTGACAATCGCCTTGAAGCCCCGCAGGGTCTCCTTCAGCGGAACGTAAACGCCGGGGACACCGGTGAACTTCTCGGCCACGTGGAAGGGCTGAGAGAGGAACCGCTGAATCTTACGGGCACGCATGACGACATTGCGGTCCTCGTCGGACAGTTCGTCCATACCGAGGATGGCGATGATATCCTGCAGCTCGCTGTATTTCTGAAGGGTCTCCTGGACCTGACGGGCGATCTGGTAGTGCTCCTCGCCGATCTTATCCGCTTCCAACAGACGGGAGGTGGATTCCAGCGGGTCAACTGCCGGGTAGATGCCCTGTTCCGAAACCTTACGGCTCAAAACGGTGGTGGCGTCCAGGTGGGTAAAGGTGGTGGCGGTGGCAGGGTCGGTCAGGTCGTCGGCCGGGACGTAAACCGCCTGGACCGAGGTGACAGAACCGTCTTTTGTGGAGGTAATCCGTTCCTGCAGCTCGCCCATCTCGTTGGCCAGGGTCGGCTGGTAACCGACGGCCGAAGGCATACGGCCCAGCAGGGTCGAAACCTCAGAACCGGCCTGGACAAAACGGAAGATGTTGTCGATGAAAAGCAGAACGTCCTTGTGGTCGACGTCACGGAAATGTTCCGCCATCGTCAGGCCGGACAAAGCGACCCGCATACGGACGCCAGGAGACTCGTTCATCTGACCGAAGACCAGCGCGGTTTTATCCGAAACGCCGCTCTCCCGCATCTCTTTCCAAAGATCGTTACCTTCACGGCTGCGTTCGCCGACGCCGGTAAAGACCGAATAACCGCCCTGTTCCATGGCGATGTTGTGGATCAGTTCCTGAATCAGAACGGTTTTGCCGACACCGGCGCCGCCGAACAGACCGATCTTACCGCCCTTCGGATAGGGCTCCAACAGGTCGATAACTTTAATACCCGTTTCCAGAATCTCGACGACCGGGCTCTGGTCCTCAAAGGCCGGAGCTTTTCGATAGATGCTGGCGCGAGGAGTGCCTTCCGGAACCTCCCCTTCCCCATCAATCGGCTCGCCCAGGACGTTGAACATCCGCCCCAGGGTGCTCTGGCCGACCGGAACGGTGATGGTGTCGCCAGGGGCGGCAACTTCCATCCCACGATAGAGGCCTTCACTACCGGCCAGCATGATGCAGCGGACAACGCCGTCGCCGACATGCTGGGCTACTTCCATAATCCGCTTCTCACCGTTGAGTTCCACCGACAAAGCTTCGCGGATCCGCGGGAGAGCGTCCCCTTCAAATTTAACGTCGATAACCGGTCCGGAAATCTGTACAATTTTCCCGATTTTCACGTTTATGACCATTCCTTTCTGCTTATGCTCCGACGGTCCCCCGCCGGAGTTGGCGCAGGGAAAGGATTAACCTTCCATTCTGCGCCGCTCTTTGGCCGCACGCTGGGCGCGCTGGGCTTTGGCGCCGGCCGATACCTCGGTGATTTCCTGCGTAATCGCTGCCTGACGCACACGGTTGTACTCCAGCGACAGTTCGCCCAGCAGCTTCTCCGCGTTTTTGTTCGCCGCATCCATAGCGGTCATACGGGCGTTCTGTTCGCTGCAAAAACTGTCGATCAGGGCGCTGTAAATATAACCGGAGACATAGCTCTGCATGATGCTGTTCAAAACCACCTCAACCGACGGGACAAATTCCAGCGGCTCGGTCAGCGCCTTCTCCTTGGTGTTGGCAGGGGTGGCGAAGGTCGAACGGTGGAAGGGGAGCAGACGGAAGCTGTTGGCCTCCGAAGAGATGCTGCTCTTTAAGTCGGTGTAGATGATAAAGATTTTGGCGAAATCCCCTTTTTCAAACCGGTCCAGCAAAATCCCGCAGATCTCCCGGGCCCGGTCCATGGTCGGGTTCTGGGCGGTGTAGAGAAAGCTCTGTTCGATCGGGATTTTATGCTGGTTAAAATAGTGCCGGCCGTACTCCCCGACGACGTAGAAAACGGTGTCGGGGTGGTCGCGGCGCATCTTTTCCGCCTCTTTGAGGACGTTTTGGTTGTATGCCCCGGCCAGGCCCTTATCGGCGGTGACCACGAGGCAGGCATAGGTGCCGTCCAGGGGGTTTGTATCGTTATCGGGGGGGTAGAAGTAGGGGGACTCGACATACTCGGCGGTACGGAAAATCCGCTTGATTTCGCTCGCGAGGGCGTCGAAATAGGGCCGGGTATGGTCAAGGTCGCGGCGGGCTTTGCGCAGCTTGGTGGAGGAGATCAGGTACATCGCGTTGGTGATCTTTTTGGTATCACGGACGCTTTCAATGCGGTTTTTGATTTCCTTGGTGCTCGCCATGCTTATTCACCAGTCCCTTTAGACGCGATGGCCTTTGCCGCAGCCTCCTCCTGCTGGAAAGCGTAGAGGCTTCTGTGGGCCAGGTCCATAATCATGCTCCGGTCATCGGGGGTGAGCTTGCCGGTGGAATCAATCCGCTGGCAGAGTTCGGGAGCCTGTTCCGCCACATCCCGCAGCAGGTAGGATTCAAAGCGGCCCACCTGTTCAGGGTTTAACTCCTGCATGATGTGCCCCAGGGCGGCCGTCAGGACGATGACCTGTTCATGCTGGGACATCGGGTGGTACTGTGCCTGGCGGAGCAGCCGCATCAGGCCCTGGCCGTAGACCAGCTGCCGTTTGGTGGTTTCATCCAGGTCAGAGGAGAACTGGGTGAAGACTTCCATCTCGCGGTACTGGGCGAGGTCCAGTCGAATGGTACCGGCTGCCGACTTCATCGCCTTGGTCTGGGCGGCGCCGCCGACACGGGATACCGACAGACCGACGTTGACTGCCGGGCGCTGGCCGGAGAAGAAGAGGCTGCTTTCCAGGAAGATCTGGCCGTCGGTGATGGAAATGATGTTGGTCGGGATATAGGCCGAAACGTCGCCCGCCTGGGTTTCGACGATCGGGAGGGCCGTCATACTGCCGCCGCCCTTTTCCTCAGAAAGGTGGGCCGAACGTTCCAGCAGACGGGAGTGCAGATAGAAGACGTCGCCAGGGTAAGCTTCACGGCCGGGCGAACGTTCCAGCAGCAGCGACAGCGCACGGTAGGCAATCGCGTGCTTGGAAAGGTCATCGTATACAATCAGGACGTCGCGGCCGCTGTACATGAAGTACTCGCCCAAAGCGCAGCCGGCGTAAGGCGCGATGTACTGCAGCGAAGCCGAGGCACTGGCCGAAGCGTTGACGATGATGGTGTAATCCATCGCGCCCCGGCGGGAGAGGTTCTCAGCCAGCTGAGCGACCGAAGAAGCCTTCTGGCCGATGGCGACGTAGATGCAGATGACGTTTTTGCCCTTCTGGTTTAAGATGGTGTCGATCGCCACGGCGGTCTTACCAGTCTGGCGGTCGCCGATGATCAGCTCACGCTGACCACGGCCAATCGGGAACATCGAGTCGATGGCGATCAGGCCGGTTTCCATAGGGGTGTCGACCGGCTGACGGTCGATGATGGAAGGAGCCGGCATCTCAATCGGGCGGTAGCCGTCGGCGGGGATATCACCCTTGCCGTCGATGGGGCTGCCGAGGGCGTCGACGATACGGCCGAGGAAGGCGTCGCCGACGGGGATACCAGCGGTCTTGCCGGTGCGGCGGACGATGCTGCCTTCGCTGATCTCTTCGCTGTCGCCGAAGAGGATGCAGCCGATCCGGTCAGGGGTCAGGTCCTGAACCATGCCCTTGACGCCGTTGGAGAACTGGAGGATCTCGCCGTAAGCGGCGTGGTCCAGACCAGAAACGGTGGCGATTTCGTCGCCGACGGTGAGGACTTCGCCCATCTCTTCAGCGGTGACTTCAGGGGTCCAGTTTTCAACCGTCTCGCGGATCAGCGGGATGATCGAACCGCCGGAGGGGTTTAATTTGTCCAGGCTCTCTTTAAACTGTCTCAAACGGCCGGAGATGGTCCAGTCGTAAATATCGGTGCCGACCTGCATCTGGAAACCGTCGACAATCGAGTCGTCCTTTTCCCAGGTGATCGGAACTTCAATTCCACGGGTCTTTTTGAGGTATTCAGCAAGCCGGTTTTTTTCGTCTTCAGTAGGCGGAACGTTGCTGCGGATCACAGCGACTAAAGTTTCGTCGTTCTTACGCATCCGGCTCCCCCCTCTTTTCAGCATTGGCAGCGTTTAAGAACTGTTCGTAGGGGCTGCCTTCCCCTTTCAGCAGCAGTTTTTCTGCGGCGGTGATCGCCAGATCGGAAATCTCCTTCTGGGCGTCCCGGAGCATCTTGTCGTGCTCCCGTTCGGAGTTTGCCCGGGCGCTCTCGAGGATGCGGTCGGCCTCGTCCTTTGCCATTTTCAGCTGTTCGCTGCGGCTGGCCTCGATGGCCTTCTGGGCGTCGGCTTTCTTCTGGGCAATCTCCTGGGCGGCACCATCCAGCTGCTGCGCGTAATTTACCTTCAGCGTTTCAGCTTCCTGGAGCTTCTGCTTGGCTTCGTTGTCCATATTCTGGTAGTAGCTTTCCCGTTTTGCCATGAAAGCCTTGACCGGCTTAAACAGCAGCAGATAAAGACCACCCGCCAGGATTGCGAAGTTCAGAAGGTGCAGCAGGATTTGCTGCCAATCAATATTCAGCGGAATGTTCATGCCTCACACCTTCCTTTTACAGGACGAAGATGATCAGGATAACGCAGAGCAGCGCATAAATGATCGCGGTTTCGATAAAGACCAGGCCCAGCATAAGGGTGGTACGGATTTTGCCTTCTGCTTCCGGCTGGCGGGAGATGCCTTCAACCGATTTGCTGACTGCGGTGCCCATACCGAGTGCGCCGCCGCCTGCTGCGAGGCCGATGGCGATTGCGGTGCCGAGAGCCTTGAAGCCGTCGGTGTTGTCGGGAGCAGAAGCTTCGGTATTCACGGTCTGGCTGGCAGAAGTGGTGGTAGCAGTAGCGTCCTCTTTATCCCCTTCAGCGAAAGCCGGGATAATCATGACAGCCATTGCGACAATGACAGCGAAAAGAAGGGCGGGCAGTACTTTCATCAGTTTATTCATCGTTTTGCTCATGACGGTTTCCTCCAAATTAACCTTTTTAAATTAGGCGGCCTTTTTGGCCTTTTTTGCCTTTTTGACTTTTTCTTTATGATCGGGTTCCGAAACCTCACCATAGTACAGAGCGGTCAGCATCGTCAGAACGTAGGTCTGGATCAAAGCGTGCAGCAAGGTGAACAGCACGCCGATGACCACCGGCAGCACAACGCTCAGCTGTACATAGTAGTAAACCAGCTCGGTGACCAGCAGTCCGCTCAGGAGTGCGCCGAACAGACGGAAGCTCATCGAGATCGGCAGCGAGAATTCCTTCAAGGTCTTGCCGATACCCTTTACGCCGTTGCCCGCGATACCGCCGGACATGATGACGAGATAGGACAGGCAGCCAATGGCGATTGCACCGTTTACATCGGAAAGCGGCGCCGGCAGGGTGATCGGATTGCCGGAAACGGTGATAACCTGCACGCCGATCAGCTCAAACAGCGTCCCTACAAAGATATAGGTGCCGACAGCGAACAGATACACCCCGAGGAATCCATGCCGCCAGGGGGAATTGTTCTTGGCCAGGTTGTCGAACAGTCCAACCGCCTGCTCAATCAGCATCTGGAACCGTCCGGGGACCATCTTAAACCGCGGAATCGCGAAGATTCGGATCAAAGCCGCTGCAACCAGCAGAATGGCCGTGACCACCATCCCGGAGATGAGCCCCGGGTTTACGTTCTTCAGTCCGAAGAGGCTGATCTGCCCGGTCTCATGCAAAACGGCGTCCCGCATCGTCTCCTGGACCGTTTCGCTCTTACCGGGGGAGCCGACGACAATTGCCAGCACACCCAACAGGACGATGACCGCGATCCACAGGACGATAAAGACCTGTTTTTTCTTTGATTTCATAGGCATCTCCTTCTTATGAAGCGGCATCCGCCGCATCTGCATCCGCCCCAGGCCGGAACCCGGGCCGGATTCGGACAGACGGCCGACCGTCCATCCGGGGGAAAAGGGCCGCCCCTTTTCCGGAAACGATTTTACCGGGGAATGATAACCCCTTCCCCAACCGATACGCCGTCAAACCGTCTCCCGAGGCCTTCCTCGATAAAGACAGCGTACCGCTGTGCCTCCTGGGGCAGTTCGGAAAAACTCCGGATCCCCTTTAGCGGCTGGCCCCACCCGGGGAGGATCTCCGCCTCCGCCTGAAACCCGTCCAGGTAATCCCCGGACGAGAGGGCGTTGAAATCGCGGATCACCGTCTCCCCCATCCGGTAGCCGGTAACCACCGGGATGGACGGAAGGGTGTCCAGCGCCTCCAGCCCGCAGAGAACGAGAGTATCCGGCTTTTGGAGCCGAAGCCCATACCGGGCCGCCGGCAGATCAAAGGGCCCGTACCGGACCCCCTGGGCTGGACCGTCAGCCAGGCTGAGCCGTTCTCCCCAATCCTCATCGATCAGCTGACCTGCCGGAAACGGGCCATCGCTGAGCCCCGCCGAATAGGCCGGCAGCGTCCCGACAACCCGGTCGGGGCGCAGTCCCGGCATTCCGCAGCGGACAGCAGAAAAGCCTGCCAGCGTGTTGAAGCTGACGGTGTAGGGGTAGAGGCCATAGTCGAGATCCAAAAGAGCGCCAAACTGGGAGGTAAAAAGAATGTTTTTGTCTTCGCTCGCCGCGTCGGTCAAAAACCGGCCGGTGTCGCAGATGTACGGGGCGAAAAATGCCGCCTGTTCCTCTGCCCAGCGGACCATCTCCCGGTAATCCAAAGGCTGGTCGCCATAGACCTTGGTGAAAACCAGATTCTTAAGGTCTATGCAGGTTCTCAGCCTCTGACGCACCACCGGAAGGTCCAGGTGCAGAAGGTCGCCCATCCGCAGCGCCTGTTTCAGGCTCTTATCGGAATAGGCGTAAGAGAAACCCTGGCGGCTGTTCTCGCTGGCAGGAATCCCCTCCAGCTGTCGGGCCAGCACGCCTTGGCGGATGTAAAAGGGCAGCAAAATGACCGCCCGGGCAGAAATCTTTAGGCTTTCTGGCCCGACCGGCCGGTGGAAATACCGCATCATCGAGATTTCGTGCCGCAGACTCTCCAGGTCAATGACCATTCCGTCTCCCAGTACGCAAACCTTTCCGGGGTATTTGAGGCCTTCCGGCAGCAGCCGGAAACGATAGCTGCCGTCCTGCGTCCGAAGGGTGTAACCCATCCCGCCGCCCTGATACCGGACAACGATGTCAGACTCCCGAAGCAGCGGCTCCATTGCGGTTTGGGCGCCGCCCTCCCAAGTCAGGCCCGCCATTGCGGTCAGCATGTGGGGTCCTCCCTTCCATCGCGTATCATCCGAACCATTCCTTTCCTCTCCCAAAAATGTTCAGCCATTCTCGGCACAGCTTCCCCTAATCTTGCATTTTGGGGTCGAATATAGTATACTCTAATTGTGACAAAAAGTAAAAAGTATTTTTGATATTGCTGCCATATAAAATTTATATGACTAGAAGGTGATTGGAACGATTAACTACGACTATTACCGCATTTTCTACGCGGTTGCGCAATGTAAAAGCTTCACCCGGGCGGCGGAGCTGTTGGACAACAATCAGCCCAACATCACCCGGTGTATGAACAACCTGGAAGATGAGCTGGACTGCAAGCTGTTTATCCGTTCCAACCGCGGCGTCACCCTGACTCCCGAAGGGGAACAGCTGTACGATCACGTGGCGGTCGCCTATGAGCAGCTTCGGATGGGAGAGGAAGAGCTGCGGCGGGACGTCAGCCTGGAAAGCGGAATTGTGACCATCGCCGCCAGTGAAACGGCCCTCCACCTCCTCCTGCTGGACAAGCTCAGTCAGTTTCACGAGATGTACCCCGGCGTTCACCTGCGGATCTACAACTACGCATCCCCCCAGGCCATCAACGCGATGGAAAAGGGGCTCATCGACTGCGCGGTTATCACCTCCCCAGTCCCCTCCCGGACCAGACTACATACCACCCCGATCTTCCGGTTCCGGGAAATCCTCATCGGCGGGACCAAATTTCGGCATCTGACCGAGGATATCTGCCGGCTGAAGGACATCGAGTCCTGTTCGCTGGTCTGCCTCGGCCCCGGCACCAGCACCTTCGCCTTCTACCAGAAGCTGTTTTTGACCCACGACTGCACCGTCCGGGTGGATATGGAGGCGGCCACCATGGACCAGGTGCTGCCGATGGTCCGTCACAACCTCGGCATCGGCTTTTATTCCGAGACGCTGGCCGCCGAGGCAATTGCCCGGCAGGAGGTGGGACAGATCCGGCTGGTGGAACCGATTCCGGAACGGACGGTCACACTGGTGGAGGATACTTCCCGTCACCAGGGACCGGCAGTGCGGCGGCTGGTCAAGATGATACGGGAAACAGCCCGTGACATTTAATAGAGAGAAAAAATTGCGCCCCCTTCCTTTAAAATGGAGGTTCAATCATGAAAGAGAGAAAAAAAGAGCAAAATACTCTTCTAAAAATCCTGAAAAACATCTTTACATCCAAAATCTTCCTGGGCGTCCTCGCGGCGGCAGTGGTTCTGGGAGGAATCGGTTTTGGGGTGAGCAGCCAGCTCACCCGCCAGAGCAAAACCACTCGATTTGGATTCGAGGACATCGGCGAGCTGGCCACCCAGGCCGCCTACTGCACCGAAGTGAGCGTCATCGAAGCCGACCAGAAGCTGGGGGATTTTTCTATCCCCTTCACCCAGAGCAAATATGTGTACAGCTACGATGTGGAGGTAAAAGCCGGCCTCGATTTCAGCGCCATCCAGGTGGACGTCGACCAGAAAGAGAAGACCGTCCAGGTCAAACTCCCGGAAATTGAGGTCTTAAGCTGCGAGATCGACTACGACTCCTTCCAGGTGTATGTGGAACAGGAAAGCATCTTCCGCCCCATCACCCTGGAGGAAACCAACGCCGCCACCAGCGAGCTGAAACAGAACGCCCAGGACGACGCCATCGCCAATGGGCTTTTGGATAACGCCCGGGAAAACGCCCAGCAGATTCTGACCGGGTTTCTCCAAAACCAGCTGGATTTGGAGGAATACCAGGTGACCTTTTCCGAACCATAAATTTCCAAACCCTTTGAATCCGTCAGATTATTCCAACTAAAACAGTAGGAATTAAACCGAATTTGTTTTTCTGCCCCTCCCCTTCTTGACGAAAGGCGGGAATGAACGTATAATAGGAGGCAGGAATCACCAAGAAAGGGAGTCTTCTACATGAAAATTGAAACCGCTGCTCTGCACGCCGGTTATACCCCGAAGTCGGGGGAACCCCGTCAGATCCCGATCATCCAGTCCACCACCTTCCCCTACGCCACCAGCGAGGAGATGGGGAAACTCTTTGACCTGGAAGCGTCCGGCTATTTCTATAC
>CALXHB010000168.1 GCA_944387995.1 uncultured Clostridia bacterium | reverse complement strand
ATAACGGACAGCAGGATAGCGGCTAATTTTGTTGTCTTTTTCATAAAATTCACCTCATCATAGGACTCAATAGAACTACCACTTATAATAAATTAATAATATCATATTAACTGATAAAATTCAATAGATTATCTTCACAAATAATATCTAAAAATTTATAAAATCTGACACTTTTAGAGTAAATTAATGATAATGCAACACAAAAGGCCCGCATAAGAGCGGGCCTTTCATACAAATACCGTTATTCCTGCGGAAGCGACCGGGCGGTCAGCTGCGCGTATTCCTCGTCGCTTAAGTCGTAGTGGTAGAAGAGGTCGTAGTATTTCTGCACCTCGGTTTTGAGGTCAAAGCCAGTGTCTTCGGGATAGAGCACCGTCTCCATCCACATCATCCCCAGATACCGCTGGATCGAAGGGGGAAAGCCCATCCAGTTGTAGGGGCTGGAGGGAACCTCGTAATACCGTCCCGACTGGATGGCCGAAAGGCCCTGCCACAGGGGGTCGGTGGGGGCGGTGTCATAGGCGCTGTCGGGGGAGAAGAAGATCACGTCCGGGTTCCAGAGCATGATCTGCTCCATGTCGGTCTCATTGCCGGTGCCCTTGGAGGAGGGGTCGTCCACCACGGCGAGGTTGTCGGTGATCAGGTCGAGGAGTTCCGCGTGGTAGGAACCCTTGGCGATGACGTTGAGGCCGTCGTCCCCGGTGAGGTAGAGGACGGAGGTCTTGTTGTCCCCCACCTTGTCCATGATGTCGAGGGTGCGGCTGTACACCTCGTCGCAGTAGTCGGCGTAAACTTTGGCAGTGTCCTCAATCCCCAGAAGCTCGCCGATCATCGTAAACGCCTCGGGCATCGTCTCCATCGTCGCGTCGATGTGGACAAAGGGAATGCCGGTCTGTTCTTCCAGGGCCTCAAAGTCCTCGACCATCCCGTCCTTGGGCTCGCCGATGTCCAGCACGATGTCGGGGGAGCGGGCCAGCAGCTCTTCGACGCTGAACTCTTCGTTGTTGCCGTAGATCTGGCCGATCAGCGGCAGGGAGCGGTACTCTTCGGGGATATACTGTTCCCCGTCGCTGCTCCACTCGTTGCTCCAGCCCACCAGGGTGTCGGGAGCGGCGGCGTAGACCACCAGCTGGGACAGAAGTCCCGAGGGGGCCACCGCGTCGATCGGCTCCTCAAAGGTGAAACTCCGGCCGAGGGAGTCGGTAAAGGTGAAGCCTTCCGACTCTTCCGACGCCGCTTCCGAGCTGGAGGAGTCGGCGCTGGACTGGGAGACAGAAACTTCCGAGCTGCTTTCCGACGGCTGGGAGGTGGTCTCGCCGCCGCTGCAGCTCACCAGCAGGAGGGATACAAGGAGGGTCAAACTGAGGATTTTCTTCATTCTTTTCACTCTTTCTAGTTTAATCGGTGTCCGTTTCTGGCCGTCCCGGCAGAAACACCGGAAACCGGCCATCCGGTTCGAGAATCTCCCGGCGTCGGACCTTGACGCCGTAGAGCCGTTCCATCAGCCCTTCGTCCAGCACTTCTGGTCCGCCATCCGCCGCCAGTTTCCCGTTCTGCAGGGCGAGGAGGCGGGTGGAAAAGAGGACGGCTATTTCGGGGTCGTGAATCGACTGGAGGATGCAGTACCCCTTTCGGGCGAGGGTCGATAGCCGCTCCATCATCCGCAGGGTGTTGCCGTAGTCCAGGTTGGCGGCCGGTTCGTCCAGCAACCAGACCTTCGCGTCGGTCATCATCGCCCGGGCCATCATGCAAAGCTGCTGCTCCCCGCCGGACAGGGTGTCAAAGTCCCGGTCCCCCAAGGGGAGGATGCCGAGGGTTTCCATCGCCTCTTCGGCCCGGCGGCTTTCCGCCTTTCCGGGGGAGCGGTACCAGGGCAGCGTCGGGGTCGCCCCCATCAGCACCACCTCAAAGGCGGTGTAGGTAAAGCTGATGCCGTGGTTTTGGGGGATGTAGGCGATCTTCTCCGCCCGGCGGCCGGGGGAAAAACGGTTCACCGGCTCCCCGTCCAGCAGCACCTCCCCTTTGCCCGGCAGCAGGCCCATCAGGCATTTTAACAGGGTGGTTTTCCCGGCGCCGTTTTGGCCGATGAGGGAGATCAGTTCCCCCTCCCCGACGGAGAAGGAGATATCTTCCAGCAGCGGCTGCCCGCCGGGATAGCGGAAGGATCGATTTTGTACCGTCAGCCGGTTCATCGCCTTTTCCCCCCTTTGAGCATCAGCCAGAGGAAAAAGGGCGCCCCCGCAAAGGCGGTCAGGATGCCGATGGGAATTTCCACCGGCAGGGCCGAGCGGGCGATGTTGTCGGTAACGAGCAGAAAGGCGCCCCCCAGCAGCACGCTCCCCGGCAGCAGGTAGCGGTAGCTCTGTCCGGTCAGCCGCCGGGTCAGATGGGGGATAATCAGCCCCACCCATCCGATGGTTCCGCAGGAGGCGATGGCGGCGGCGGTGAGCAGGGTGGCCGCCAGGACCGCCGCGCCCCGCACCCGTTCCGGTTTCACCCCGAGGGCTTCCGCCTCTTCGTCCCCCAGGGTCAGGACCCCCAGCCGCCAGCGGAGGAGGATGAGAATTAAAAGTCCCAGCCCCACCGGAACCGCCGCGGTCAGCAGGTCGTCCCAGTAGGCCCCCGACAGGCTGCCCATCAGCCAGTAGGTGATCTCCTGCAGCTGGTCCGCCGGGTCGGCCACCAGCTTGAGGTAGGAGGTGCCGGCGGTGAAGAGAGAGGAAACCATCATCCCCGAGAGGACCAGGGTCATCACCCGGCTGCCCCGGGAGGCCCGGCTGACCAGCCAGGAGATCAGGACGGTGATGAGGCTGAACAAAAAGGCCATCGCCGTCACCCCGCCCCCGGAAAACCCCGCGAGAATTCCCAATGCCGCCCCGAACGCGGCCCCCGAGGAGGCCCCCAGCAGGTCGGGGGAGGCCATCGGGTTTTGGAAGACCCCCTGGTAGGCGGCACCGGCCGCCGATAAGCTCCCACCGGCTAGCACCGCCAGCAGAATCCGCGGCAGGCGAATTCGGTAGAGCACCCGGGAGAGGTTTTCATCGGCGGGGGAGGGGGTGCCGAAAAGGTCGCTCCCGATCTGGGAAAATAGCTGGGGAATCGAAACCGGGTACCGTCCCATCGGGAAGGAAAGGAGGACGGCAACCAGCAGCACCCCGCCCAGTATCAGAAGGACGATACAAGGGTGCATCTGTTTTTTCCGCTTCATCTTCCCACCTCGTTTTCCTGCATCCACCGTTTCACCGCTTGTTCCATCTTATCCGGTTCGCTCCCTTCCACCAGCTGGATATCCGGGCTGCCTGTCAGAAAGTCCCGAAATGACGCCCAGACCTTCCGGAAGTGAGGGTCTTGCAGCTCCTTCCGGCTGCCGAAGCCCCCTTCTCCTTTCCAGACTCCCACCACTGGTGCCGGGCTGGAAAGCCGGTGGATGAGGGCGTCATAAAAGTTCGGCAGGGTAAGTTCGCTCCCGCCGCACTCGTCGACGATGTAAAAAGGGGCGTCCCCTTGCAGCATCGGGAGGGTGTGCTGCAACAGCACCTCCGGGTGGAGCGTCTTTTTTCCATACTCCGGCCCCAGGGTCAGAAAGACCCCTTCCTCTTCTTCTCTCCAGGGCCTGTCCACCCCGTCGGCGGAGTTGGCGGGGATATGGGCAAAGCCCGCCCGGCGCCCTTCCCGCCAGAGGCGGAGGGTGCGGTATCCGCCGGCTTTTCTGCGGATAGGGCCGAGGGATTTCAGGATACAGCTGGACTTTCCACAGCCCGGCTGGCCGATGAGAAGAAGATGACGGGGCATCCGGTTCGTTCCTTTCGATGATGTTTTGGCGATTTGCAAAGAGATTATACCATAGCTTTCTGCAGATGGCAAGGGATATTTTTCTAAAAGAATAACGGTCGACAAAAAAACTCCCCCGGTTTGCAACGGGGGAGGGGAAAGTGTGGTTATTCATTGTCTTTCATCAGCGGGACGCCGGTCTTCCAGGCCTGGCCCACCTTTTCGCCCAGGGCGTAGTAGCCGCTCTGGAACTGGTCGAAGGCAAACGCCTGAATCTTTTCGGGGTCAACCCGGCCCTTTTCATCCAGCACCTTTTCGTCGGCCAGCACGTTGACAATCTCGCCCAGCACCCTAAACCCATAGACGGTGTGCTGGCATTCGACCACCTTGCACTCGAGGGTGACCGGGAACTCTTCCACCACCGGTGCGTCCACCCGTTCGCTCTTGTGGGCGTGGAGACAGACCAACCAAATCCGAACCCAAAAAGTCATCAACTTCCTTGAGCGTAATCGTCTGTGTGCCATGCTGATAATTGTATGTCAGTACCAGCTTATCGTCATACACAAAGACAGCGTTCACAAATGTATCAACCAGCCGCTTTTGAAACTCCCTGTCCTCAGGATTGCCGAAACGGAACAGAGAAAACCAATGCTCCATATATTCCCGCGTCAGCTTCGGTTTTTGAATTTCCGCTGTCGTAATGCTGATCTCAAGCTCTTCTTTCTGCTTCTCCAAATCTTCCAGACGCTGCTTGGTGGAGGCAGTGAAAATGCCCTGCTGGATGGCGTTGAGCATATTTTCAATGCCCTTTTCCGTCTCGGCAAGCTGGCGGCGAAGTGCCGGAATTGTGACGTCCTCCTGTTCCTGCATGGCGAGCAGCGCATCAATAATTCGGGTTATCTTTTCTTCGTTCAGTACACGCTCCATTGTCAGCCGTACAACAGCACGTTCGATCCAATCCTTGCGTACAGCCTTCTTATCACAGCCCTTTTTCCGTTTAGCGTTACCGCATTTGTAATAGTAATGCATGGTTCCGGTGTGGCTCTTCCCGCTCTCGCCAACCATCATCCGCTCACACTTGCCACAGAACAGCTTTGTAGTCAACAAAAATTCGCTCTCTTTGGCTTTCATGTGAGCCGGCGCGCGTTTATTCTTCTCCATGCGCTGCTGCACACGATAGAATAAATCTTCCGGCACAATGGCAGGAACACCGCCGGGAATGACCACATCCTGATAGCTGTACTCACCAATGTATTTGCGATTTTTCAATAGCGCATTGAAGCTGTTGGTATTGAACGGCTTGCCACGTTTGGTTGTCAGCCCGCGTGAATTGAAATCTTCGATGATAGAGCGTACTGTTGCACCTTCGGAATATCGTTCAAAGATTTCCACTACCAACGGTGCGGTTTCAGGATCCACCACCAGCTTTTGCGTCTGCTTGTCCAGCAGATAACCCAGCGGTATACCGCCGCCGTTATTCTTGC
>CALXHB010000167.1 GCA_944387995.1 uncultured Clostridia bacterium | reverse complement strand
GGGAGGAAAAGGAGGACGGCACCGCCGGTTATCCCGAAGGGGTCGACTCCACCAGCGTCTCCTACCACCAGGATTATGGCTGGGCTTACCCCAACCAGTTTGCCGGCCATCCTTGGGAAGGCAACGACCCGGACGTCTGGAATCAGTACGAAGAGTATAACGCCGGACTGCTCAAATCCAAGGCTTATGGGTTCACCTATGACTCCACCCCGGTGGCCAACGAGCTGGCCGCCTGCACCTCGGTTTATGACCAGTATGATAACGACCTGAACTTTGGTACCATCGACACCGAAACTGGTATCCAGCAGCTGAATGACGCGCTCTACGGCGCCGGTATGCAGGACATCATCGACGAAAAACAGAGCCAGCTGGACGCTTGGCTGGCGGAACAGGGTTAATCGGCCACAAGGGAGACGAAATCTCTTTTATATCCATTCCATCGCAAAAGCCCGGAGGATTGCCTTCGGGCTTTTGACTTGTCCTAAAAACTGTTTTTTCATTTTCCGAAAACCCTCTTGTCACATTTCCCCAGAAAATGGTATAATGTCCTTTGGAAAAACCGTGCGGTAAACGGTTACATTTTCGGAGGAGGGAAAATATGGCTTCACTGTTACTTGCCATAATCTATCTTGCGTTTATCAGCCTGGGGTTGCCGGACGGGCTGCTGGGGGCCGCCTGGCCCAGCATGTATCCCCAGATGGGGGTCCCGGTGGGGAATGCCGGGATGGTTTCGATGACCATCGCCGCGGGGACAGTCGTTTCCAGCCTGATGAGTGAGCGGGTTATCCGCCGGTTCGGAACCGGAAAGGTGTCGGCGGTAAGCGTGCTGATGACAGCCATCGGGCTGTTCGGCTTTTCGTTTTCCCGGCAGTTCTGGATGCTGTTTATCTGGGCGATTCCCTACGGCCTGGGTGCCGGCAGCATCGACGCGGCCCTCAACAACTATGTCGCCCTTCATTATAAAGCGCGGCATATGAGCTGGCTCCACTGCTTCTGGGGGCTGGGGGCCTCGATTGGCCCGTACATCATGGGCTTCTGCCTGCATAGAGGGATGGGCTGGCCCTCGGGCTACCAGATTATCGGCGTTTTGCAGGTGGTGCTGACCGCTTTCCTCTTTTTCTCCCTGCCGCTGTGGAAAAAGACCGGCGAGGCGGAAGAACAGGAGGTTTCCACCCCCACCCGTTCCAAGTCGCTGCCGGAGATTATCTCCATCCTGGGAGCCAAACAGCTGTTCATCGCCTTCTTCTCCTACTCAGCGGTGGAGACGGTCACCGGCCTTTGGGCGGGCAGCTACATGGTTCAGTATCGGGGCGTTTCTGAGAGCAACGCCGCTTCCTGGACGGCTTTGTTCTACTTCGGGGTGATGCTCGGCCGGGGCGCCAGCGGGTTTATCACCGGCCGGTTTGGGGACCGGAAGATGATTCGGATGGGACAGATTGTCCTGCTGGCGGGGATCCTGCTGCTGATCCTTCCGGGGAACAACTTCACCCTCTGTTTGGGGCTTTTGGTCATCGGTCTTGGCTGTGCCCCCATTTACCCCAGCATCATCCATTCCACCCCCGACAACTTCGGCCGGGAAGCCAGCCAGTCGATCGTGGGGGTCGAGATGGCCTGCGCCTACTGCGGCACCACCTTCATGCCGCCGCTGGTGGGACTCATCACCAGCCGGATCAGCATGGCCCTTTATCCCTTTGCCCTGCTCTTTTTCCTGCTGCTGATGCTTGTCATGTGCGAATGGCTCTGGAAAATTAAGGACCGGGAAAAGGCTCAAGTTCGTTAAATATTGTGACAGAAACCGTCGGGTTACCCCGGCGGTTTCATTTTATCGAAAAAGTCTTTGAGCATTGAATGGTCGTTGCGCGACGAGTAACCTTCGGTATAAACAACTGTGAAAAGCAGGCTTTCACTATAAATCAGCGCCTGGCAGAGGGCGCTGCCCTTTGCACTTCCGCCACCCCTTTAAAAAGGGGTGGACCCTAAACTCCTAATTGGCCCCCGTGAGCTGGAAACTTTGGAGTCAGCGCCGAATGTTACGGATTTAAAAAAACTTTATCAACACATTGACCGTCGGGTTACCCCAGCGGTTTTTTTTGTGGTCGAAAATACAGGATTTTCCACAGGCGTACATCGGGGCTGCACGCCTGCGCTCTTTTTGCAGAAAACCCCTTGCAAAATCAGAAAAAATAGTGTATAATAGTTTCGCTATCATAAAAAGCAGCTGGAGCGTGCAGCCGGACATACGGAGGTGCGGGTCCTGCGCGATGGGACACCGTGAACCATGTCAGGCGGGGAACCGAGCAGCATTAAGCGGACCGCCCCATGTGACGCAGTAAAGCCTTTACCTCCGTGTGTCCGGCTGCATGACCATTTTTCCCCGGTTTTTCGGGGATTTCTTGCGGGGCAGTTTGCGATTGAGCAGGGTGCCCCGTTTCATCGACGACACAAAAGGGGCTCGGGGCTTCCCCGGGGAAAACCCCATAGCAATTTCAGGCAGATGGACGAGGGGGGAGCGTATGTACCTGGCACTCTATCGGAAATGGAGGCCAAAGCTCTTTTCTGACGTCATTTCCCAGGAACACATTACCCGCACCCTGCAAAACCAGGTGCGGGAGGGGAAAGTAGCCCACGCCTATCTGTTTACCGGCTCCCGGGGGACCGGCAAGACGACCTGTTCCAAGATTTTGGCCAAGGCCGTCAACTGCCTTCACCCGGTGGACGGCAACCCCTGCTTATGCTGCCCGGTCTGTAAGGGCATCGAAGAGGGGAGTATCCTTGACGTCACCGAGATGGACGCCGCTTCCAACAACGGCGTCGGCGACATCCGTCTCTTGCGGGACGAGGCAAACTTTGCCCCCACCGTCTGCAACTACCGGGTGTATATCATCGACGAGGTGCACATGCTGTCCCAGTCGGCCTTCAATGCCCTGTTAAAGATCATGGAAGAGCCGCCGGCCCATGTCCTCTTTATCCTCGCCACCACCGAACCCCATAAGGTTCCGGCCACCATCATCTCCCGCTGTCAGCGGTTCGACTTCCGCCGGATTCGGCCGGAAGACAGTGCCGCCCGGCTGATGCAGATTGCCGGCGAAGAAGGGGTCAACCTCACCGAAGACGCCGCCGCCCTGATTGCCCGGCTTTCGGACGGAGGTATGCGGGACGCCCTCTCCCTCCTGGACCAGTGCATGGCCGCCGAGAGCGACGTCACCCCCCAGGTGGTCGCCGATACCGCCGGTATCGCTGGACGGGAGCAGATGTTCGCCCTGGCCGATGCGGTGCTGGACGGGGACACTGCCACTGCCCTCAACCTGATCGCCGAACTTTACGACCGGGCCAAGGAGATCACCCGCATCTGCGAGGAACTGACCAGCCATTTCCGGGATCTGTTGATCTGCCGGGCGGTCAGGGACCCCAGCGGGATGGTCATCTGCCTGCCGGACGAGCTGTCGCGGCTCCAGGCCCAGGCCGACCGGACCAGTTCTGAACGGATTCTGGCGGTGCTGGACGATCTGCAAGCCTGCTCCGCCGCCTTTGGAAAGGTGTCCGACCAGCGGGTGGAGTTGGAAATGACCATCATCCGGCTGTGCAGTGGGGCCGGGGCGGTGACTACCGCTCCGCAGGCATCGAACGCCGCTGAGAGCGCCACCGTTGCCGCTTTGCAGGCCCGCATCGGGGAATTGGAGCGGCTGATCGCCTCCATCGGACGCACCGGGGTTTCCGCTCCGGCCGCGCCTCCTGTTTCACAGGCGGCACCGCCCCCTGAAGAGAAGCAGACGGTTTCTCCCCCGGAAACGGTTCCGGCTGAACCCCAGCCTCCCGTTCGGGAGACGGCGAAGCCCGCGGTTTCGGAGCCGGTCAAAGAACCGGAAACCGAGCCCCTTCCCCAGTGGGAGGAATTGCTGCGGGAGATGGAAAACCGGGAACCGGCCCTCTTCTCGCTGATGGATGGGTCGACCGCTGTCCGCAGCGGTAAGACGGTCATTATCTCTTCCCCCAACCCGATGCTGCGGGGGATGCTTCTGACCAACAACATCGGCGCCCGGCTGGCGGACCTGGTGGAACAGAAACTGGGCTCCCGGCATAAATTGAGAATCGCCAAAAAAGCGCAGCCCAAAGCGGCCGAAAGCCGCCCGACTGCCTTTGCGGATATACTCTCCCGCGCCGCGGGGGAAGGCGTAGAAATACGCCTGCAAAATCATGACAGAGACTCCGGAGATTCTTCCGGTATTTGAAAGGATGTTTCAGTATGAAAGCAAGACTGCCTCAGGGCTATTCCGCGCCCCGCAACAATATGAGCTCGATGATTAAACAGGCTCAGAAGATGCAGGAGCAGATGGAGAAAGCTCAGGAAGAGATCAATGCCAAGGAATACACCACCACCGTCGGCGGCGGCGTTGTGGAAATCAAGATGACCGGCGACAAGGTGCTCCGTTCGGTTACCTTAAAGCCTGAAATCGTCGACCCCGAAGCCGTCGAAGATCTGCAGGACCTGATCGTCAGCGGCGTAAACGAAGTGCTCCGCCAGGTGGAATCCGAGACCGAAAACCGGATGAACGAGATCTCCGGCGGCCTCAACATCCCGGGGCTGTACTAATCCGGAATGGCTGGTGAACCGCTTCCGCTCCGGAAGCTGATGGAGCACTTTTCCGCCCTGCCCGGCATCGGCCGCAAGTCGGCGGGAAGGCTCGCTTACTTTGTGCTGGATATGCCCCAGGAACAGGCGGAGGATTTTGCCGCTTCGATTCTCGCGGCCAAAAAGTCCATCCACAACTGTAAGATCTGTCAGAACCTCACCGATAAGGAGATCTGTGACATCTGCGCCTCCCCCCAGCGGGACGATTCGGTCATCTGTGTGGTCGAAAGCCCCCGGGATGTGGCGGCGTTTGAACGGCTCCAGGAGTACAAGGGCAAATACCATGTCCTCCACGGGCTGATTTCCCCCCTGGACGGGGTTGGCCCCGAGCAGATCAAGATTAAGGAACTGCTCCTGCGGCTGAAGGAAACCGACGTCCGGGAGGTCATCATGGCCACCAACCCAACCATCGAAGGGGAAGCGACGGCAATGTATATTGCAAAGCTTTTAAAGCCCCTGGGGATTCAGGTGACCCGGCTCGCCTTCGGGATTCCCGTCGGCGGAGAGCTGGAGTATACCGACAATTCGACCCTCAATAAGGCGCTGGAAAACCGGGTGTCGATGTGACGGGTTGGATGATTATACCGCTGCCCTTATGGCAGCAGCACAAGGCTCTGCCTTGCGAATCCGCCAGAGGCTCTGCCTCTGGACTCTGCAAACCCTTTAAAAAGGGTTTGATCCTAAACTTCTGATTATCTTGCGGGAATCATCCCATGCTGAAAAGATAAACGGTGAAAGGAGGCGCTGCCGATGGCGGCGGGAAAAATCATCGCCGTAAACCGGAAGGCGCGGCACGACTATTTCGTGCTGGAGACCTTTGAAACCGGCATTGAACTGGCCGGAACCGAGGTCAAATCCATCCGGGCAGGCGGCGTCAACCTCAAGGATAGCTGGTGCACCATCGACGACGGGGAACTGTTCGTCAAGGGTATGCACATCAGCCCTTATGATAAAGGGAACGTCTTCAACCGGGACCCCTTCCGGGTCCGCAAGCTTCTGATGCACAAGCGGGAGATTATGCGGCTGCTCGGCAAGGTCAAACAGGAGGGTCTCACCCTCATCCCTTTGTCCCTTTATTTTAAGAAAAACCACGTGAAACTGGAGATGGGGCTCTGTAAGGGCAAACAGCTCCACGACAAGCGGGACGACATCGCCCGCCGGGACGCAGCCCGTGAAATCCAGCGGGCAATGAAAATCCGGCAGCGGTAAATCCCCGCCCATAGCCGCTTTTTTGCGGCTCATATGGGGGCGTAAAGGTTTCGACGGGGGTTTTGAAGTCTGATAAGCGGGTAGAGCGGGCGAAAGCTCTTTAATCGTCGCACCTAAAATTAAACGCTAACTCTAATAATAGAACCTTAGCTTACGCGGCTTAATTTAAGCCGTGGCCTGCACGGGTAGGGACCACGGGACCCGTCAGGTTCTAATTAGTGGCCAACGTCTGTCCGGAGTTTCCCGGCTGGGCTGACGTATTAGGGAATACCGTCTCCCGGAGCTTGTTGACCGGCGCCGGGGGAAGGGAATTTAAATGATCATCTGCACCCGGAGAAATTCAGATGGAGAGGCTTTCGGACAGGGGTTCGACTCCCCTCGCCTCCACCAGATGGACATTACACGAACACCTACTTTTTCAAAGGCGGCTTTGCCGTAAGGGTGTGGCTGTGATGTCAAAACAGAAACTGAGGACCAAGGT
>CALXHB010000166.1 GCA_944387995.1 uncultured Clostridia bacterium | reverse complement strand
GGTGCCGGTGTTGTTGTTGCTGTTTTGTGGGTGGGGGACTACGGCTCCACCTCTTTCTCGTCTGCGTCGTTTCTGGCGGCGTTTTCCCCTGCGTTCGCGGTTCGCCTGTGTGGGGAAGGAAATGAATATGGCCATCCCCATCTGGAGACGCTGGAACGGCTGGAGGCTCAAAACGTCACTGTTTACCGCACCGATCTGTCGGGCAGCATTGTCATCACCGCCGACGGCAGCGGGAATTATCAGGTGTCCACCGAGGAGGCCGGCTGATGATACTGGTGATTGACCGGATTGAAGAAGGAATTGCGGTTTGTGAGACAGAAGAGGGCGCCCTGATTCGGATGCCTGTCCCGGCAGGTGCCCGGGAAGGGGACGTCCTGCGAAAGACTTTAGACGGCTTCCAGGTAGACCCCGAGGAGACCCGCCGCCGCCGGGAAATTGCTGTCGAGAAAAGCCTAAAAATTAAAGGACGACGGCGGTGAGGCTGTAAACCGGGTTGGTTCCGTGGAAATTGCCAAAGATTTTTCAAATTCTTTGGAAAGTGTTGCATGGTCCCCGGGGGATGATGTATAATGTGGTTAGAACGCGGCGTAAGACCGCCTGGAAAAGTCCGGGGCGCAGAAAGACTGACAACGCGCGGGGGAAGACCTGGTCCGTGAGAGGAAGCCGCAGAAGGGAATTGGTGATTATTTTGGCAACCCAATACAGTGTTTCGCTTTCGAAAATTATCCGGGAATTCTCCCTAGAGGCAGCTTATCTGCCCGGCGACCCGGCCGATATTAAGATTTCAACCACTGATATCAACCGCCCGGGACTGTTTATCAACGGGTTTTACGAATATTTTGACAACGAGCGGATTCAGGTGCTGGGCAAGATGGAAAACGCCTTCCTCCTGGACCTTCCCAAGGATGTTCTGGCAGAACGGATGGACAAACTCTGCGCCTACCATGTTCCGGTGGTCATTGTCACCCGGGGACTGGAGGTGCTGCCGGAGCTGTTGGACGCAGCGAAAAAATACGCGGTGCCGGTGCTGACCACTTCCGAGGCTACCACCAACCTCACCGTATCGATGATTAACTTCCTCAACACCGAACTGGCTCCCCGCATCACCCGTCACGGGGTTTTGGTGGAGGTTTACGGCGAAGGCATCATGATTACCGGTGACTCCGGCGTCGGCAAGAGCGAATGCGCTATGGAACTGATTAAACGTGGCCACCGGCTGATTGCCGATGACGCGGTGGAAATCCGCAAGGTCTCCAACAAACGGCTGGTGGGAACCTCTCCCGACAACATCCGCCACTTTATGGAATTGAGAGGCGTCGGTATCATCAACGCCAGACGGCTGTTCGGTATGGCTTCGGTCAAAACCAATGAGAAGATCGACATGATTGTCCATCTGGAACAGTGGAACCCCGAAAAGGTTTACGACCGGATGGGAATGGAAACCGAATACACCGAGATGCTGGGCATTAAAATCCCGGCGCTGACCATCCCGGTTAAACCGGGTCGTAACCTGGCTGTCATCATCGAGGTTGCGGCTATGAACAACCGTCAGAAAAAGCTGGGGTATAACGCCGCCAGAGAGCTTTTGCAGAAACTCGGGATGCCGGTGGAACCGGAAGACAACGAGGAAGAGATCGACGAAGAGTGGGATTACTAAAACAGATGTTGGGATTCCTTCCGCCTCTATCTTAAAGGCTTTTCAAACTCTCAGTTATTTTTCTCTTTTAATCTGTCAAAATATGAGGAATAGGCCAGCATAATGGGTCATTATCCTCAAAATGATTGGATAAAACTTATCCCTGTTTCTTGACAAAGAACAGGGAATGGGATATACTAGTCTTGTACAAAAACAAATATCTGCCGCTGCGGAGATTCAGGCTGACATGCTCTTGAACCGTTCCCGCAGCGGTTTTTTTGTGGAAAGGAGTTCTTTTGATGCGTACAGACTATTTGATTATCGGTGCCGGCCCCGCAGGTATCTTTACCGCTCTGGAACTGCTGCGAAAGGGCACCAAAAAGAAAATTACCATCGTCGAAAAGGGGCAGCCAGTGGAAAAACGCCATTGCCCGAAGGATAAAACGGGGCACTGTATGAACTGCAAGCCCTATTGCCACATCACCACCGGTTTTTCGGGAGCTGGGGCCTTCTCGGATGGTAAACTGTCCCTTTCCTATGAGGTGGGCGGAGACCTGCCCGACTTAATTGGAGCGGAGCTGACCCAGCAGCTGATTGATTATACCGATCAGATTTATCTGGAATTTGGAGCGGATACCAAGGTCGAAGGGGTCAGTAACCCCGAACAGGTCAAGGAAATCCGCAAACGGGCGATTCAGGCGGGACTGAAGCTGGTGGACTGCCCGATCCGCCATCTGGGTACCGAAAAGGCCCAAGACCTCTATCTTTCGATTGAACGGCATTTACTCGACAAAGGGGTGGAACTGCTGTTTGGCTGGGCCTGCGAGGATCTGCTGATGGAAGGCGGTCGCTGTGCCGGGGCTATCCTTCGAAAGGGGGATGAAACGGTGGAATACCGGGCGTCGGAAACGGTTGTGGCCGCCGGCCGGAGAGGAGCCGACTGGCTGGAGCGGGTCTGCGCGGAACACGGCGTCGCCCATCAGCCGGGCACTGTGGACATCGGTGTCCGGGTGGAAGTGCGCAGCGAGGTGATGGAGTTTGTCAATGAGGTGCTCTACGAGTCCAAACTGATCGGCTATCCCCATCCCTTTAAAAACAAGGTCCGCATCTTCTGCCAGAACCCTGGCGGTTTTGTCAGCCAGGAGAACTACGATAACGGTCTGGCTGTGGTCAATGGCCACTCCTTTAAGGGGAAAAAGTCGGAAAACACCAACCTCGCCATCCTCTGCTCCCATAATTTCACCATCCCCTTTAACCAGCCGATTGCCTATGCCCAGAAGGTCGGGGAGCTGACCAATATGCTGGGGGACGGGCACATCCTGGTGCAGCGGTATGGTGACATCCTGGACGGCAAGCGGACCTGGGAAAAGGAACTTTCCCGTTCCAACGTTCGTCCCACCCTGCCGGACGCGGTGGCCGGGGACATCACCGCCGCTATGCCCTACCGTGCCATGGTCAGCATCCTGGGATTTATCCAGGCGGTGGACCAGGTGGTGCCGGGGTTTGCGGCGCCGGAAACCCTCCTTTACTCCCCCGAACTGAAATTTTATTCCAACAAGGTGCGGATGGACACCGATTTTAACACCAGCGTTCCCGGTCTCCATTGCCTGGGGGACGCCTCCGGTTGGACTAGGGGACTGATGATGGCTTCGGTTATGGGGGTGTTGATGGGGCGGAAATTAGCCGACAAAGAAGAGAAGTAAATTAGCCGATAAAAAAGCCTGTCTGCAACCACAGACAGGCTCTTTATTTGTATGTAAGGTTTTACACGCCCGAGTAAGCGGAGAATCCGCCGTCGATGGGGATGACTACGCCGGTGATAAAGCCGGCAGCGTCGTTATTGACCAAAAACAGCAGCGTTCCGATCAGTTCTTCCGCCTCTCCGAACCGTCCCATCGGGGTGGCGGCTAAAATCTTGCCGGCCCGGGCGGAGGGAGAACCGTCGGGGTTAAAGAGTAGGTCCCGATTTTGGTTGGTGACGAAGAAGCCGGGCGCCAAGGCGTTAACCCGGATGCCGGCCGGTGCGAAATGGACGGCAAGCCACTGGGTAAAGTTGCTGATGGCGGCTTTTGCCCCAGAATAGGCGGGAATTTTGGTGAGGGGAGTAAAGGCGTTCATCGACGAGACGTTGATGATGTTGCAGCCTTCCTTTGTGACCATATCTTTGCCGAAGACCTGGGTGGGGAGCAGGGTGCCGATGAAGTTCAGCCGGAACACCCACTCAACCCCTGACTGTTCCAGGTCAAAGAAGGTTTTTACGTCCCGGTCCAGATCGCCGGGGTTAAAGTGTTCCAATTCGGTGTTGGCTCTGGCGTTGTTGCCGCCGGCACCGTTTAATAGGATGTCGCAGGGGCCGAAATCCTGCAATACCGCCTCGTGGACCGCTTCCAGGGAAACCTTGTCCAAAACGTCACAGCGGTAGCCCTTTGCCTCGTTGCCTTCCGCCCGGATAGAGGCGGCGACCTTTTCAACCGCTTCCCCGTTGATGTCCAGCAGGGCTACCTTGGCGCCCGCTGCGGCCAGTGCCCGGGAAAACATCGAGCAGAGTACCCCGCCCGCGCCGGTGACGACAGCAACTTTTCCCGTTAAATCGGTGTTGATTGGAAGTTTCATGATGGGTTCCTCCTTAAGGTTGCAGGTTGGTTTATCAAAATTTTTGGGGGCAGGACTTCAATCAGCCCAGTTCCTTCTGGGCCGCCTCAAACAGCCCGTTTAGGTAGCAGGCCCCCAGAGCCCGGTCGTAAAGCCCGTAGCCGGCTCGGCCCGTTTCACCCCAGATCATCCGTCCATGGTCCGGCCGCACATAGCCGTCAAAGCCGTTTTCCAGGAGGGCCTTGACGATGGCGTACATGTCCAGGCTGCCGCCGGAAGAGAGGTGGCCCCGTTCTTCAAAGCCGGTGTCGGTGAGGAGAACGTTGCGCAGGTGGGCAAAATGCACCCGCCCCATTTTGGCGTATTTGGCGGCCATCTTCGGCAGGTCGTTTTTGGCGCTGCATCCCAGGCTTCCGGTGCAGAGGGTGAGGCCATTGTGGGGATCGTCCACAATCGAGAGCAGCCGGTCCAGGTTCTTCTCGCAGGTGATAATCCGCGGGAGGCCAAAGATGCTCCAGCAGGGGTCATCGGGATGAATGGCCATATTGACGTCACATTCTGCCGCCACCGGAATGACCTTTTTTAAGAAGTAGGAGAGGTTCTCCCACATGTCCTCTTCGGTGACCGACTGGTACTGGGCGACGACATCCCGGAGTTGTTCCCGGGTGTAACTGGCGTCCCAGCCGGGAAGGGTCAGGTCGGAGTCGGACAGGAGAGGGTTGACCTTTTCCACCTGGCGGCTGTCGTAGATGAGGGAGGTGGAGCCGTCGGGGAGTTTGTGGTCCAGCTCGGTCCGAGTCCAGTCGAAAACCGGCATAAAGTTGTAGCAGACGCATTTAACCCCCGCTTCCGCTACCCGGCGGATGTTTTCGCAGTAATTTTCGATTAGCCGGTCCCGGGAGGGGAGACCCAGCTTAATATCCTCGTGAACAGGGATGCTTTCGATAACCTCAAAGGAAAGGCCTGCATCCTCGGTCTGTTTTTTTAGGGCGGCGATGGATTTTCGGCTCCAAACTTCCCCCACCGGAACGTCGTAAACGGCGGTGACGATTGCCTGCATCCCGGGAATCTGGCGGATGTTCTGGAGGGTGACCGGGTCGTCCGGACCGTACCAGCGGAATGACATTTTCATATAAATGGCCCCTTTCATCGTGGCTTTGTTTCTGTTTCCAATATACCATACGAGGAATTTTTTGTATATAACATTTTTCTGCTTTCCTGGTACTTTTTTATCTTAACCGTTTAAGCGGGCGGTAGTGGAAGATGAGCCGGGTAAAGGATCGCCGATCGGAAAGATGCGGGCATTTTGTTTAGAAATTTGTTGACGGACTGGCAAAATAATGGTATAATATAGTCAAAATGAGGCCGTTTGCCGGAGTATACCGGTAAATTCGCCCCGGCTCTTTTGAGGGGGGGGGTTATCCCTCTAAAAGCGATATTTGTCAATATTATCAGAAAGGATGATTTAAGTGGATTTACACGCAAAGCCTTTCTACCTTAATGACGAACAGATCGCCTGGGTAGAGGAAACCATCAAAAACATGTCGTTAAACGACAAGATTGGCCAGCTGTTCCTCTTCAACAGCCCCGCCAACGAGACCGCTCAAGAGACCATCGAGCGGCTGGACAAAATCGGCATGAAGCCCAACGGTTTCCTGCTCCGCGGCGCAGTCTCTAAAGAGATTCGCGAGAAGATCAAAGGTTTCCAGGACTATTATGAAATCCCCGTTTTCATCGCCGGCGACCTTGACCGTGGCGCCAGCAACATGATTATGGACGGTACAGCCTGTGGCCATCAGATGGAAATTGGTGCAACTGGCGATCCTGAATTGGCTTATAAGACCGGTTTAATCTGCGCGAAGGAATGCGCAGCAGTCGGCGCCAACTGGAACTTCGGACCGGTTGTCGATATCGACTATAACCCCTTAAACCCCATTACCAACGTTCGTTCCTTCGGTTCTAACCCCGATAACGTCCTGAAATTTGCCCGGCAGATTGCCCGCGGCATGCGTGACGGCGGCCTGATCCCCTGCGTTAAGCATTGGCCCGGCGACGGCGTTGACGGCCGTGACCAGCACTTCCTCGCTTCCATCAACTCGCTGAGCGTAGAAGAATGGGATGCTTCCTACGGCAAGGTTTACCAGGGCATGATCGACGATGGTGCCGAAACCCTGATGAGCGCTCACATTCTCCAGCCGGCTTATACCCGCTATTTTAACCCCGATATCAAAGACGAGGATATCCTCCCCGGTTCTCTGAATGCCGACCTGCATAACAAACTGCTCCGCGGCAAGATGGGCTTCAACGGCCTGATTGTCACCGACGCAACCACCATGGGCGGCTTCACCGAGATTGTCCCGAGAAGCAAAGCGGTTCCGATGTCGATTGCCAACGGCGCCGATATCTTCCTCTTCTCTCGTGATATCGAAGAGGACTTCAACTACATGAAACAGGGCATCGAAGATGGTATCCTGACCATCGAGCGGGTCGATGAAGCCCTCGAACGGATTCTCGGCCTCAAAGCCAAGATGCACCTGCCCGAGAAGAAGGCCAACGGCACCCTGGTTCCTCCGCCCGAAGCGCTGGAAATCTTCGAAAAGGGCGAAGGCCGTGCCCTCGCCAAAGAGATCGCCGACAAGGGTATTACTCTGGTTAAGGATACCCAGCACCTGATGCCGCTGGATCCCAAGAAGCAGAAGAACATCTATCTGGTTGTCATCGGCGACAAACCCGGTTACCACAACACCCGGGGCGATTACGCGAAACTCTTCATTCAGAAGATGGAAGAGAAGGGCTTCAATGTCACCGTTTATGACGAAGAGGACAAGGACGCTGCCATCGGTAAGATGAAGGTCGAAGAGTTCAAGAAGAAATACGACGTTATCCTCTATTTCTGCAACATCGAGACCAACGGCTCCGATTCTGCCGCCCGCATCACCTGGCCGGGTCACCGCGCAACTGTCCCGTCGATGATCCATGAGGTTCCGACGATGATGGTTTCGATCGACAACCCCTACCATCTTATCGACGCCCCCAGAATCCCCACCTACATCAACGCCTACACCTCCGAAGACATCGTGGTCGAGACGCTGGTGGAGAAGATTGCTGGCGAGAGCACCTTCAAGGGTACTTCTCCGGTCGACGCGTTTGTCGGTCTGTTCAACGCCAATAAATAAGCGATAACCTGTAAATCATAACCGGCAGCGGAAACACTGCCGGTTATTTTTTCACACTATCTTTTCTCTTGATTATTGTAAAAGGAGGCACCCATGCAGCTCGACCTGACCGAAACCCTTGTCCAAATTGCCGGCAGTTTCAACCTTGGCGTCTGCCGGTTGTCTGCCGGTGGGGAGTTGGAGGGAAATTTTGACGGCGGCATCCGGGCTTGGATGCAGGCGGGATTCGATGAGAAAGGTTACCTCTTAGAGGTTTCTCAAAAGCTGGAAGAGGGAGTCCTGGCCCATTTGACCGATCGTTTTGGTTGCCGGCTGCTCTTTTTTAGGGCAGAGGATTCCCTTTTCAGCTTCGGTCCCTATCTGGATGCCCCCAACACCCGACGGATAGCCGAAGCCCTTTGGCAGAAACTGGAGCCAGAAGCCCCCGACAGGGGCAGAGAGGGGATAGACTCCCTCTTTGAGTACCGGAGCACCTTACCGGTGGTTTATGACGAAGGGGCGCTGCTGCGGGTGTTTCAGCGGGTTGGAGCGCCATTAAACGGTGGAAAGCCTCTGTCGCTGCGAGAATGGGAGGAGCCTTTAAATCCGGTTCCTTCCGCTGCGTCCTCTGGCAGCCGGGAAGAATGGTATGAGCAGTCGATGGCAGCGTCGATGATTGAGCGGCGCTATCGGGCGGAAAACACCTGGCTGGATGCCGTCCTCACAGGAGACGAGGAAAAAGCCTTTGGGGCGCTCCGAGATCTTTCCCGTTACCAGTTGCCTGGGCGGTTTGATTCCCTGCGTGGGCGGCAGAACCTGCTGATTATCTTCAATACCCTGCTGCGCAAGAATCTGGAGCGGGCAGGTATTCATCCCGCCTTTATCGACGAAATCTCCCGAACCTATTCTAAGCGGATTGAGAGTTGTATCAATCCCCGGGAGGTGCAGGCAATCCGTCGGGAGATGGTTGCCGGTTACTGTCGGCTGATTCGGGAGACAGCAGTCAAGGGTTATTCGCCGCTCATCCAGGGGGTCATGAACGATGGGCTATTGCACCTGGACGGAGATGCCTCCCCCTGCTCTTTGGCCCAGAGGGCCGGGGTCAGCGAAAGCTATCTGGCCACCCGCTTCAAGGCTGAAACCGGCATGACCCTCAGCCGTTGGCTGCGGCTGCGGCGGATTGGGCGGGCCAAGGCGCTGCTCACCCGGGGCGATTTGTCCACCTCCCAGGTGGCGGAACAGGTGGGAATTTTGGATGTCAGCTATTTTATCCGGCTGTTTAAACGGGAGACTGGTTTGACCCCAGGGGAATACCGGGCCGGGCTGCGGCGAGGGGGAAACCCCGAGAGTAAAAAATAATCCGGTTTTGGGAGAAAAAAATTCTATGTCTTCTCTGCCGCCCATGATACAATGGTTACAGAAAGTGGGAAAGAAAAAGACAAAAGCAGATTCTTTCCCCCTAAAGGAAGTTTTACAGCGTCAGGAATCTACCGATGAGAAAGGAGTCATTTTATGTTATATCCTGTTATGACGAAATCGCGGATGCTCTTTGATTTGAGCGGTATCTGGGCCTTTCGGATGGAGCAAGAGGAAGGCGAGGGTGAACGGGAAGGCTGGGCCGGAAAACCGCTGCCGAATCCGATGACGATGGCGGTTCCCGCCTCTTATAACGACCTGAAAGCCTGCGCCGAGCTGCGGGATTACCACGGCACTGTCTACTACCAGACCACCGTTCGGCTGGCGAAGGCAATGTTGGAAGAGCGGCTGGTGCTTCGTTGCGGTGCGGTCACCCACCATGCAAAGGTTTATTTAAACGGCCAGCTGGTGATGACCCATCGGGGGGGATTCTTACCCTTTGAGGCGGAGGTGAGCGGGTTTGTCAAAGAAGGCGACAACCTGCTGACTATTGCGGTCAGCAACCTGATCGATCACAGCACTCTGCCGGTGGGCGAGCAGCAGACCACCCCTTCCGGGGAGGCCCGCAACGCCACCAACTTTGACTTTTTTAACTACGCCGGCATCAACCGGCCGGTTAAGCTCTACACCACTCCCCAGGACTATATCGCCGATGTGACGGTCACCTCGGATGTGGATTTTGAAAAGGGCTCTGCGACCCTTCATTATGCCCTCTCGACTCTGGGCGAAGGGGAAGCCCGGGTGGAAGTCTACGATGAAGCCGGCCAGCTGGTGGGCCGCAGCGAAGGCAAGACCGGCGATGTGACCATCGAAAAGGTCCATCTCTGGCAGCCTCTGGACGCTTACCTGTACGAGGTTCGGGCCTACTATGAAAGAGACGAGTACATCCTGCCTTACGGTATCCGGACGGTACGGGTGGAAGGCCGTCATTTTCTCATCAACGAACGCCCCTTCTACTTCAAAGGTTACGGCAAGCACGAGGATACCTATCCCAACGGCCGGGGCCTCAACGAGGCAATGAACGTCAAAGATCTGGCCCTGCTCAAATGGCAGGGAGCCAACTCCTTCCGGACCAGCCACTATCCCTATTCGGAAGAAATGCTTAGACTCTGCGACCGGGAAGGGATTGTGGTCATCGACGAATGCCCAGCGGTCGGACTGAACCTGCGGATGGGCGGCGGCTTCTTTGGCGCCACCCAAAGCCCCACCTTTGACCCGGAAAAGGGCATTAAGACCGGCGAACACCACAAAGAAGTGCTCCGTGACCTGGTGGCCCGGGACAAAAACCTCGCTTGCGTGGTGATTTGGAGCATCGCCAACGAGCCGGATTCCACCGGTAAAGAGGCAGCTGACTATTTCCTGCCCCTCTTTAAGCTGGTTAAGGAACTGGACCCCCAGAAGCGCCCCTGCACCCTGGTCAATGTCCAGATGGTCTCCTTTGAGCAGGAGGTCACCAAGGAAGTAGCTGACGTAATCTGCTTAAACCGCTATTACGGCTGGTACGAATGCGGCGGGGATTTAAAGTCCGCGGAGAAGCAGCTTCGGGCGGAACTGGAAAAATGGTCCACCCTCAACAAGCCGATCATCTTTACCGAATTTGGTGCCGATACGGTGGCAGGTTTCCACGACGCGACCCCGGTTATGTTTACCGAGGAGTACCAGGTCGACTATTACGAGATGAATACCCGGGTATTTGACGAATTCCCGGCGGTTCAGGGCGAACAGGTTTGGAACTTTGCTGACTTTGCCACCTCCCAGGGGGTTGTCCGGGTCCAGGGCAACAAAAAGGGCCTCTTCACCCGGGATCGTAAGCCGAAGATGGCGGCTCACTTTATGCGCAAGCGTTGGCTGTCGATTCCGAACTTTGAATATAAGAAATAAGCAGGCCGCTTAACGGAGAAGGGACCTTTCTCCTAAGATAAAAACCCGATATCGGTGGGGAAAAACGCCCTTCCGATATCGGGTTTTGTGGTTTTACCGGGATTATATAAGCGGGTAAAATAAAGAAAAAAGGCCGGAGGATTTTCCTCCAGCCTTTTTTGTTCCTTACTTCTTCTCAGTTTGAGAGCTCAACTTGTTGAGCAGCATAATCACAATCACGATGATCGCCATGACGACGAAAACACCGACCATCCCCTTGACGAGGATCAACAGGCTGCTTAAAAACAGCGAAAAGTTCATAAGTCTACCTCCTTGGATCAGTGGGCGATCAGGTTGATAATCATACCACCGGCAATGACGCTGGCGATCTGGCCGCCAACGTTGACGCCAGCTGCCTGCATCAGCAGGTAATTTTCCTTGTCTTCCTTGAGCGCCATCTTACTGATAACACGGCTGCTCATCGGGAAAGCGGAGATGCCGCAGGCACCGATCATCGGGTTGATCTTTTTGCCTTCCGGCAGGAAGAGGTTGATGATCTTGGCAAATACGACGCCGCCGAAGGTGTCGAAGATGAATGCGACCAGGCCGAGGGCCAGGATCAGGAGGGTCTCGGGGTTTAAGAATTTGTCTGCCTGCATCTGGCTGGCAATCGTGAGGCCCAGGAAGATGGTGATAAGGTTAGCCAGAACATCCTGCGCGGTGCGGGAGAGGGAGTCCAGCACGCCGCATTCCCGTAAGAGGTTGCCGAACATCAGGAAACCGACCAGAGCCACCGAACGGGGAACAATCAGACCGGCGATCAGGGTTACAATGATCGGGAAGAGGATGCGGGTCTGTTTGGAAACGGTGGAAGCCGCATACTTCATATGGGTCGTGCGTTCTTTCTTGGTGGTGATTGCCTTGATGACCGGAGGCTGGATAATCGGAACCAGGGCCATGTACGAATAGGCCGCGACCATAATAGCGCCGGTGTAGTTGCTGTTGAAGTACTGGCTGACGAAAATGGCAGTGGGACCGTCCGCCGCGCCGATAATGCCAATCGAAGCAGCGTCTTTCAGTTCAAAGCCGAACAGGCAGGCGAGAGAGACTGTGACAAAGATACCCAGCTGTGCCGCCGCGCCGAATATCAGCAGGTGCGGGCTTTGCAGCAGCGGTCCAAAGTCAATCATCGCGCCGATGCCGATAAAGAGCAGCAACGGGAACAGTTCGTTCGCGATACCGGCATCATACAGGACGTTTAACACGCCGATTTCGTTGCCCTGGGTGATGGCACCGGAGTTGGGGAGGTTGACGAGAATCGCGCCAAACCCCATCGGCAACAGGAGGCTGGGCTCCATGTCCTTTTTAATCGCCAGGTAAATCAGGACCGCACCGATGATCCACATGACCACCAGTTTGATGTCCAGATCCAGGAGATTGCCAAAAATTGCTTCCATCTTCTTGAATCATCCTTTCGTTTTTTCGGGGGCAGATATGAAAAAAAGCAAAACTTTCCGCACGCAGCCCCCTGCATGAGAAAAGTCTTGCTTGTGAAGCGGGCGCGGGCCCAACTTTTGGACCGGTATGTCGCATCCCGCAATTCCGCCGGGGCATTACCGGACAGAATCAGCTACTCCCTTTTCAACGCTTCCATTATAGCATATCCACCCCGGAGAGTCAAACATTATTTGAAAAAAGTTTGTTTTCCGGTCACAACTTGTGAATCCTTATCCACAAGTTGATGGGTTATATCCACGCCCCTGGGTATTGCGACAGCTGGAGGTATATGTTATAATGGGCATAAGCCAATAAAGGAAAGGAATGACTGAAAATGGTACATTATTTTCCCAGCTGTAACTTTACCCGTTGCTGTCCGGAGGCTTCCGAAGCGGCCAAAAAAATGATGGCGGCCCTCGGCGTAAAGGTGGAAGGGTGCTGCCGCCCCGGCCACAAAAAGTTGGAAGCAGGAGACCTGGCTCTGACGGTTTGTCAGACCTGTGACCGGATTATCGGGGAAGGGGCACCCCAGGCCAAGCTGATTAGTGCCTGGGAGTATCTGGACGGGCTGGATATCCAGCTGCCAGACCATCGGGGAGAGCGGATTATTCTTCAGGATTGCTGGCGGGCCCGGCACAATCATTCCTTGCACGAGGCGGTCAGAAGCCTGCTGCATAAGATGGGGTATCAGGTGGTGGAACTGCCGGACAACCGGGAGAAGGCGACCTTTGACGGCGAATGGCTCTACCGGCCGATGCAGTCGGGCAACCTCAAGCTCGCTCCAAAAGCCTTTGCGGAGATTGAACCTTTTGTTACTCTGTTGTCTCCCGAGGAGCAGAAGGCCCGAATGGTGGAGTATGCTTCCCATCTGGATGGAAAGGTAGTTGTCTACTGCAACGCCTGCCTGACTGGGCTGCTGGATGGAGGTGCCGACGCCGTCCATCTGATGGAACTGCTGACTGGAACCGAGAAACGGTGAGAAAGTTTATCCCATAAAATCATATAGCTGCCGGGCGATAAACCTGGCAGCTGTTCTTTTATTCTTCGCTGGCCCCTTCCGACTGATTTTCGGAGACTTCTTCCTCCTCATCCAGTCCTAGAAAGTCGCAGATGCCGTCATAATAGCATTGAGCCAGTTTGGCACAGCCTTTTTGGCTGCCGAAGAGGCGGTTATCCTCCGAGCTGGTGACAAAGAACTGCTCAATCAGCACCGCCGGGCAGTCGACCCGGTCCAGCAGCCCGAAAGTTTCCGCCCCATAAACCGTTTGATCGGAGAAGTCGGCCACCTGCCGGTTCCCGGCGGCAGAAAAGTACATATACCGTATCCCGTTTTCTCCCCGGATGCGGAGGTCAGTTGAGCCGCTGACTGCCGAGACAATCGATTGGGCCAGCCGGACGCTTTCCTCATGCCCTTCCCAGCTGGGGGGCAGAGCGTAACATTCAAATCCGGAGGAGGCGTCGCTGCTGTCGGAGTTGCAGTGGATGGAGATTAGCAGCTCTGCCTCCATGGCGTTCACCGCCTGGGCCCGGTCGTCCACCGAGGCGTAGTCTTCGTACTCTTTGGTCAGCACCGGTGTAAACCGCTCATCCTCTTCCAACAGTTGGTACAGAGCTTCCGCCGTCCAGGCGGTTACATCACTTTCGGTGAGATACCCCTCCGCCCCGAGGTCGGTGCCGCCGTGGCCGGGGTCGATGGCGACGATGATGCCGGGGTCAGGTTCCGGTTCGGCGCTGGCGGCGGAAACCGGGCCGGCCTGCGGGCTGTCCGTGCCGGTCA
>CALXHB010000165.1 GCA_944387995.1 uncultured Clostridia bacterium | reverse complement strand
CCAACTGCCCCCATTATGTCAACTCGGTCCCGACCATCTTCATCTCGGTCGAGAACCCCTACCACCTGCTGGACGTGCCGCGCATCAAGACCTTCATCAACGCCTACAACTCCAACGACTATGTCCTGGATGCGATTATCGACAAGATCATGGGCAGAAGTGAATTTAAGGGCAAAAACCCGGTCGATCCCTTCTGCGGCAAGTGGGACACCAGACTGTAATCCCTCTTCGGAATACAGTCCCGTAAAAACTGCATAACACCGGGCTTTACCCGGTAATGGGAAAGGGCTCGCAGCAATGCGGGCCCTTTTGCTTATCTTTCCCGCCTTTCGCCCAGAAAACGTTCTCCCAAAGCCCCGACACCGAAAGGAGTGCCCCCATGAAAATCGAAAACGCCCCGCTGCAAATGGTCAGCCAATCGTTCGAAACGACGGTCTGCCGGCACCCGGTGGACCTGACGCCCCAGCGGATGGCGGGGTTTGAGCCGGTGCCCTTTGAGACGGTGCAGCGGCAGCTCCCGCCGGTGGAGGAATGGGAGCCGGAACGGTTTGAAATTTTCCGGCCCGACCGGCGGCCGGACCCGCCCCGAAGGGTCATCCCGGAAAACCTGACCCTGCAAAATACCCTGACCGACCTTTTGACCCATCAGGCCTCCACCAGCTGGCCCTTCCCCAGCGGACTGCCCGACAGCTTTTTCCCGCCGCTCTTTTCGGTCTACCGGCAGATCACCCGGATGGCGGACGATGGCCGGCAGCAGCTCCTCCACCTGGGACAGCCCCGGGATTGTTACACCCTCTTCGCCTTTTTCGACTGCCTGCGGGAGGGAAAGGTCCATCCCCTCTTCACCGAAAGTGTCAAAACCTATCTGGAATACGGAAAGGCGGAAACCGACTTTAACCGCTACCAGCGGTTTTCGGAGACCGAACCGCCGGACCTCTCCGACCCGCTTATAAAAGCGGTGGCCGGACTGCCGGAAGGGGTGCAGTTCCAGCTGAGCGTCTATCTCCCGGCGGAGAAAGCCCGGGAAAACCGGACCCTGCGGCAGATCGCCGGGCTCTGTGAAGAAGCGGTGCTCTGCGGGATGCGGCGGAACGAAAAAGACTTCATCACCGGACTCATCGGGAAAAAGGGGTAATTTGTTCCCCGGAAAGGAGGCGCCGATGGCAAAAAAGATGCTGCGATGGGGGTTTTGGCTGTTTGTCCTTCTGTTTGGGGCGGCTTTTGCCCTTTCCTTTGCCCATTGGCGGCACTACCGGCCCTATCAATCGGCGGCATTTTCCTACCGGCAGCATGAAACCTACAATCCCTACGAGGGCCATACGCCGATGGAAGAGATCACCTTTAAGCGGCTGGAACGCTTTTACGGATGGTTTCTGGTGCTGGAACCGCCGGATTTGGAGCCGATTACCGATTATCCCCTCCCCTTTTCCATCACCTACTACACCCGGGAGGGAGACCAGTTTGTCCCGGCGCTCACCCTGGAAAAAGGGACCGAGCTGCTGGTCTTTCCCTCCGGGAAAATCGACCATAACAGCGCCGAGCCGGGATACGGTTTCAAAAGCTGGCCCACCTATTGGAAGGGCTGGCGGTATGTAAAACCTTTTCTGCCAGCGGGAGAATTCCTTTCGGAGGATACCCCCTATTATTATGTCAAGCTGGAAGATTTGGAAGCGTTTTTGTATCAGATTCTGACCGAAAGCAGCTGGGCCTCCTATTTCCGCGAGATGACCGAGGAAAAGGGCTTCGGCTGGACGATGTGGGACACGGTGCAGGGGTTCACCCGCCACGCCGACTACGGCATGTACCTCGACCAGTTCTACTTTTCCCCCGACTTCTGGCACCCGCTGTGGAATCCGGTTCTGACGGTGCTGGGGCTGATGGCGGCGGCATCGGGAGGCGGGTGGTTTCTGCTGGCCCTAAAAGAACGCAAAACGCTCAAAGCGGACAAAAAATAACGCTTCTTCGATGATTTTACCGAAAAACCCTTGCCTTTTACCCCCAAAAACAGTATAATTATCTTATACGGCAGCGGTCCAATGAAACCGCCGCAAAAGCGTATACGGGTATATCCTCTATACCCTCAAAATTTAAGGTAAAGGAATGGTTCCCATGAAACAGAAAGCAGTTATCTTTGACCTGGACGGCGTCATCTGCTTCACCGACAAGTATCATTATCAGGCATGGAAGGCACTGGCGGACGAGCTGGGCATCTATTTTGACGAGCAGATCAACAACCGCCTGCGGGGCGTTTCCCGTATGGCCTCCTTTGAAATCATCCTCGAGCGTTACAACGGCGAGCCGATGACCGAGGCCCAGAAGGAAGCCTGCTGCGAAAAGAAGAACACCCTCTACCGCGAACTGCTGAAGAACATGTCCCCCGCCGACCTCTCCAAAGAGGTTAAGGACACCCTGGACGAGCTCCGGGCCAGAGGCATCAAGCTGGCCATCGGTTCTTCTTCCAAGAACACCCCCTTCATCCTCGGACAGCTGGGGCTGGGCGACTACTTTGACGCGGTTTCCGACGGCAACAACATCACCCATTCCAAACCCCATCCGGAAGTCTTCCTGAAAGCGGCCGAGTTCCTCGGGATGGACCCCAAGGACTGCCTGGTCGTCGAAGACGCAGAAGCTGGGCTTGACGCGGCGATTGCCGGCGGCATGGAATGTGCAGCCATCGGCGACGCGGTGAAGTGCGGCAAGGGTACTTACAACCTGTCGACCTTCTCGGATCTTCTCAAAATCTGACAAAACCCAGAACGCCCCTTCCCTCACCCGGGAGGGGCGTTTTTTGACCGGATAGATGAAAAGGGGATGACAAGATGAACAAACGAAAACTGCTTTTGGATATGGACACCGGCGTCGATGACGCCCTGGCAATCGCCTACGCCGTCGGGGCGGGAGCGGAAATTGCCGGCATTACCTGCGGGTTTGGCAATGTGGAAACCGCCGAGGCTGTCCGCAACTCGCTGGACCTTCTCGCGCTGCTGGGCCACCCGGAGGTACCAGTGGCCGCCGGGGACGCGGGAATGGACGGCGTTCCCTTCCAGGTGTCGGACGCCTGCCGCAAGATTCACGGGGAAAACGGGGTCGGAAACGTCTCCCTCCCCCACTGCGGGAACCCTGTCCCGGTCCCGGCCCACCGGTTTATCCTCGACGCCGCCCGGAAAGAGGGGGATAACCTCGTGATCGTCTGCACCGGGACCCTCCATAACCTCGCCCGGGCGATTCAGGAGGACCGGGAGACGGTGGCAAAAGCCCATCAGATCGTCTTTATGGGCGGGGCGCTGACCGTCGAAGGGAACGTCACCCCCTTTGCCGAAGCAAACATCGCAAACGACCCGGAAGCGGCGAAGGTTGTCCTCGAAAGCGGCCTCCCGATGGTGATGGTGGGGCTGGACGTCACTTTAAAACAGCGGCTGACCCATGAAACGGTGGACGGCTGGACGGCCTGCGGCAAGGTGGGCGAAACCTTCGCCCGGATTGCCGGCTACTATATCGACCACGAGTCCGACCGGGGGAGCTGCGCCCTCCATGACCCCTTGGCAGTGGCGGCGGCGATTGACCCCTCCCTCCTCACCACCCACCCCTTTTCGATGACCGCCATCACCGAAGGCCCGGCGGCAGGTCGAACGGTGGCCCGGTCCTTCCCGGAGGATTGCAAGGTCCAAAACGTGTCGGTGGCGCTGGAAGCAAACCCGGGATTTTCCGCCCAGCTGGACCGGCTGCTGCGGCAGCTGTTTACGGAGCTCGGATGACCGAAGATGGAAAGTGAGGAAGTAAAGATGGACACCAAGCTGCAAACCTACCGCCCAACCCACAACGTTGTGGTCATCGGCCACCGCAATCCCGATACCGACTCAATCTGTTCGGCCATCGCCTATTCCTATTTAAAGAACCACTCCTCCAAGCTGGACACCGAACCCCGGCGGGCGGGGGAAATCAACCAGGAGACGGCCTTTGTGCTGAAATACTTCGGCGTGCCGGTGCCCCGGCTCTGCACCGACGTCAGCCCCCAGGTCCAGGACCTGGAATTCCGCCAGATGCCCGGCATTGAAGCCACCACCAGCGTCCATAAAACCTGGGAGCTGATGCGGAAAGACAACATCGACACCCTGCCGGTGGTAACCAAAAGCGGCCAGCTGGAAAGCATCGTCACCCTGACCGACGTTTCCGACGCCTGCATGGACGTCCTCGACACCCGCATCCTCGCCGAAAGCAAAACCCCCTACCGCAATATCCTGGAGGTGCTGGACGGGGAGATGCTGGTGGGAGACCCCGACGGGTGTGTGGAAACGGGCAAGCTGGGACTCGCCGCCGGCAACCCCGAGGCGATGGAGAGCTTTCTGGAGCCGGGGGACATGGTGATTCTGTCCAGCCGGTACGAGTTCCAGTTCTGCGCTCTGGAAATGGGGGCGGGCTGCCTGATTGTCTGCTCCGACGCGGAAATGAAGGTGCCGAAAACCATCCAGAAACTAGCCGAGGAGCGGGGCTGCACCGTCATCGTCACTCCAAAGGACTTCTACTCGACCGCCCGGCTATTGTCGCTGGCCTCCCCCGTCCGGCATTATATGCGGCTGAAAGACAACATCTTAACCTTCACCCTCAACACCCCCCTGGACGACGCCCAGAAGGTCATGGCCCAGGTCCGCTACCACTACTTCCCCGTCGTGACCCGGGGTGGGAAATACGTGGGGCTGCTCTCCCGCCGGAACCTGTTAAACCTCCGGCGGCGGCAGCTGATTATGGTGGACCACAACGAAAAGAGCCAGGCGGTGGAAGGGTTTGAGAACGCCGAAATCCTCGAGATCATCGACCACCACCGGATCGGATCGATGGAGACTCAAGTACCGGTTTACTTCCGCAACGTCCCGGTGGGCTGCACCGCCACCATCGTCACCCAGATGTTCCACGAAAACATGGTGGAAATCCCCAAAGAGATCGCGGGGCTGCTGCTGAGCGCCATCCTCTCGGACACGCTGATGTTCCGCTCCCCCACCTCCACCCCCGTGGACGAACGGGCGGCGGAAGAACTCTCCAAGATCGCCGGAGTGGAGATCGAGGACTACGCCGCCAAGATGTTCGAGGCGGGCGGCAACGTCAAAGGCCGCACCCCCCAGGAGATCTTCCTCCAGGACTTCAAGGTCTTCAAGGCTGGCGACACCCGCTACGGCATCGGCCAGGGCAGCTATATGAGCATGACCAACCTGGACGCCGCGAAGGAGCTGCTGCTCCCCTACCTGCCGGAGGCAGCCCGGGATCAGGGCCTGGCGGACGTCTTTTATATGCTGACCAGCGTCCGGGACGAAACCACCTACATGATCTACTACGGGGACCAGGGGGAGGAACTGCTCCGGACGGCCTTCCCGGGGTGCAAGTTTGAGAAAAACGCCGCCGTCCTGCCGGGGGTTGTCAGCCGGAAAAAGCAGGTTCTGCCGGCCATCTCGGGGGCCTTCTCCCAAATTTAAAACAGAAAAAACATCGTCTTATTATCCTCCCGAAACCGGGAGGATTTTTTTTGCCTAAAAAGAAAAAGACGCATAATCCTGACCCTTTTTGGAACAATAAGGCAAAAAGGAGGATTTGCGTATGGAAGCGAAGATTCTAAACGAAAATCTGCTGACCGCCTTCTGCTGCGAACTGCGGCGGCGGGAAAAGACCGAGGCGACGGTGGAAAAATACCGCCGGGATACCAAACAGTTTGCCGGATGGGCCGCCGGCCGGCCGGTCACCGAGGACCTGATCGGCGAATGGAAACAGGAGATGATCCGCCGCTACTCCCCTGGTACCGTCAACGGAAAGGTAGCGGCGGTGAACGCCCTCTTCCAGTTTTTGCGGTGGGGTTACCGGCTCCGTTCCCTCCGGCTCCAGCGGCGGGCCTTCCGGGACGACGCCCGGGAGCTGACCCGGGGAGAATTTTTCCGTCTGGTGGAAACCGCCCAGAGAACCGGCCGGGAACGGCTGGCACTGATTCTCGAAACGATCGGCGGCACCGGAATCCGAGTGAGCGAGGTGAAAAACATCACCGTCGAGGCCTTAAAAGAGGGCAAAGCGGAGATTGCCCTTAAAGGGAAAATCCGGACGATTCTGCTGCCGGGGAAGCTGTGCAAAAAGCTGCTGCAATACGCCCGGAAACAAAAAATCGCTTCCGGCGAGATTTTTCTCACCAGAAGCGGGGCATCGCTCTCTCGGAAACAGATCTGGGCGGAGATGAAGGCGCTGAGCTTAAAAGCCAGAGTCCAACCGGGAAAGGTTTTCCCCCACAATCTGCGGCATCTTTTCGCCCAGGCCTTTTATAAACAGACCCGGGATGTGGTCAAACTGGCAGATGTGCTGGGACATTCCAACCTCTCCACCACGCGGATTTACCTGCTGACAACCGGCGCTGAACACCGGCGGGAGCTGGAAAAACTGGGATTGGTCGGCTAGACAGAAGAATCATTCTGTCCTGAATTTGTTTTCATCCAGGCCATCAATTATACATATAATAGCATACCTACGCAGTTTTTGCAATTGATTTTCCTAAATTTGCGCACAATTAACAGAACTGTAAAGCCATATTTTTACAGTTCTTATATTGATATGCCATTTTTTGCGAAAACAAAGCTGTCATAATACCTCAACTATCCTTGGATCACGTTTTTTTAGCACTCTTTTGGGACGGAATGATTCTTCTGTCCGTTTTCCCCGGCGGCGTCACAGGGCAGACGGCTGTCAATTGCGACGTACTTTATTAAAAAGGAAAGATGCAGGGTGAAAACACAATCAAAAACCCACAAGCTCAGGCGGTTCCTATGCGGTTTAACCGCAATGGCAACGGCCGCGCTTATGGTACCTATGGCGGCTACAGCTGGACAGAACAGTGACGGTCCCTACAGTGGAAGTGGAGTGACCGTAGACAAAGGCGCTACCAATTTGGTTAACGACCAAACTCGCGTTACTTTGGAAGTAAGTGCTGGCAGTAGTGATGCTCAAAAACGTACCGGCTCCAATGTAGTATTTGTCTTGGACAAATCCACTAGTGTAGATGTCAGAAAATCTGCTGGTAACATGCTGGACGAGCTGCTGACTCGCGTTACAGCGGGGAATACTGTAAACGTTGCAGTCGTAAGTTTCGAATCTTCTGCAAGCACCATTTTGGATTGGACCGAGCTTTCTGCTGATAACATTGATTCCATTAAAAATGCCATCAATACCAAAAAAGATGAATCTGGAACCAACATTCAGCTGGGATTACAGGCCGGTGTTAATCTGCTGAGCGAGGTACAATCCGGAGAAAAATACTTAGTCCTTGTAACGGATGGTATTACCTATCAGTGGGGAAACGGAATGACCATTTACAGTGAATCCGCTTCCAATGGAGAGGAATCTATTAACGCGGGCAATGATATGCTCAAAATTCACCATCCAAATGATTATGATGCGTTTGTTGGTGAATTTGCAAACATTTCAACATGGTATGCAAAATATGGTGCGGGTATTCAAAAAGATATCGATACATATGAGCACGCATATATTGGTGGTCAGTTTAAAGCAGATGTAACAGGCAATATGTTCGATTCTACCTACGAAGATTCTGGATTTTATGACGGCGACTATATTCCTGGAGAGGAGTTAGCAAATCACTATTCGGCTAATGAGGCAGCTGTTTATATGGCTGTTACCGAATGGAAAGACATTATCAGCTCCGGAATCAATGCATATGCATATGCCGATGTAACAAGTCCTAATGCTGGAAATGCCGCTACTTATCCTTGGGCTTCTAATTTTGTCTCCAGTTTAAGTACTATCGGCGGTACCTCGGATAAGGTATCTGATAGCAACGTAGATGGTATCTTTGATGATATTGAAGATGAAATTCTCAATTACACCGATTATACCATTGCCTCGGGAACTGTTACCGACTATATCAGCAGATACTTTAATTTAACTTCTATAGATTCCGTTGACATCCAAGTAAACGGTCAATCTGTTACACTGATCACTCGCGATAATTATACCTTAGAAGGGGTTCTGAATAATAAGTCTTATAAAGTGACTTACAATCCTTCTACCGAGAGCTTTGATTGGGAACTTCCGACCGTTGCGCAGGGTGAAGTGGTTACCCTTTCTTATGATTTAACATTGGATAGAACTGCGGTTGAAGCTGATTCCAATCTTGATCTGAGCCGTATTCCGACTAATACCAGTGCAACTCTGGATTTCAAATCGACTGATGGCACCGATCACAGTGTTAACTTCCCGATTCCCTATCTGTTCTTAGAAAATTCTGGCGATGAAGAACCCGTCATCCCCTCCAATCCTTCTCTGACCATCCGAAAGATTTGGGAGAACGACGACATTTCCACCCGTCCCAGCTCGATCACCGTTGACATCTACCGCGACGGCCTGTACATCGACTCGATCGAACTGTACGAAAGATACGGCTGGCGTGACTCCTACGAAATCAGCGAGCGTTACGAAGACGCCGACTGGTGGGTTGTCGAATCCGACGTTCCCTCCTACTACGACTCTGACGTCGAAGAAGTTCGCGACAACGTCTTCTACATCACCAACACCTACGAAGAACCGGTAATCGAAACGCCGGTCACTTCTGAACCTGAATCCTCCGAACCTTCTTCTGAGCCCAGCGAGGTTACCCCTTCTGGTCCTTCGGAAGAACCCTCTGGACCTTCCGGTCCTTCTGTTGAACCCTCCACCCCCTCTTCTGAACCGTCTTCGGAATCCGCTCAGCCTGCTCAGCCCGCTGAGCCCACCCTTCCCCAGACTGGTCAGCTCTGGTGGCCGGTTCCCGCCCTGCTCGCTTGCGGCGCTCTGATGGTCGCAGTCGGCGCGTTCAAGCACAAACGCGGCAACAGCCGTCATGAACGCTAAGAAAAAGCGGCGGCGCAAAAAACACGGTAATTTCTTCATAACGGTGGGGATGTTGATGGTGCTGGCAGCCGTCCTGCTGACCAGTCTCAACTTTTCCGAAGACCGCCAGGCGGGAGAAGCTGCGGGCAATGCCCTGGAACAGCTTCTCTTGGCCGAGCGGGATGCCCGGGACGCCCAGCGCCGGGCCGCTAATGAGGAGGGTCAATCCTCCCCTGAATCTGGCGGCCAGACCCTCGACCCGGTCTACCTGGAAGAAAATACCGCCATTCCCGAAGGGGATATGCCAGTTGTCGACATCGACGGATATGGATACATTGGGGTGCTGCAGGTGCCCGCTTTGGATCTGACGCTGCCGGTCATCTCCGACTGGAGTTACCCCGCCCTCGAAACTGCGCCCTGCCGGTACGAAGGTTCCGCCTATGACGGAAACCTCGTTCTCGCCGGACACAACTTTGCTTCCCACTTCGGGAACCTGGATCAGCTGGAAATCGGGGACGAAATCCGTTTCGTCGACACTTCCGGCAACACTTTTACCTATGCGGTCGCAGAGACCGAGGTCCTCGATGCCACTGCCATTGAAGAAATGGTGAGCGGCGGATGGGATCTTACCCTCTTTACCTGTACTCTCAGTGGAACCACGCGGTTCACCGTCCGCTGTGCCCTTATGGGAGTTGGGTCATAACACATTTTTCCTCCGAGAAGCCGGCTGCCCTCACAGCCGGCTTTTCCCCTTCCTATGGCCAAAACTGGCACACAAAAAGACCGGGGTTAATACCCGGTCTTTTCCGTCTTTGAGTATTGAATGGTCGCTGCGCGACGGGTAACCTTTGGCATAAGCAACTGTGAAAAGCGGGCTTTCACTCGAGATTAGCGCCTGGGAAGGGGCCCTGCCCCTTCCATTCCCGTGACCCCTTTAAAAAGGGGTCAATCCTAAACTCTTTATGGACCCCCGTGGGCTGGAGACTTTGGAGTCAGCGCCGCATGTTACGGATGCAACAACTTCATCGATATACAAAAAGACCGGGGTTTATCCCCGGCCTTTTCCGTTTCATAAAAGCTTTTCACTCTTCCAGCATGGTCACCGTCTCGACCTTCCGCTCCGGGCGCTTGCCCACCGAGAAGGTCACCGCCTCGGGAACGCAGGAGATCTCCACCTCTTCCCGGCTGCCGCCGTCCTCCCCGTCCAGGGTCCAGGAAACCGGATGGTCGCATTGGAAGGTCACCGACCGGACCTTGAAGAAGTACACCCCGTGCTGCCCGAACTGCTGGCCCAACAGAGCGGCTACCAGCTCGCTGAGTTCCGCAGCGTTTCGGGGCAGCCGGATGAGCAGCACCTCCAGCCAACCGTCGTCCAAAAAGATCTCCCCCGCCGGCAGGCCCTTAAACCCGCCGATGGAGAGGGAGTTGGACACCGCTCCGAAGATAAAGTCATCCTCAATAATCCCGTCCTCGCAGATCACCCGCATATGCTGCCCCTGCTGGAGGGAGGGCAGTTCCAGCGCCCCCTGGAAGAGGTAGGCCAGCCGCCCAAAGAGGTTTTTTGCCTGCTGGTCGGTGGAATAAGCCACGTCGGTAAACGCCCCAAAGGCCGCGATATAGACGAAAAACCGGTCCCCAAACCGGCCGATGTCACACTGAAACGGCTCGCCGTTGATGGCCGTCAGAGCGGCCTCCTTGGGGGATTTGGGAAACCCCAGGGTAGAGGCGAAGTCGTTGGTGGTGCCGGAAGGAATATATCCGGCGAAGGGATGGGTCTTCCACTGGGCCAGCCCCGAAACCATCTCGTTTAAGGTGCCGTCCCCGCCGATGCAGACCACCTTTTCGTAAACCCCTTCCGCCTCTTTCGCCACCGCAGTCGCATCGCCCCGGGATTGGGTCACGTGAATCGTCGGGTCCCACCCCTCCTTGCAGAGGGCGTCGACGATCTCAAAGAGCACCCCTTTGGCCTGGCGCTTGCCCGAGTAGGGGTTGACAATCAGCAGCATCCTTTTTCCCATCATCACGCCTCCCGAAAATCATCCAAAGAGCGGTCACACAAAAAGGACGGAAAGCTCCGTCCCGGATATTATTTTTATTTTATACCCAATGGGTTCATCCGTCAAGAGGAGGCGGCGCCTCCAAATCCCCCAGATTTGTAAAATATTCATGGCCAGAGATCGGGAACCACCGGCCATCCGGACAAAAAACGCCCCTAAAAACCAGAGAGGAGGCGAGGGAAAAAACCCCCGTCTCCTCTTTTTCGTCAACTGACTTATTCGCCTGCTCTCATCTTTGCAAAGCACTCGCTGCAGTAGACCGGACGGTCTTCCCGCGGCTTAAAGGGAACCCGCGCTTCCTTACCGCAGGAAGCACAAATCGCGGTGTACATCTCCCGCTGGGGTTTCGCGCCACCGTTGCCGTTTTTGCGGGCCTGACGGCACTCGCGGCATCTCTGGGGCTCGTTTTCAAAACCTTTCTCGGCGTAGAATTCCTGTTCACCGGCGGTGAAAACGAATTCCTTACCGCAGTCTTTGCAGATGAGAGTTTTGTCCTGATACATCTTTCCATACCTCGCTTGAGAATAAATAGTTTGCCCGTCGGCGGATTCGCACCGCCATCTTTGCGGAAACAACGCTCTGCAATTAAGCTATAGGGGCATTGGGTTCTTCGCACGAAGGAGACTTAAGGTTTTACCTGTCTGAGCTTCCTCCGGACCCGCTGCAGCGCATTATCCACCGACTTTTGCGAAATATGGAGAGTAGAAGCAATCGTCTGATAGTCAAATCCGCCCAGGTGCGCAAAGAAAATCTTTTTTTCTAGGGGTGTCAGAACCACTTCCAGGTTCTGCATCGCTGTTTCCAGCTGTTCCCGCGCTAGGACCAGCTGTTCCGGGTCTTGAGAGGCCGGAGCCGTCTCCCCTTCATCCAGCGGGACAACCGGAGGCTGCCGGCCGGACGCTTCCTGCATCGCGCGGTAGACCCGGTTGCGGATACAGGTGTAGGCAAAGGTCCCGAACTTCGCGTTCTGGGAGGGGTCGAAGCTGCCAATGGCATCCAACAGCCCGATGCAGCCTTCCTGCACCAGGTCCTCGTAGTCCAGCACCCCCCGATGATGGCCGGCAAACCGCCGCACCATCTTCAGGTATCGGGAGATAAGCGTTCCTTCCGCCTCCCGATCCCCTTCCGCCGCCCGGCGGCAAAGGGTCTCGTCGTCTGTTTCATTCAGTTGGGGAAGTTCCGTCATAGGCACTCCTTTTACCACCTCGGTCCCCGCCCGGCCCCCGTCATGGAAGGCGGCTAAAAGCGGGAATCCATCTCTGCCTGCGATAAACATATAATACACTGTATAAATCGAATTGTCAAGGGATTTCGGGAATTCTTTTGGTATTTTTTTGTAAAATGAACGACATTTTTAGACAAAATTCACATTTTTCCCCAACATTTTCCGTTTTCATGACCATTTTCACCGTTTTATGCCAAAAGCGGGCATACAGTCCGCCTCCAACTGTATGCCCGCAATTTGTTAAATTGTCATTCGAACCTGCCTATCAGTCGCAGCCGCAGTCCTTGGGCGGGAAGAACTCGTTGACCGGGAACCGGATCTTCTTAAACAGCTCGCAGGGATCTTCCGCAGAAGCCGAGACACATTCCTTTTCGGGGATGCAGAAGTCGTAGACCGGCACCATCATCTCCAGCTGCCGTTCCAGCGAGACAATCGAGAACAGCCCAATCGTCACGTACAGATACCGGTTGGCCTGCATAACAATCGGACCGCCCAGCAGGTTTTCCAGTTCCGGAGGAATGGCCTCGCAGCCGCAGCTGGGTTTGGGCTGATCGCAGAGTTTGAGCCCCAGGCAGATCGGGTCCACCGTCTGGACCTGGGCGGTGGGGGTGTCGGAGGTGAGGGTGCAGGGGATGCTGTCTCCCGAGCGGAAGCTGCGGACGCTCCCCTCCGAACCGAAGAGGATGACCTTCTTGTTGAAGGCTGCAATCCCTTCCACCGTCTGGCTGCCGCAGGCGGGGCCGCTGGAGGTGCCGGTGGCGTCCAGGGTAATCAGGAAATAGAAGGTCATGTCGACCGAGTAGTAGCCGCTGTTAAACGGTACGCTCTCCACTTCCATCGCGACGTGCAAAACGTCCACCGACCGGCAGCGGACAGAAGCGCAGCTGTCCAGCAGCGCCTGGCAGGGGGCGGTCATATAGACCCACAGGTCCTCCAGGCAGTCTTTGCTGGAACAGGAATCGTACACCCGCCCAGCGTTTAAGCAGACCGCTTCCTTGAATCCGCCCAGCGATGCGGCCTGGCAGGCGGCGCCGGAGGTGGCAGAAATCCCGGTCCCGGAGGCGGAGATCCCGGACCCGCTGTTTTTCCCACTGGCGTAAGTAATGGAATCTGGCATATAGAGTTCCTCCCTCGTTCGTTTTGGCCGGGACTTAAAACCCAGCGTACTGCATTTTATGCCAGGGGTGCGGGAAATGTGCAAGCCGCTTTACACCGGCGGCGTTTTGGGGTACAATATTGTCAAATGGCGTCCCTCAGGCGCCGGGAAGTGAGGAAATGAAAATGGACATCCAGTTTAAAACTTTCAGCTGTTCCGACCCGGAATATAAGGAAGAATACGCCCTCCGCAACGAGGTCCTCCGCCACCCGCTGGGGCTGGACCTTAAGGACGAAGACCTCTCCCGGGATCAAGAGGACATCCACCTGGGCGGGTTTGTGTCGGGCACGCTGGCGGCGTTCCTGCTGCTCCACCCGCTGGGGGACGGGGTCTATCAGATGCGCCAGGTCTGCGTAAAACCCGAACTCCAGGGCAAAGGATATGGCCGGGCACTGATCGAAGCCTCCGAACAGCTGCTCCAAAAACAGCAGGCCCATAAAATCGTCCTCCACGCCCGCCGCACCGCCTCCGGTTTCTACCAGAAACTGGGCTACTCCGTCTCCGGCGAAGGCTTCCTCGAACTGGGCATCCCCCACCTTCCGATGGAGAAAGAACTTTAATTTTTTTCGGCCTTTAAAAAGGCCTAGCGAAACTTTCTTGTCCGACGCAGCGATAGCTCACGCTCAAAAGAAAGCGGACTGCTCGACAAGCTCGCAGTCTTCAGGACAGACTTGTCCGCGGGATAAATTGGGCAAATAAGCTGCAACGCTTCGGAACCATATATTTCCCGAAACGCTTCGGTTGATCGGCCGCACGCTCCGAGCGTCCAGGTCTGTACGAAGACCGTTTGCTTGTCAAACGTTCAGAACCGTGAGGGGCGGCCAACCCACGCCGCGTCGGATAATGGGGTCCAGGGGCCTTTGGTCCTTGGCGCATCCAGGCGCGGAGCCTGGTCCATCCAAGTGAAACTTGGT
>CALXHB010000164.1 GCA_944387995.1 uncultured Clostridia bacterium | reverse complement strand
GGATAAAGGACAAAACTGTTTGCAGAAAGGACTGTTCCCCATGAGCAAAGTCATCATCCCAGCCGGGTATAAACCGCTCCTCAGCCTCTACGACACCCAAAAGGCGATCGGGCTGAACAAGCGGCTGTTCGCCGATATGCTCTGCGGGTCGTTAAACCTCCGCCGGGTCTCGGCCCCGCTGTTTGTCGACGCGGCCAGCGGCTTAAACGACGACCTAAACGGGGTCGAGCGCCCCGTCGCCTTTGACATGAAGGACACCGGCGTAAACGCCCAGGTCGTCCACTCGCTGGCCAAGTGGAAGCGGAAGGCGCTCCACGACTACGGCTTCCAGCCGGGGGCCGGCCTCTACACCGACATGAACGCGATCCGCCGGGACGAAGAGCTGGACAACCTCCATTCGGTCTACGTCGACCAGTGGGACTGGGAAAAGGTCATCCTAAAGGAGGACCGGACCACCGCATACCTCCAGGACACCGTCAAAAAGATCGTCCACGCGATCTGCGAGACCGAAAAGACGATGCGGGCGATTTTCCCGCAGCTGGCCGCCCGCCCGGCCCACGACGAGGAGATCACCTTCATCACCACCCAGCAGCTGGAAGACCTCTACCCCGACCTGACGCCGAAGGAACGGGAGAACGCCTTTGTCAAAGCCCACGGCACCACCTTCCTCTCCCAGATCGGCGGGGCGCTCAAAAGCGGCAAGCCCCACGACGGCCGCGCGCCCGACTACGACGACTGGGAATTAAACGGCGACATCCTCTTCTGGAACGACACGCTGGGATGCAGCTATGAGGTAAGCTCGATGGGCATCCGGGTCAGCCCCGAAAGCCTCGACAAACAGCTGACCATCGCCGGATGCGACAACCGCCGGGTCCTCCCCTTCCATAAAGCGCTGCTGGCCGGGGAACTCCCCTACACCATCGGCGGCGGCATCGGCCAGTCTCGGCTGTGCATGCTGCTTTTAGGCGTCGCCCATATCGGCGAGGTACAGTGCTCGGTCTGGGACGAAGAGACAGTCAAAAAATGCAAAGAAGCGGGTATCCCGCTGCTGTAATAAACGGCTTTAACAAAACCCCCGCTCCTGCCAAAACGGCAAGGGCGGGGGTTTATGCTGTGATCGGTCAACCCCCATCCAATCGGATGGGGGGTTTGTTTTGGATTCATACAGGAAATCCGGCAGTTTACAGCCGCTCCTTGGAGTAAGCAACCGAGCCCCAGCCAATCTGACGAACCATACCAGTCCGGCCAATGCTGCCTAACATGTCGTCATACTGGTCTGGATTGGCGAGAATTGATTCGCACACCTGGAGTTCCTGAGGGACAATCTCGTTGGGAACCCCCAGATAGTTGTGACCGGGATAGAGAACGTCAAACTCTCCAACCCGCTTGGCCAGTTTTTCCAGCGCATCCCGGAAAGCATGAACGGTATAATAATCCTGATATTCCCCCTCCGGAAGAGCGCCAAAGATAAAGGTGGGAGTGCCGCAGATTGCATCGCCGCTGAACAGAATCCGCTTTTTGTGGTCCAACAGCGCGGCGCCGCCGGCGGTATGCCCCGGGAGATGAACCACTTCCAACGTCTCCCCGCCGCCGAGATCGAAGGTGTACCCTTCGTCCACCGGCAGAATCTCGTAAGGTTTAAAGGGCGGAATGTCTTTAAGGGTGTAGAACTCCCCTTCATCGGGTACAAAGCCTTCCCGGGCCGTGGGGGTCATCAGCTTCTGAAGAGGTTCCAGATCGTAACGGTGGATATAAACCCGGTCAAACTGAACGTTGCCCATTGTATGATCCCCGTGGAAATGGGTGTTGAAGACATCGTAGGGTTTATCGGTCAGCGACTCGATCAGCCCCCGCAGATCTCCAATCCCGAACCCGGTGTCCACAACCATCGCCCGCTCTTCCCCGATAATCAGGTGGGTCCAGGCGTCTCCGCCGGCCCCGGGGCTGCGGCCGAAGATCGAGTACACCCCGGGGACCGTTTCAAACACCTCCGCCAGGGGATAGTCCTTGGGACGCCAGGCCTTTCCGTCGGCCCAAAGCCGGTGGAGCTGTTGCAGCGCCATCATAGTCTGCCTTTCAATGATCATATGTACCATCCTTTCTGGATTAAAATAAACATATGTGAAATAGAATTATATATAAAATAAAATACGAGATTTCATTTATACTATGGATTTTCCATCATCCATGTGATATACTGGAGATAAAGGGCAAAGGAGGCGTGTATCATGAAACAACTGTACAAACTGATGTTGGTGGATGATGAACCCTGGGCGCTGTCCGGGATGGAAGAGATCATCGACTGGGAGGCCGCCGGGTTCACCATTGTGGCCCGGTGCAGCTGTGGGCAGGAGGCCATTTTACAAGCCAGGCTTTGCCAACCGGACGCCATTGTCACCGATATCCGGATGCCGGACATGTCGGGAATCCAGATGATCCACGCCATCCGGGAGATTCCCCTGCCGGTGGAGTGCGTGGTGGTGAGCGCCTACTCGGATTTCGAGGTGGCCAGGGAAGCCATCCGGCTGTCGGCGGTCTACTATCTGGTAAAGCCGCTGTCGGCAGCCGACGTCCACGAGGTCGCCCTGTTGCTGAAGGAGAAGCTGGACCGCTCCGTCCGGCCCCGTCATACCGACCGTCCTGCGCCCTTGCGGATTGACTGGGAACATCCCATTTTCCCAAAGAAAGCAAAAAGGGTCAATGGTCGGCTGCTCCTCTCCGACCGGATGGCTCTCCACGCCTACAACATCCCGAAAGCCCAGCCGGTACAGATCGGTTCCTTTGCCGGGTTACTGGTCAATACCCGGCTCCCCGAACTCCCGCCCGATACCGGGGAGTCCCTTCCCTCCCCCGGGTTTGGCGACGGGGAGATGCTCATTCATTCGGCCTATGCCTCCTTGGACGGCGGGTTTCGTTTCGCCTCGGCCACCGGGGACACACCCCTGGCGGCAGCGGATATCCAGCTGTATCTGTGGGAACACCTGGAGGAAGAAGTCACCCTCAAAATGCTGGCCGGGGCCTTTTATCTGACCGAAACCTACATCTGTGACCTCTTCAAGAAGCAGGTGGGAGAAACGGTTCTGGAGTTTCTGCGCCGCATCCGGCTGCACCGGGCCATCCGGCTTTTAACCGGCAGCCGGCTCACCCTGCGGGAGGTGGCCTCCAAATGCGGGTACAGCGATTACTCCTACTTTGGGCGGCATTTTAAGGCGGAAACCGGCCTGCCGCCGGAACTGTACCGCAAACAAAACCGCATCAGCTGAGCTTCCCCCGGGTATCGGGGATCACCAGTTCCGCCACCGTGTAGTATCCTTCCTTGGAACGAAGGAGCAGGTGAGCGTGGTCCCCGAAGGTCAGCTTTAACCGGCGGTAGATATTGGGAAGGCCGATGCTCCCTTTGGGGACGCCGAACTCCTCCGTTTCCGCCGACGCCGAAGCCGTTTCGCCTTCGGTATGTCTCATCTTCCAGTGAATTTCTTCCAGCTGTTTTTGTGGAATGCCGATTCCATTGTCAGCGATTCTGACATGGAGTCGGTTTTGTTGAATAAACGACTGCACCAGCAGATTGCCCCTTCTGGTGGGAAAAGCGTGGGTCAACGCATTCTCCACCAGCGGCTGCAGCAGCATCGGCAGCAGCGGCCAGCTGAGGGTATCCGGGTCAATGTCCTCCAAAACCCGGTAGTAGCCGGGAAACCGGACGTCCATCACCGATAGATACCCTCCCAGCTGTCCCAACTCCTCCTCCAGCGGAACAAAGGCCGGCGCATAGATCGAATATCTGAACATCTGGGACATCCCGCCCACCAGCTGTTCCACCGGCTGGGCTTTGTACCGATGGGCCAGCGCCCGGGCGGTCTCCAGGGTGTTAAACAAAAAATGGGGGTTAATCTGGGAACGGTAAGCCAGCATCTCGGCCCGATACTGGGCCAGTTGTGCCTCATAGGTCATACGGGTCAGCTTCTGTTCCTGGAAAGCGGCCTCTTTAAGCCGCTCCATCGTCCGGTTCAGCACCGCGGAAACCGGCCGCAGCTCCTGGATATTGGGTTGCCGCACGGTAGAGGTTTCCCCTAAGCGGCCGATGTCGGCGCTGAGATTGGCAATATCCTGCCGGACCCGAGCTAGAATCAGAAACATCAGCAGCAAAAAGCCCAGTACGGAAATCAAAATCACCATCACCAACGGATTTCGCATCTGGTCCACCGCTGAAACGGCGTCCGCCACCGGCACCAGGTAGATCAACTCCCACTCTGGTCCTTCCACCGTCCGGCGGCTGGTCAGGTACTGTTCTCCGCCAATTGAGCTAAAGCTTTCTCCCTCTGGAATCTGGGAAATCGCATGGGCTTCATCGGCATCCAGAGAACGGGTGCCACCCAATATCTTTCCCCCGTCCACCAGCACTGCGGCTCCCGAATGGTACCCCACCGGAATCAGGCTCTCGACCAGCCGGTCCATCCTGTATACAACTCCGCCGAGAATCGGATTAAACCGGTAGCGGTAACCGTCGATGCTCCCGTAAACGGGAAACAGGTAAACCACATAATCCTGCTTATCCTCCCCTTGTACCGCCACGTAACAGGATTTCGAAAAAATCAAATCGTTCCCAATCCCCGCCTTTTCCCAGGCAGCTTGTACCACATCGGAATAGGCGTTGGTGGCCGAAAGTTTTCGCCCCCGGAAGGAGAAGAAGGTGACGTCTTCAAATCCATATCCCAGCGTTCGGATGTAGGTCAGCACATCCGCCGCCGAGGATTTCGCCTCGATGACCGATCCCGGCGTCCCGGACAGGAGGAAAATCTGGGTGGCGTTGGAGTAGGCTGCCGTCACGGCAGAATCCTGGGAACTGTTAAAAACCCGCTCCATCTGCTCCAAAGAAGCGTTGGTCACCTGTTCAAAGCTCTCCTCCGCCTGCTGGCGGACGGCGCTCTGAACCCCAAAGATATAGTAGCTCATTACGGCGATGACGGCGGCCAACACCAGTCCCGCCGACAGAATGAGCGTTCCTTTTAACGAAGGTCCTGCCGTTTGGCGGGATTTTTTTTTCGATTCCTTATCCAAATGCGCCCGCCCCTTTATCTGATCGTTATCTGTATTGTATCATACCCCTTTTCCGTTCGGCAATAGATTTGACCGGCTATCCGAAAATTGTAAGAGCAAAACCGAAAATTGTCTCTTTTCATTTTTTTAAAAATCCATTATGATAATGTCAACAACTTCCGCACAAGATATGAACCTGATTTGTGCAGAAAATATAACTTAAGGAGTGGTACACTTGGCTGCAACAGCGAAAACCGAAAAGGTGGTTACCGCCGCCCAGGCCACCGGCCTGCAAAAAGTCGCAATAAACATGCGAAAGTACTGGCAGATTTACATTCTGATCATACCCGCTGTGGTCTGGTACATCATCTTCGCCTACTACCCAATGGCCGGTTTGCAGCTGGCTTTCAAGACCTACAAGGCGAAAATCGGCATCTGGGGTTCCCCCTGGTGCGGCTTCCAAAACTTTGAAGCGGTTTTCCGGGACGTTTACTTCTGGCGTTCGGTGGGCCGGACGCTGGTCATCAACCTGGGGCGGCTGGTCATCAACTTCCCGGCGCCGATTCTGCTGGCCTTAATGCTCAACGAACTGCGGGTCGGACGGTACAAAAAGGTGATGCAGACCATCTTCACCTTCCCCCACTTCCTCTCCTGGGTCATCGTCGCCTCGATCATGACCAACCTTCTTTCGGTAGATGGGCTGGTCAACAGCGCCCTCGGTGCCATGGGACTGGATAGCGTCAACTTCCTGGGCAGCGAAGTCCTCTTCCAGCCGATGCTTTACATCACCGATATCTGGAAATCGGCCGGTTATTCCTCGATCATCTACCTGTCGGCCATCTCCGGCATCGACCAGGATCAGTATGAGGCGGCGGAGATTGACGGCGCCACCCGCTGGCAGCGGATCTGGCATGTCACCCTGCCCAACATTCTCCCCACCGTATCGGTCCTCTTTATCATGACCACCGGCGGCCTGATGACCGCGGGATTCGACCAGATCTTCAACCTCAGTAACGCCGCAACCAAAAACGTCGCCGAAGTTCTGGACATGTACATCTACCGGATCACCTTCACCGCTTCCACCGACTTCGGTTTCTCCACCGCCGTATCTCTCTTCCGTTCGATTATCAACATGACCCTTCTGGTTATTGCCAATAAAGGCTCCAAGATGATGGGCGGCACAGGACTATTTGGCTAATACAAAAGAAAGGGGCAATCGGTATGGCCGCTAAACACAAATTTGGCAAAGAACGTTTTGAAGCAATGGACTGGGTTCTCATCATCCTGCTGACCGCTGGAATGCTGTGTATTCTCGTTCCCTTCTTCAATGTAATCGCAATCTCCTTCACCTCCTACAAAGAATACATGCAGTCTACCTGGGTCCTCTGGCCGAAAGAGCCGACGCTGGACGCTTACGAACAGCTGTTTAAAGACAACCGGATTCTGGTGGGATATAAGACCACCCTGTGTTATCTGCTGTTCGGTCTGCCGATCAACCTGATCCTGTGCTCGACGCTGGCCTACGCCCTCTGCCGCAAAGGCTGGCCGGGACGGAAACTGATCTTCATGCTGATCCTGTTTACGATGATCTTCAACGGTGGCATTGTTCCCCTCTACCTGGTCATGAAAGACCTGGGACTCACCAACACCATCTGGGCCATCATCTTTGCCCAGGGTCTCAACACCTTCAATATGATCCTCATTTACAACTACTTCTGCTCCCTGCCGGAAGCGCTGATCGAATCGGCCAACCTGGACGGCGCGGACGAATGGACCATCCTGGTGCGGATTGTCCTCCCCCTCTCCAAGCCGATTCTCGCCACCGTGGTTCTGTTCGTAGCCGTTCAGTTGTGGAACGAATACTTTCAGTCGATGATCTTCCTGCGCTCCAATGACTGGCAGTCCCTCCAGCAGGTGCTTCGATCCATCGTCATGGATTCCCAGGTGGTGGACGATTCCACCATCATGTCGGATATCGGAGAACGCAATTTCACCAACGGCATTAAGATGGCAGCCGTCATGGCCACCATGATTCCCATTATGTGCGTTTATCCTTTCTTGCAAAAATACTTCACCAAAGGCATTATGATCGGCGCAATCAAAGCCTGATCGCTTCCCCTCAAACCAAAAACCGGAAAAACCGGCTGAAAAATACACATTTACAGGAGGTAACACTATGAAATCCCGCAAACTTCTCGCTATGCTTCTGGCCGCTTCCATGGTCGCATCCTTCGCATCCTGCAACGCTTCCGAGGAGACCACCACCTCTTCCGAAGACACCGCCTCGAACTCCAGTTCGGAAACCTCCACTACCTCCACCGAACCCGCTAAAACTTCCACCGACTCCGGCGTCCTGGCAGCCACTACAGGCGTCACAGCGGAAGACATCCTGGCCCGGGACTACTCTGAACCGATTACCATCTCCTTTGCCGGTATCCAGTGCACCGACGGTTTCGATTACACCCACGGCAACGAGTATTATGACTGGTGGAGCGACACCTTTAACATCGAATGGGACGTCATCTCCCTGAGCTTTGACACCTGGGTTGAACGGCTGAACACCTGGATCAACGCCGACGACCTTCCCGACTGGAGCGTCTGGAACTTTACCCCCGGCGACGCGGCCAACTACGCGGAACAGGGCCTCGTTTACGAGATGCCGGAAAACTGGAAGACCGAGTATCCCAACCTGGCGGCCGCTGCCACCTGCTCGGAAGCCAACGCCCATTATGAAGAGCTCTACGGCGGCATGTACTACTTCTTCCGCCCGACTTTTGCCAACAACTTCCCCGCCGACCTCATCACCAACCATATGTCGCTGATGATCCGGACCGACTGGGCTGAACAGGCCGGATTTACCTTAAGCGGACTGGATACCCGGACGATCAGCGAGAGCGAATTCTTTGCTTACTGTCGTGCGGTCAAAGACGCAGGCCTCACCGATGTTCCCTTGTATACGTCTTCCGGCGGTATCGGCACCCTCCTGGGCAAGGTAGCGGAGGCCAACGGCACGATGGAATCCGCCTATTATAAAGCGGATGACGGTATGTATCACTGGGGCCCTGCGGAAGAAGAAACCGGCATCAAAGAAGGTCTCCGCAAGATCAAACAGGCCTACGATGAGGGGCTCATTTATCAGGAATTCTACACCATGCAGTCTCCTGACGACGCCGGTCATTTCTATGCGGCTGGGGACGGCGCAGCAGTTGTCATCGAAGGCATGGCCTCCACCTTTGATAACTTTGCCGTTGAGATGCAAAATAACCTGAACCTGGACTTCTGGGAGGTCGCTTCTCCCATGATTATCACCGACGACAATGGGGTCGCTCAGGACACGCCTTCCACCAACTACTGGGGCGTCAACATCCTCTCGCCCAATATCGACGAGGCCACCTATGAACGGATCATGTCCATCTGGGACTACGGCTGCACCGAAGAGGGCCAGCTCCGCATCCGTCTGGGCCTGCCGGACGTCGACTGGACCTACGACGAAAATGGCGAGGTCGTTTCTCTGCTGGACGGCGGCTACGCTGCTCTGACCGAAAAATACACCACCATGTCTCCCATCACCGGCAATATGTTCATTCTGTCGGACGACTACTCCTTCATCAATCCCAGTATCAGCAAGGAAGCTCGGGATCTGGTTTCTGACCTGTACATCGAACGGGCCAAGATTGCCAGCACCATCGGGGAAGAACCCGACTGGGACCTCTTAAGCTACTCTTCCCAGGCGATGAACCTGGCGTCGATGACCTACGCCGACGAATATGCCAACATCATCACCAAATCCGGCGACTTTGACGCCAACTACGACCAGTGGGTCTCCGACAAGATGGCGATGATTCAGCCGGTGCTGGACGAGCTGAACGCAGCTTTCAGCGAATAATTTAACCTGCGATACCTTCAATAGCCTTCCCGCCGCTGCCGGTACTGGCGGCGGCGGGCTTTTCCCATTTAATCCCGAAAGGAGCGAAAAAGATGGACTTCACCCTCCAACAAATTGCTGAAAACCTCTACCAGTTCACCGAATCCGCCGACTTTGCCGGGAATGGCAAGCCGGTTCCCTATGTGGACGCCTACCTCTACATCGGGACAAACCGGGCGGTGGTCATCGACACTCTGCAAAACGCCAAGGGGCTTTTTAAGGCCGTGCGGGAAATCACTTCCCTCCCGGTAGACGTTTTCATCACCCACGGCCACGGCGACCATGTGGGGGCTTCGACCAAAGAATTTGCCGAAGCCGGCTGCAAAATCTACATGAATATGGCGGACTTCCGATTCTTAAATCCTGAATCCGTCCAGGAAAGCTGGTTTACCGGCCTGAAAGGAGGAGAAACCTTCTATCTCGGCGGCGTCACCCTGGAATCCATCTGCTGCCCCGGCCACACCCCCGGTTGCATGGCCTTCTTAGACCGGGAACACAAATTGATCTTTACCGGCGATACGGTGGGCTCCGGGAACTTCTGGATGCAGATACCCACCTCGATTCCCCTTGCCCGTTTTCTGCCGGGGGTCAAAAAGCTGTGGGAAACGGTTGAAGATATTCCTGATCTGCTGGTCTACCCCGGTCACCGCAACCAGTCCCCGGTTCAGCTGACCGGCCAGTATATCCGGGACTGCTACATCGCCACCGCCCGCATCCTGAATGGCTCCCTGGACAGCGAAGAACAGGTCATGCCCCACCGGACCGGCAACCTCCGGTACAAGAGCGTTTCCTACGGAATGATGCTGGACTACCGCTACAACCCCGACACCATTCTGCATCCCGCTCCCGACCCGAAGATCGAGGCGGTCAAGGACAAATTCGTCCGCCGGACCCTCCGTTCCGGCAGCAACGGGATGGACTATATGCTCTTTTCGCCCGAGACCGAACCGGGAAAACGTTACCCCCTGGTTCTCTTCCTCCACGGGGCGGGCGAACGGGGCAGCGACCCGCGGATTGCCCTCGCCAATTCCGGCGGATACACCTTCGCGTCGGAGGAGTGGCAGCAGAAGCACCCCTGCTTTGTGGCGGCGCCCCAGGTGGCCGAAGGAGAACACTGGACCGACGAAAAATACACCGACATGCTGGTCCGGCTGATTATGACCCTCTCCCGGATGGAAGGGCTGCCCATTGACGGCTCCCGGGTGTACATCACCGGCCTTTCGATGGGCGGTTACGGTACCTGGAAGATGATCTCCCGCTACCCCTCCCTCTTTGCGGCGGCCATGCCCATCTGCGGCGGCGGCGATCCGGTGGCGGTTCGGAAGGCGAAGGATGTCCCGGTCTGGGCCTTCCACGCGGTGGACGACCCGGCGGTCCCGGCCTACGGTTACGCCGCCCATCACCCGGACAGTGTCGGGTCGAGATGGATGGTCAATGCCCTGCGGGGGGCCGGCGGGACCGACGTCCACTACACCGAATACCCCGCCGGCTGGATGGAGGACCACGGGCTCTTCCCCCACGCCGCCTGGGTGCCGGCCTATGAGAACGAAGAGGCGCTGGAATGGCTATTCAGCCACAAAACCACCGACCGGTACGAAATCCACTTTATCCAGCCGGGTTTCTGGTGGATTGAAGACGCCATCGACGACTCCCTCTATCTGCTGGAAGGCACCGAACGGGCTCTGGTCATCGACACCGGCATGGCGGACAACGATTTTATCGGGATGATTAAGAGCCTGACCCACCTGCCCTTCGACCTGGCGGTCACCCACAATCACGGTGACCACATGTATCACCTGGACAAGTTTGACCGCTACTACATGAGCGAAAAGGACAAAGGGATGTTCGACCAACCCTTTATGAAAGAGATGATGGGCGGACGGACGTTTGACGCCCAGCTGATGCCGGTGAAAGACGGCGACATCATCGACCTGGGCGGTGGATACGAGGTAGAGGTCTTCGACCTGGGCGGCCACACCCCTGGAAGCGTCGTCTACCTGGACAAAAAGCGGAAGATTGCCCTGACCGGCGACGCCCTAGGGGTCTGGATGCAGGTTCCCGGCGCCACCGACCTCTCCACCTATCGGGTTCAGCTCGTCCACTTCCTGGAGCGGATGTCGGCGCCGGAGTACGAAGGGGTGGTCATGATGAACGGCCACCGGAAACAGGAAGGCTGCTACTTCCCCTACGGCGATCAGTACGTGCCCAACGACCTGCAAAAGGTGCGGGACATGATTACCCTAGTGGATCGGCTGTTAATGGGAGACATCGCGTACACCCCCTTTGGGATGCGGGCCTTTGACGAACCGGCCTTTACCGCCAGCTACGGACAGGCGACGATTGTCTTTACCGAAAGCCGGTTAAAATAAGGGCCTTATCCCTTCATAGGCAGACAAAAAAGGACCTGCGGGGTTAACCCCCACAGGTCCTTTTGGATACCCGGATTATTTATACCAGATATTGTCGATATACTCTTTGACCGCACGGTCAGCCGAGAAGATACCGGATTCCGCGATGTTGCGCAGCGACATCTGGTTCCATCTTCTCTTATCCTGATAGAGGGCGGCAACCTTTTCCTGCGCCTGGCGGTAGCTGTCGAAGTCAGCCAGCGTCATATACTGGTCGTTCTGCAGCAGGTAGTTGATGATGGTATCGAAGTTCTTGCCATCGAGGCCGCCCCGGCGGACAAACTCGATGATGTCCTTCAGATACTGGTTGTTGTTGTAAACGTCCCAGGGGTTGTAACCTCTGCGGCCCAGGTCCATAACCTCTTCGGCGTTCATACCGAAGATGACGATGTTTTCGGGGCCGACCACGTCGTGGATTTCGACGTTGGCGCCGTCCATGGTGCCGAGGGTGATAGCGCCGTTGAGCATCATCTTCATGTTGCCGGTGCCGGACGCCTCTTTGCCCGCCTGGGAGATCTGTTCGGAGATTTCCGCCGCCGGGTAGATGATCTCAGCCAGCGAAACACGGTAGTTCTCCAGGAAGACCACCTTCAGCTGGCCATTGAGGGAAGCGTCGCGGTTGACGACGTCGCTGATGGCGCAGATAAAGCGGATGATTTCCTTGGCCATATAGTAACCGGCCGACGCCTTGGCACCGAAGATAAAGGTCCGGGGCTGGATGGTGGCGCCGTTCTTGATCTGGAGGTAGAGATGGATAATCTCCAGGGCGTTGAGCAGCTGCCGTTTATACTCGTGCAGCCGTTTGACCTGAACGTCAAAGATGGAGTTGGGGTCGACCCGCAGACCGTTGTGCTCAGCGATATACTGGGCCAGACGCTCTTTGTTTTTCCGTTTGATCTCGCCCAGCTGGTTGAGAACCTTGTCGTCGTTCATGAACTGTTTAAGCTTAGAGAGCTGTGCCAGGTCATGGACATAGCCGTCGCCGATCAGGCCGGAAATCATATCGGCCAGCAGGGGGTTGCCCTGGTTGAGCCAGCGGCGGGCGGTGATGCCGTTGGTGACGTTGGTCAGCTTGCCGGGATAGATATCGTTATAGTCCTTGAAGAGGTCGTACTTTAAGATATCCGAGTGCAGCTTGGAAACGCCGTTGACCGAGAAACATGCGATCAGGCAGAGGTTTGCCATCCGAACCTGGTTGTCTCCGATGGCGGCCATGCTGGAGATTGCGCCCCGCTTTTCGGGGAAATTCTCGTAGACGTAGTTGCAGAAGCGGCGGTTGATCTCCTCCACAATCGAGGTGATCCGGGGAAGATGGTGACGGAACAGGGTCAGATCCCATTTCTCCAAGGCTTCGCTCATGATGGTGTGGTTGGTGTAGGCGAGGGTGCGGCAGGTGATGTCCCAAGCCTTTTCCCAGGAGTAGCCGAAATCGTCCAGCAGAATCCGCATCAGTTCGGGGACGCAGAGGGCCGGATGGGTATCGTTGATGTGGATGACCGCCTTATCGGGGAGGTTATCCAGCGAAGGATTGGTCCGCAGATGAACCTGCACGATGTTCTGCAGGGAGGCGGAGACAAAGAAGTACTGCTGTTTTAACCGCAGGCTCTTGCCTTCGATGTTGTCGTCGGCCGGGTAGAGGACCTTGGAAATGGCCTCCGCACGGTTGCCGGATTCCATCGACTTGACGTGTTCGCCCCGGGCGAAGCTGCCCATATCGAAGGAAGAGGGGCTTTCCGCGCTCCACAGCCGCAGGGAGTTGACGACATCCGAATCCTTACCGGAGATCAGCAGGTCGTAAGGAACCGCACGGACGGTGTAGTAGTTTTTGTGGATGGTCTTCAGGCCGGTTTCGCCCCATTCTTCCTTGACCTCGCCGTCAAAGTGAACTTCCTTGGCCTCGTCCCGGCGGGGAACCAGCCAGAAACCGCCCATTTCCAGCCAGTTGTCGGGCAGTTCCATCTGCCAGCCGTCGACAATCTTCTGGCGGAAGATACCGAATTCGTACCGGATGGAGAAACCGGTGAAGGGGTATCCCATCGTTGTAGCAGCGTCCATATAGCAGGACGCGAGACGTCCCAAGCCGCCGTTGCCCAGACCAGCGTCAGGCTCCATATCGTAGATGGTTTCCAGATCGAAACCAAGCTCCTTAACCGCCTGCTTCATCTCCGCTTCCATGCCGAGGTTATACAGGTTGTTTTTCAGAGAACGTCCGACTAAAAACTCCATCGACATATAATAAATGCGTTTTTGGTCGGAGTGTTTCATCTTCTCGGTGTACTCGCCCCTCTTTTTGAGCAGCTTCTGCTGGACGACCGTCAGAACGGTGCCGTACATCTGAAGGATTGTCGCTTCGCTAGCGTCATATCCATATTCAGCGCTCAAAGTCTTGACGAGATCGTCTTTCAGTTCATTTACGGAATAAGACATCAGCTTTCCTCTCTTTCCAAAATAAAACAGCCTACATGGCCATTTGCGTTCAGGCGCGCTCTCCACACGCCGTCCGAAAAGGCAGATTCCTTCTCGCAGGACGGTTCAAAAGGGGTTTTAAGCCGTCCTGCCAGAAAGAACCGATACACACTAAGGGCCGGTCGGGAGAAAATTAGGTCCAAAATCCCGACCGGCCTACATTTTCTACAAAAGAACTAGAAGCGGAAACTCCGCGTCTATTCGGTTTTAAGGTTTATAATACCGACTGATAGAGTTTCAGATACTTATCCGCCGAAACATCCCAGGAATAATCCCCGCTCATGCCGTTGACCATAATCTGGTCCCGCTGATCGGGATCCCGCCAGATTCCTACCGCCCGCATAATCGCATCGTACATATCCCAAGCGTTGTAGGACTGGAAGTTGACGCCGTTTCCGGTGCCTTCCATCGGGTTGAAGGGGATGACGGTATCCTTGAGGCCGCCGACCGCATGGACAACCGGAATGGTGCCGTAACGCATCGAGATCATCTGGGCCAGGCCGCAGGGTTCCGACTTGCTGGGCATCAGGAAGAGGTCTGCGCCGGAGTAAATCTTCTGGGCCATCGAAGCCGAGAAGGTAATCATCGCCCGCATCTTGTCGTGGTAAACCGCATCGCAGAAACGCATAAAGTCCTCGATTTCGGCATAACCTGTGCCAAGGACCACCAGCTGCACATCCTGTTTCATCAGCTCTTCCATCACCGGGTACATCAGGTCGATACCTTTCTGGGGAGTGAGCCGCCCAACCATCCCAATCATCGGGACATCCGGATCTACTCTAAGTCCCAGCTCCTGCTGAAGGGCCAGCTTATTTTCCACCTTATCGGCGCGGGTCTTAATGTCATAGTTGACAGCAATGGCCGGGTCCGTGGCCGGGTCAAAGGCCTTGACATCAATACCATTGACGATACCGGAGAGTTTATACCGGCGAGGGCGGAGAATCGAATCCAGACCGAAGGAGAAATAGGGGTCCAAAATCTCGTTGGCGTAGGTTTCCGAGACGGTGTTGACCGCGTTGGCCCGTTCGATGGCGCCTTTCATCAGGTTTAAGCAGCCGTCATGCTCGACGACGCTCTCCCAGTCCGGAGGCAGCGCAAAGACGCTTCCCAGCGTATCGAGGCCATACTTGCCCTGGAACTCGATGTTATGAATCGAGAAGATGGTGCGGATATACTCATACCCTTCCCGCCAGCGGTACTGGGCATCCAGGTATACCGGCACAGCCGCGGTGTGCCAGTCGTTGCAGTGGATGATATCCGGGATAAAATCCACCTGGGGGAGGATTTCCAGGACTGCCCGGGAGAAGAAGGCGAACCGTTCGCCGTCATCAAACTCCCCGTAGGGCGCCCGTCTCTTAAAATAATATTCGTTGTCGATCAGATAATAGACGACACCGTCAATATTGGCTTCAAAAATTCCGCAGTAGCAGTTGCGCCAGCCGTGCATAAAGTAGAAATACTTCAGGTACTGACATTTTTCACGCATCTCCCACTTGATCGAGGAGTAAAGCGGCAGCACAACCCGGACGTCATGTCCCTTTTCCACCAGCGCCTTGGGCAGTGCGCCGGCTACGTCCCCAAGGCCGCCGACCTTGATAAACGGAGACGCCTCAGCAGCGGCAAACAAAATCTTCATGGGTTCCCATCCTTTCTCTCAGAAAAGAACGGCGGTCTTTTTTCCGAAAGGCCGCCGCCTTCCACACTTATACCGTCTGGCCCTTGGAGATGACGAAGGGATAGGTCGGGTAACCTCCCATTACATGCTCCGGCTGAACCGTAACGTCTTTATCGGTGATGACGCACTCCAATTTAGCGCCCGAGTGGATGGTCGAATTCTGCATAATGACGCAGTCTTTGAGCACCGCGCCCTTTTCAATCTTAACGCCGCGGAAGATGACACAGTTTTCAACGGTGCCGTCGATGACGCAGCCATCGGCAATGAGGCTGTTTTTAACCTTGCTCTCAAAGCCGTAGAGGGTGGGCGGGCTGTTCTTGACGCGGGTCAGGATGGTGGTGCCGGACTCGAAGACTTCCTTACGGATGGCGGGAGTCAGCATCTCCATGCTCGCCTTGTAAAGGTCGCCGACCGTATTGATGACCGCGCAGTAGCCCTTATGTTCATAGCCGCAGATCCGGAGCTTGTTGATGTTCTTGGTGATGAAGTCCCGCTCGAAATCGGTCCAGCCGAAGGTGTATGCACGGCCGAGGAGGTTGAGCAGCAGGTCTTTGTTGAAGACAAAGACCTTGAGCACCTGGTTCTGACGGTCGCTCATCTGTCCGGCGGCATAATAAGCGTCCACGACCCGTCCGTCGCGGTCCTGATCGATGACCAGGCCGTTGTAAACGGCGTCGCTGCGCTGCTGGTAGACGATGGTGATGTCGGCACCTTTATCATTATGATACCGCACCAGGTCGGCAAAGTCAATGTTCATTACGATATTACTATCGGCCAAAATGACATATTCTTCGTTAGATTCTTCCAAATACATCTGGCAGGAGAGCAGCGCGTCGATTTTAGAGCGGTTACGGGTAGTCTCAGAACCGGGGGTTGCGAAGGGGGTCAGGATCTTCAGACCGCCGTTTTTGCGGTCCAGGTCCCAGTCCTTGCCGGAGCCCACATGGTCGACCAGCGAGCCGTAATGCTCTTTGGTGAGGATGCCGACGTTGTTGACTCTGGACTTGACCAGCGAAGAGAGGGCAAAGTCAATCAGGCGGTAACGGCCGGCGAAGGGGACGGTGGCAAGGGTACGGTCAGAGGCCAGTTCGTTTGTGACGGCCGAATAGCTTTCAGAGAAAAGTAGGCACAAGGTTTTCGAAATCATTAGGATACCTCCACGTTTATTAGGGTCGAATTTCCTGTGGGAATTAGCGGTTTGCGTCGGGCTCAATCATTTCTTTGGGTCTTACGACCTGGCCTTTTTTGATGATCGCGCCGCGGCCGACAACCGCGATCCCCCACTCGGAAGCATCCGGGTAGTTGCAGGGGTCATCGCCGACGATGGCGCCCTCTTCGATAATCGCATCCTCGGCGATAATCGCGTATTTGACGGTAGCGCCCTTCTTAATGACGGTATTGCTCATAACGACGGCGGAGTTCAGTTCCGCGCCCTCCTCAACGGTGACGTTGGAGAAGAGAACCGAGTACCAGATCTTGCCGTCGATCTCACAGCCTTCGGTGACAATCGACTCGGCGATTTCTGCGTGCTCGTCGATGTAGTGCGGCGGATGGGCCTCGCTGCGGGCGTAGATCTTCCAATCTCCCGAGTCAAGCTGCAAGCCGCTTTCGGGGTTTAAGAGGTCCATATTCGCATCCCACAGAGAGGAGATGGTTCCAACGTCCTTCCAGTAACCATCGAATTCGTAAGCGATCAGCTTTTCGCCGCCGGCCAGCATCATCGGGATGATGTTCTTGCCGAAGTCGTTGGAGGATTTGGGGTCCGCCTCATCGGCGATCAGGGCAGCGCGGAGCTTCTTCCAGTTGAAGATGTAAATGCCCATCGAAGCGAGGGTGGACTTGGGGTGTTTCGGCTTTTCCTCGAACTCATAGATCGTATGGTCGGGGTTGCAGTTCATGATGCCGAAGCGGGAAGCCTCTTCCATCGAAACGTTTAAGACAGCGATGGTGGCGGCCGCCTCGTTTTCCTTATGATAGGCCAGCATCTTGGAATAGTCCATCTTATAGATATGGTCACCGGAGAGGATCAGGACGTTTTCGGGGTCATAACGGTCGATGAAGTTGATGTTCTGATAAATGGCGTTGGCGGTACCCTTGTACCATTCGCTGCCCTTATCGGTCTGGTAAGGGGGAAGGACGAAGACGCCGCCGTTCATCCGGTCGAGGTCCCAGGGCTGTCCGTTGCCGATGTAAGCGTTGAGTTCCAGGGGGCGGTACTGGGTCAGTACGCCGACGGTATCAATGCCGGAGTTTACGCAGTTGGAAAGGGGGAAGTCGATGATCTTATACTTGCCGCCGAACGAAACCGCAGGTTTCGCCACCTCCTTGGTCAGGACGTACAGGCGGGAGCCCTGGCCACCTGCCAGCAGCATCGCAATCATATCTTTTTTCTGTGTCATACCGGTGCACCTCTCAAGTTCGTTGCCGCGGCAAAAAGCCGCTGATAAAATGTGGAACGTATAAACGTATATATAATCAGCCGTTGGCTGTTTCCACCTGATTGGATGGAAAAAAACCGGCCTGCGCCCGGCGGATGTTTCCAGCCCGGCGCGGCTTTAAAGGGAGGCTTTACGCTTTTCCCTCGTCCTTTTTGGTTGCAGGCTTTTTCCCGGAGGATTTGGCCTTTGGTTTTGCTTTTGTGGAAGTTTTTTCCGCCGTCTTTTTGGTCCGGGAGGACTTGGTTTCCGCCGTCTTTTTAGACGCGGTCTCCCCCGATTTCACCCGGCGGGTGGTTTCCGATTTGCTGGTTGTACCCTTTTTCTCCACGGCCGGGCGGGGTTTCGCCGAAGCCTTTTTGTAAAGGAAGATGGTGGAGAAGGCCGGCAGGGTCAGCTCTACGCAGCAGGGCCGCCCATGCATCGGAGCCTGTTTGGTGTAAACCTGCTTGTTCTGCAGGCCGCTGCCGCCAAAGGCCTGGTCGTCGGTGGAGAAGACCTCGTCATACCGGCCCCGGCGGGGAACGCCGATGCGGTATTTCTCCCGGGTGACCGAGGAAAAGTTGCAGACGACGATCAGTTCGTTGCCGGCGTGGTCCCGGCGGAGGAAGGAGATGATATTCTGTTCGGCGTTGTCGCAGGAAAGCCAGTCAAACCCATCCCAGCTGCCGTCCTCTTCCCAGAAGGGGGAGGTATTGCGGTAAAAATGGTTGAGGGCTTTGGAAAATTCCCAGTACTTCCGGTGCATATCGAATTTCAGCAGGTCCCAGCCGATGGTCTTTTCTTCGCTCCATTCGTCAAACTGGGCCATCTCGCTGCCCATAAAGATGAGCTTTTTGCCCGGGTGGGCGTACATATAGGCGATGTAAGCCCGGAGGTTTTGAAACTTCTGCTCATATTCCCCCGGCATCTTGCCGATCAGGGAACCCTTACCGTGCACCACCTCGTCGTGGGACAGGGGCAGGATGTAGTTTTCGGAGAAGGCATAGGTCAGGCTGAAGGTGAGGTTATTGTGGACGCCTTTGCGGAAGAAGGGGTCGGTCTGCATATACCGGATGGTATCGTTCATCCAGCCCATGTTCCACTTGAAGTCGAATCCCAGCCCGTCCTCGTCCACCGAATGGGTGACCTTGGGGAAGGCGGTGGATTCTTCGGCGATGGTGATAACCCCGGGGAAAGCCGAGTGGAGGTAGGTATTAAACCGCTTGAGCAGTTCAATTGCCTCCAGGTTCCAGTTGCCGCCGTAGATGTTGGGCATCCAGTTCCCGTCCTTGCGGCCGTAGTCCAGGTAGAGCATCGAAGCCACCGCGTCTACCCGCAGGCCGTCGATGTGATAGCGGTCGGCCCAGTTGGCCGCCGAGGAGACCAGGAAGGAGATAACCTCTCCCCGGCCGTAGTCAAAAATCATCGTCCCCCAGTCGGGATGTTCTCCCTTGCGGGGATCGGCATATTCGTAACAGGGGGTACCGTCAAACCGTCTGAGACCGTGGGCGTCCCGGGGGAAATGGGCCGGAACCCAGTCCATCAAAACCCCGATGCCGGCCTGGTGGCAGCGGTCAATAAAATGCATCATCATTTCCGGCGTCCCATAGCGGGAGGTCGGCGCAAAATATCCGGTGACCTGATACCCCCAGGAACCGTCGAAGGGGTATTCCGACAGGGGCATCAGCTCGATATGGGTATATCCCATCTCCTGCATATAGGGGATCAGCTCGTCCGCCAGCCGGTCATAGTCCAGCGTCTCGCCGTTTTCCCCTTTGCGCCAGCTGCCGGCGTGCATCTCGTAGATGTTCATCGGACGATTGACGATGTCCGCCTTGCTGCGCGCTTCCAACCACGCGGCGTCTCCCCACTGATAGTCGGGAAGGTCGTAGACCTTAGAGGCGGTACCGGGCCGGGTCTCGTTGTGGGTAGCGTAAGGGTCGGCATGGTAGAGAAGTTCTCCCTCGGGGCTTTCGACCACGATCTTATATAGGTCGTACTGCTTTAAGTCCGGGATGGTCACTTCCCAAATACCGCCCTCGCTGATTTTGGTCATCGGCCAGCGTCTGGGGTCCCAGCCGCAGAATTCGCCGGTGATATAAACCGCCCGGGCATTCGGGGCCCAGGTGCGGAAAACGTGCCCGCCCTCCGCCTTATGGCAGCCGAAGTATTCATAGCATTTGTAGTTGGAGCCCTGATGGAACAGATAGACCGCCATCGAATCATCGGGGCGGCTTTGATCTTCAGGGCGCGTCTGGATGCTGTTTAATTCGGACATATCGTAACCTCTTTTTCTGATATCTGGCCGCCGCGGGCTCAGGTTTTCCGAGGCGGGCAGCGGTAGTCGCCGGGAAAGGATAAAATATCCCCCGACAGAATCTTTTGCTTAAACCTATCTTATCACAAGTCGGAACCTTTGTAAATAATTACCGAAAGAAAAATGCCCCATTGTATGTAGAAACATTCCCGGTTTTTTTGCCCAAAATGTCAATTATGTAGAATTTAAGGGCAAAATTCCTGTGAAAGATTGAGCATAAATTTTTTCTTTTGATTGCGTTTATTCCCCCTTTACGTCCTTTTTACCCTTTGTCTATGGTTTAATTAAAAGAATTCTCGCGAAAAAACTAGTCAAAATTCACAATCCACGCTTGATGCACATTCCTCCTCCCCTTGACGTCCCTGGGCGAAACGGTAACGGCAAAATGTAAAAAACTGTAAACTTTCTCTGTACAGAAAGGATTTTTCTTGCTATAATAGTAATAATAGTAGAAAAGTTTTAGTCCTCCACCACGCATCCAGCATTTTACCGGCGGCCGGATAGCAGTGTAAGACCGCTTTTCGCCGCCATGGAAAGGATGTTATCTCTTGGAACAGTCTGTGCGTTATGACGCCTGGGACACCGCCTGCAAGAAGCCCTTCGGGGCGGTTGCCACCGGCACCGAAATCACCATTCGCCTATCCGTAGTCAAATCCGAACGGCCGCGGCGGGCATATATCATCCTGCGCAAGGACGGCGTCAAGGATATGACGATCACAGTGGATAAGTTTTACTCCAATGTCACCTATCCCGACCCGATGCGCAAGATTTTGTTCTCACAGGTTTCCTCGTCTTTCCATTCTACAATATACGAGGTCAAATTTTCTGTCGAAGAAGCGGGGCTTTACTTCTATCGTTTTGAAGTGGAAACCCAAAAGGGGACCCTTTTTGTCGGTTCGGACAAAAATGCCCGGGCTGTGGTCGGCGACTTTCTGCCCGAGTGGCAGCTGACCGTTTACCGGGACGACTTCCGCACCCCGCAGTTTCTCCAAAACGGCATTATGTACCAGATCTTCCCCGACCGTTTCTACCGGGGCAGCAAGGAGCCTCTCCCCCCCACCCGCTCCCCCCGGATTATCCACAAATCCTGGGACGAGCGGCCGCTGTTCACCGGGGACATTCCCAACTATGAGGCCACCGACTTTTTCGGCGGGGACCTGGAGGGAATCCGCCAGAAGCTCCCCTACCTCAAAGAGCTGGGGGTCAGCCTGATCTACCTCAACCCGATTTTTGAGTCTGCCAGCAACCACCGCTACAACACCGCCAACTATATGGCGGTCGACCCCTATCTGGGCACCGAGGAGGACTTTAAGCAGCTCTGCCGGGAGGCGGCCCAGCAGGGAATCCGGATTATTCTGGACGGCGTCTTTTCCCACACCGGTTCGGACAGCATCTACTTTGACAAAAACGGGCGCTATAACTCCAACGGCGCCTGGGAATCCCACGACTCCCCCTATTACAGCTGGTACCGGTTTAACGACTCGCCGGTGGGCTACGACTGCTGGTGGGGTTTTGCCACCCTGCCCAACGTCAACGAAACCGACCCCAACTACCTCAATTTCATCTGCGGCGACGAAGGGGTACTCCGCCATTGGATGCGGGCGGGCGCCTTTGGCTGGCGGCTGGATGTGGTCGACGAGCTGCCGGATGAATTCCTCTACCGGGTGCGGGACTGCGTCAAGGACTACGATCAGGACGCTTATATCCTCGGGGAGGTATGGGAGGACGCCTCCAACAAATGCAGCTACGGCATCCGCCGCCCCTACCTGCTGGGGGAACAGCTGGACAGCGTCATGAACTACCCCTGGTGCAACGCGATTATCTCCTTTGTTTGCAGCGGCAACGCCGAGGCCTTCTACACCTCGGTCATGACCATCTTGGACCACTATCCCCTGCCGTCCCTGACGACAATGATGAACCCCCTGTCCACCCACGACTCGGTCCGGGTGCTGACCGCTTTGGGGGTGCAGCACGACGTCCTCAGCTCCGAACGGGCGGAATACAAGATGACCCAGGAGGAGTACCGGCTGGGGGTCGAGCGGCTGCGGCTGGCGGCGACCCTTCAGTACACCCTTCCCGGATACCCCTCCCTCTACTACGGGGACGAGATCGGGATGTACGGCTTTTCCGACCCCTGGAACCGCCGGACCTTCACCTGGGACAAAATCGACTCCGGCCTCCACGACTTTTACGTGCGGCTGGGCAAGATGCGCCGGGAGAACGCCGCCGACTTCTCCCAGGAGATGCGGTTTTTCGACCTGGACACCGGGGTCATCGCCTATACCCGCGGCGGGCTTTTGGTGGTGGTCAACGCTTCCCAGAACGACTACCAGTGGCCGGCGATGATTCAGTCGCTGGTCTTCTCCGCCGGCAACGCCTCGATCACCGAATCGGGGATTCTGGTCAGCCGGATGAGCGCCGCCGTTTTCCGTCTGCGGAAGGAATACGACTGAGCGATTCTACCGCGAAATTAAGAGCAGTCACAAATTTTGGCAGAAAGGCTTCCAGACTGCTAAAAATATCTGCAAACCCTTGCAATTCCTGGAAAAACGGGTTATAATATAGGGTACGGGGCAACACCCGACCGATATTGTAACCTGTTTTTTTCTGTCCATATAGAAAGGAAGTTGTATCCCATGACCACCATTGACATCTTTTCCGGCTTTTTGGGCGCCGGTAAAACTACCCTCATTAGAAAGCTGATTGAAGAAAGCTATAAGGGCCAGAAGCTGGTGCTGATTGAAAACGAATTCGGCGAAATCGGCATCGACGGCGGATTTTTGCAGGACGCCGGCATCCAGATCAACGAGATGAACTCCGGCTGCATCTGCTGCTCGCTGGTGGGCGACTTCTCCAGAGCCCTTCATCAGGTCATCGAAGAGTACCATCCTGACCGCATCCTGATCGAGCCCTCCGGGGTCGGCAAGCTCTCCGACGTCATCCGTGCCGTTCAGTCGGCGGATACCGCCGGGGCTGTGCTGGGCGGTTTCACCACCGTCGCCGACGCCACCAAGGTCAAAATGTATATGAAGAACTTCGGCGAGTTCTACAACAACCAGATCGAGCACGCCTCCACCATCATCCTCTCCCGCACCCAGGGGATGGACGACGCGAAACTCCAAGCGGCTGTGGCACTGATTCGGGAGCACAACCAGAACGCCACCCTGATTACCACCCCGTGGGATCAGCTGACCGGCGACCAGATTCTCCAGGCGATGGAGCAGAAGAGCACCCTGGAAGCGGAACTGAAGGCCCTCGCCGCCGAGGCGGAGGAAGAGGAGCACCATCACCATCATCATCACGATGATGAAGACGAGTGCTGCTGCCACGATCATGACCATGAGCATGAACACCATCACGATCATGATGACCATGAACATGAACATCATCACGATCATGACGAGGACGAATGCTGCTGCCATGATCACGACCATGAGCATGAACACGAACATCATCACGACCACGATGAGGACGGCTGCTGTTGCCACGATCATGACCATGAACATCACCATCATCACCACGCCGACGAGGTCTTCACCAGCTTCGGCCGTGAAACCACCCATAAATTCACCAAGGAAGCGGTTGCCGCAGCCCTCAAGGAACTGGAAAACGCCGACAAATACGGCCAGATCCTCCGGGCCAAAGGAATTGTCCAGGCCGAGGACGGCAGCTGGATTCACTTTGACTACGTTCCCGGCTGCCCCGACATCCGCAGCGGCAGCGCAGGGCTGATCGGACGGCTCTGCGTCATCGGCGCGAAGATCAACGAGGAGGCCATTGCGGCCCTCTTCGGCGTCCAGTAAGGAGTAACGGCTATGCCCAAAGAGATACCTGTCTACCTGTTCACCGGATTTCTGGAGGGCGGGAAGACCAAATTCATCCAGGAAACCCTGGAAGACCCCCGTTTTAACGAGGGGGACCGGACCCTCCTTCTCGTCTGCGAAGAAGGGGTGGAGGAGTATGACCCCTCCCGATTTTATGACCAGAAAAACGTCTTTATGGAGGTGCTGGATGACATCTCCCAGCTCAACGAGGTCTATCTGACCGGCCTGGTGAAAAAACACAAGGCCGACCGGGTGGTGCTGGAGTACAACGGGATGTGGATGCTGCAGCAGCTGTACAACCGGATGCCGGACGACTGGATTATCTACCAGGAATTCATGCTCTGCGACGCCAACACCTTCCTCTCCTACAACCAGAACATGCGCCAGCTGGTGGTGGACAAGCTCTCCTCCTGCGAGATTGTTGTCTTCAACCGGGCGGGGGATAAGGTGGACAAAGACGCTTTCCACCGGATTGTCCGGGGTGTTTCCCGCCGGTGCGATATCGCCTACGAACACCTAGACGGCAGCGTCGAGTACGACGACATCGAAGACCCGCTGCCCTTTGACATCGAGGCGCCGGTCATCACCATCGAGGACCGGGACTTTGCCCTCTGGTACCGGGACATTTCCGAGGAGCCGAAAAAGTACGACGGCAAGACCGTCCACTTCAAAGGGATGGTGGCGCTGGACAAGCGGTTCCCGAAAGGGATGATCGCCATCGGGCGGTTTGTCATGACCTGCTGCGAGGCGGACACCCAGTATATGAGCCTCCTCTGCCAGGTGCCGAAGGACAACCAGATCAAGCACAAGGACTGGCTGGAAGTGACCGCCACCGTGGCGGTCAAAAACCACCCGCTCTATCAAGGAGTGGGACCGATCCTGACAGCTACCGAATTTAAACCGGCTGCGGCTCCGGAACAGGAAGTCGCAACCTTCTACTAAGAAACGCAAAACCACCGCTGGACTGTCTTACAAATGTCCAGCGGTGGTTTTATTGTATTAACCTCTTAAATAAATCACACGCTACAACTATGGCTGTCACCATAGTTTCCAACCGACGGGGGTAGATTAAAAGTTTAGGTTCCACCCCTTTTTAAAGGGGTTTCGGCATTGCTTCGCAAGCCTATTGAAATCGCGTTTACGCGATTTCAAGCGGGCCACAACATTCAATTAAAACGGTTTGTTATTGCGAAAAAATATTTGCGAGCCATACTGACTGGCCCGCAAATATTTTTTCTGGCATGACAGCT
>CALXHB010000163.1 GCA_944387995.1 uncultured Clostridia bacterium | reverse complement strand
TGTGAAGAAGGAAAGTATTACAGCTACGAAGGGAAAACCTACCTCTGCAAATCGACCATGACCCCCTGCGTCTGGGCGCCGGGGACTGCGGGACTCTGGCAGTGGGAGGAAGCGGACACTTCCCAGGTGAATTAAACCGGCTGATTGGGGCTAGGAGGGGAATTGCAGTTTGGAAGAGATCGGCAGCTTTGTAACGGCGGCGGTGGCGGCGCTCGGCGGGGTCTGTGGAATCCTGTTTGGGTGGGCGTCCTGGCGGCGAGCGGAAAAAGAGGAAGCACGCTCGGGTGTCAAAGAAGACGGTCAGCTTTTAAGCGATATCGGCTATATCAAGTCGGGGGTCGACGAGCTGAAACGGCGGCTGGAACGGCAGGAGACGATGAACCTGGAGGTCCAGTCCCGGCTGTCGGCGGTGGAAGAAAGCGATGCCCAGGCGCACAAGCGGATTGACGAGCTGATGCATGGAAATGTCACAAAATAGGGAGGAAGGTCATATGGTGGAGATAGCGGTACAACTTTTAATGGCGGCAGCGGTGGTGCTTTTGACGCGGTATCTGGTTCCCTGGCTGAAGGGTAAATTGGAGGAGGCAAACCAGTCTTCACTGATTGAAAAGGTGGAGCGGTATGTGGAAGCCGCGGAGCAGCTGATTCAGGGGGCTTCCCGGGGGAGCGAACGGCTTTCTTATGTGGAGGAACTGCTGGAAGAGGACGGCGTCGCCGTCACCGGACAGGTGCGGGCACTGATCGAGGCGGCCGTTTACCGCAAAAACGCATAATGAATAAGCCGGCCCTGTATAATGGTGTACAGGCCGGTTTTTCTGACTCCAAGGGTTTGAGTCAGAAAACGGCGTGACAAAGGAGGCCGATTGATTTGGAAAATAAGATAGAATATACCTTGCAGGGGGTAGACGTCTCCCGCTATCAGGGGAAAATCGACTGGTCTAAGGCCGCGAAGGGGCAGGATTTTGCCCTGATGCGGGCGGGGTATGGCCGGTATGTAAACCAGGAGGACCCCTGCTTAAAGGGCAACATCGAGGGGGCCTCGAAGGCGGGGGTTAAAAACCTCGGGGTTTACTGGTATTCCTACGCCGCCACCCAGGCGGAGGCGGAAAAGGAGGCGGAAACCTGCCTGGCGGTCATTGCGCCCTATAAGGATAAGTTAAATCTTCCCATTTTCTTCGACCAGGAGTACGAACCGGCTATCTTAAACGCCGATAAGGCGGTGCGCAACGCCTGCTGCAAGGCTTTTTGTGAGGCGATGCAGAAGGCCGGATACCGGGCTGGGATGTACGCAAGCCAGGACTGGCTGCAAAATAAGATGGACGTTTCGGCGCTGCCGGAGGGGACGATTATCTGGTGCGCCCGGTACGGGGCAGAACCGTCGGTTCCCCACACCGTCTGGCAGTATTCTTCCACCGGCAGTGTGGATGGCATCACCGGCAACGTCGACCTCAACCGGGCGTCCGCGGACCTGCTTCCGCAGCAGGAGGCGGCGGCCCAGTGGGTGAAGACCGACAAAGGCTGGACCTACGGGGACTATAAAAACCGCTGGGGCTGGATTGGCGGAAGCTGGTACTGGTTTGACGGGGACGGAATTGCGGTCACCGGCTGGCAGCAGATCAAAGGGGTATGGTACTATTTCCTGACCCTTTCGGACGCCGAAAAGACCGGGTACAAAGAGTGCGCCTGCATGGAACGGTCGGATGAACCGTAAAATTCAGAGAGACAGATAAAACCCCCGCCGGGGTTTCCCTTTTGGGAGACTCTGGCGGGGGTATTTGGGGTATCAGGGATTATTTCGCGGCGTTCAGAGCCTGGGCGAGGTCTTCGATGATGTCGTCGACATTCTCAAGGCCGACCGACAGCCGGATCAGGTCGGAACCAACTCCGGCCGCCTCCAGCTCCTCGTCGTTCATCTGCCGGTGGGTAGAGGAAGCGGGGTGGAGGACACAGGTGACCGCGTCGGCCACGTGGGTCTCGATCGAGCCGAGCTTTAAGTGCTTCATGAAGTTCTCAGCCGCTTTCCGGCCGCCCTTGACGCCGAAGGAGATGACGCCGCAGGTGCCACTGGGCATGATCTTCTGGGCCAGTTCATAGTACTTATTGGACTTCAGACCCGGGTAGTTGACCCAGGTGACCATCTCGTTTGCTTCGAGGAACTCTGCCACCTTCTGGGCGTTTGCCACATACCGCGGCATCCGGACCGCCAGGCTTTCCAGCCCGAGGTTTAAGATATAGGCGTTGTGGGGAGACTGAATCGAACCGAAGTCCCGCATCAGCTGGGCGGTGCACTTGGTGATGAAAGCGCCTTCCAGGCCGAACTTCTCGGCGTAGACAACCCCGTGGTAGGATTCATCGGGGGTGGTGAGGCCGGGGAACTTGTCCTTATGGGCCATCCAGTCAAACTTCCCAGCGTCGACGATGGCGCCGCCGACGGTGGCTGCGTGGCCGTCCATATACTTGGTGGTGGAGTGGGTGACGATGTCAGCGCCCCACTCAATCGGGCGGCAGTTGACGGGGGTGGGGAAGGTGTTGTCGACGATCAGCGGCACGCCGTGTTCATGGGCGCACTTGGCAAACAACGGGATGTTTAAAACGGTCAGCGCCGGGTTTGCAATCGTCTCGCCGAAAACCGCCTTGGTGTTGGGGCGGAAAGCGGCGTTTAACTCTTCCTCGGTGCAGTCGGGGGAGACGAAGGTGAATTCGACGCCCATCCGTTTCATCGTGACGGCGAAGAGGTTATAGGTGCCGCCGTAGATGGAGGAGGAGGAGATGACGTGGTCGCCGCAGCTGGCGATGTTGAAGACGGCGTAGAAGTTGGCCGCCTGTCCGGAGGACAGGAGCATGGCCGCGGTGCCCCCCTCCAGGGCGCAGATCTTGGCCGCCACCATGTCGTTGGTGGGGTTCTGCAG
>CALXHB010000162.1 GCA_944387995.1 uncultured Clostridia bacterium | reverse complement strand
TCGCTTATTATTTCCATTTTTGTATACTGTCTGGCCATAAAAACACCTCCTGTTGTAGTTTCTATTCTACAACAGGAGGTGCTTTTTTTCACTGTCCGTTTTTTAGGATATAGTCCATTTCTTCAATGGCAGAAGCTTACCCTGCCACTTTTCCTTTTTCCATCAGGTTCAGTGTCCGTTCCAGCACCGACAACGACTCCCCTGGGAACCCTTCCGGCTCCCCGTAACGGATATAGTTATACCATTCGGTGACGGTGGCCCAATCGCTTTCGGGCAGAATCTTTTTGGCCTTTTCCAGCACCATCAGCGGGGTGTCAGACGGGAGGACCGGCACCTTTTTCCAGACCAGCCAGTTGAGGGCCAGCCGGTACCCTTCCCGGTATTTGCCGCTGTCTGCCGGCATCGCCCGGAAGGCCCGGAGCGCCTTTTTCCAGTCCCGCAGCCGGAATCCCTGCCGGCGAAGTTCTTCCTTGACTTCGGTGGCCGAAAGCTCGACCACTTCGTCCTCGTAATCCCCTTCGCCGTCGGCCCCTGCCCGGGTCCGCTTGGGAACAGCGAACAGGGCGCCCTTTACCTTGGACTTAAACATCCGCACCAGAGTAATCAGCCAACGCATGATGCTGTCCCGGTAGGTGTACAACAGCCAAATCGAGACCCCAATCAACAGCGGCCACATGATATAGTTCCACCAAGGGCTTCCGTCCTCGGCGCCGCCAAAGCCGCCCATATCGCCGTTGTTCCCGGAAACGGGTTCCTCCACATAGTCGGACTCGCCGTCGGGCAGCAGCCGCAGCAAAAATCGGATGACTGTAACCAACAGCATTCCGATGCCCTGGAGCAGGCTTTCAAACAGCCAGGCAATCTGAGGCGTGAGAAAGACGCAGACCAAAATCGCCCCGATGACCACCAGCGTCAGGATAAAACTCCGCTGGCGGACCACCCCGGGCAGGTGTTCCATCTTGTGTTTCCGCCGGGCCATCATAAAGTCGATGTTGGACTGGTTCTGGGTCAGGGCATAAATCCCTGCCAGGTAGAACAGCCCCCAGACCAGCGTCATCCGGGAGTAACTGACCTTCATTCCCCAGAAGGCAATCACCACAATAATCGACAGGACACAGTAGGCAACCACCATCTTCTGGTTGAGCACCTCGCCGTACCCTTTCCCCGACCGTTTCCAGACGAGGATATAACTGGTGATGATGGCGGCTTCGGTGACAAAGAAAGGGGCGTCGGTGGAAAAATGCAGCAGCGCAAACGCCGCCACTTCCACCACCAGCCCGGCCCCCATCAGGATATTGGCAAAGAGGGCCAGCCGGGCGTTGTCTTCATCCCTCCGCCGAATCCAGTCGGCCAGCAGGGAGAGGAGGGCGCAGATCACCCCGCCCATCATATTTTCCAGGAAATAGAGCATCACAACCCCGAAAGGGGGTTCCACTGCGTCAAAGCCGTTGGAGATCGAAATGGCGCAGCCGAGATAGATCACCGGCAGCAGGATGACCGGCAGACCCAGCACCGCCAGGGCGTGGAGCAGCTTTTTCCATCCCGACTTTACAAAGGGGGAGGTTTTCTTCTTTTCCATTAAACCGCCGCCTCCTTTTCCGCCTGGGCCTCAGCCCCGTGGGCATAGGCCTCTTCCTTTTCCCGAAGGACCCTTCTGCCCTCCGACTCGTCGATGATGCAGTTTATAACGTCGTACCCTTCATAGTCCAGCTCCTCGGGAATCGGCCCCAGGATCAAAAACCGCACATGAACCCCGCCCGACGCCTTGCCGTCGGCAAAGTCCAGCATCGGCCGGGAAAGGTAGCCGCTGACGATGACGATATCGGTGGAGGTGATGCTGGCGGTGATGCCGGCCAGGTAGTTGCCGAAATCCTCAGTGGAGTGGAGCTGCAGCCGGGCCAGCAGTTCCAACAGCCCCACGATGTACTCCTCCCCCCAGTATTCACCGGTGACGGTGGTGGAGCGGCTGGAGTCGGTGGTGCAGTTGGACATAAACCGGGTGGGCATCCCCGACAGTGCCGTCTGGAACAGCCCGGCGCAGACCCGGATGCCGTTTTCCATCCGGTCTTCGTCCACCACTTCCTGGTGTTCAAACTGCCTCGACTGCATATTGAGGATGATGGTCACGCTCTGCCGGGAGGTGTAGTCGTTGTTGTAGACCATAATCCGCTGCTGCTGGGCGGTGGCCAGCCAGTGAATCCGGCTCATCGGCTCGTGGCCGGTGTATTCCCGGACGCCGCTGATATAAAAGGGGTCGGTCAACAGCTGCCGCTTGACCATGATGTCCCCGTTGAGATACCGGGGCCGGACGGTCAGCGAGTCACTCTCAATCGCCCGGGGCAGCACCAGCACCCGCGCTCCCCCGCCCCCCGGCCGGGAGAGGTTGGAGTACCCCAGCAGGTCGGTGGTGATGAGGACCACCTGTTCGATGCCGAAATCCCCCCGCTTCAGGCATTTGACCTTCCAGCGGCGGGTCACCTTGGAGTAACCTTTGACCGAGAAAAAGCTGGGAACAAACCGGGTCTGGTCGGTGACCCCCGACTGGGCGCCCGCAAAGGACAGCCAGCGGGAGGTGGTGATCTCCGCCTTCAGCCAGGGCAGCGGCAGCCACTTTTTGTTGACAATCTCCTCCACCAGCTCGATCTCGTCCCCTTCGTAGCACTCGTTGGTGCTGAGAGTGCAGCTGTACTCGAGGTTGCGGAAGGCGTAGGTTTTGTAGAGTTTGTTCTGGAGCAAAAAAAGCCCCACGACGACCACGGCTATTGCGACAAATTCCATATGCCCTCAGTCCTTTACAGCCGCCACCGGTTCCTTCGGGACCGGCAGCTGGTTCAGAATGACCGTCAAGACCTCCTGGGGGGCGGCCGACGCCTGGGAAATCGAGAATCCCTTGCAGATAATCCGGTGGGCCAGCACGTCCAGCGCCACCGCCTTGACGTCATCCGGCAGCACATAATCCCGCCCATCGGCGGCGGCGTGGGCCTGGGAAGCCCGCATCAGTGCCAGGGAGCCACGGGGCGAAACCCCCAGTTTCACCTTGTCCGAGTGGCGGGTGGCGTCGGCAATCGAAACAATGTACTCTCTGACCGGAGCAGAGACCTTCACCTGCTTGACGGCAGCCTGGGCGGCGAGGATGTCCTCCCCCGAAGCCACCGGCTTCACCGCGTCCACCGGGTGGGACTGGGCGAGGTTAGAGAGCATCTGGGCTTCCGCTGCCGCATCGGGGTAGCCCATCGACAGCCGCATGAAAAACCGGTCCAGCTGGGCTTCCGGCAGCGGGAAGGTGCCCTGGATTTCCACCGGGTTCTGGGTGGCGATAACTAAGAAAGGCTTTTCCAGGGTGTAGGTGACGCCGTCCACCGAAACCTGGCCCTCTTCCATACATTCCAGCAGGGAGGACTGGGTACGGGGGGTGGCGCGGTTGATTTCGTCCCCTAAGAGGATGTTGGTGAAGACGCTGCCCGGCTTAAACTCAAACTCCGCCTTTTTCTGGTTAAAGTAGTTGATGCCGGTCAGCTCGCTGGGCAGCAGGTCGGGGGTGAACTGCACCCGGGCAAATCCGCACTCCAAGCTTCTGGCAAAGGCTTTGGCCATCGTGGTCTTGCCGGTGCCGGGGATGTCCTCCAGCAGGATATGACCGCCGCAGAAGAGGCAGAGGGTGACCTTGTCGATGACCTCGTCCTTGCCGACGATGACGGTTTTGACATTTTCTTTCAGTTTTTGCGCCAGGGCGGCGACCTCTTTAATTTCCATAAGGGCTTCTGATCCTTTCTTTATCAATTGCCGGGTGTCCGGCAGGCTGGTTCGCTTAAACGGCGATATTACCACTATTATATAGCTTTTTTTGCAATTTGTCTAGTTTTTTATGCAAAAACGCTCTACCCCAGTCCACAGTTTTTAACCCCCAAAAGGGACAAAGCGCCGGAATTTTCCATATGAGAGGAAAACGTAAACAGTTTTCAAACTTTGTATGAATCCGCAACATTTTTCTGTCGTTTCGTGTATTATAATAAGAACGCGAAATATTTGGCGGATGGGGCTTTGTCCTGGTGGCGGGTTCCCCGAAAAGTGAAAGGATGTTGTAAAATATGAATAGATGGACCAAAAGATGGGCTCAGCTGGGCTGCGGTGCATTGGTGGCGGCGATGCTGCTGGCAGGGTGCCAGAACGCCGGCGAAACCACCGACAGAAGCGATGTAACCTCCAGCGAAAGCGGTTCCCAGACTTCGGAAACCTCTCAGTCTTCGGAAACCTCCGGCAATCCGGCGGACGCCGAATCCTCTGAGGTGTTGGAGCGGCCGGAAGAGGAGTTTTACGACTGCGCCGAACACACTGATAGCTATCACACAATTATCCTCGACCTGATCGGCTATGTGGGCAGCGACGCCTATAACGAATGGGTGGATTCGATAGCCGGCGAAGACGCATACGGCCGGGTGGATGAAGGGGTCACGGTGGCAGCCTTCATCGACTACTTCAATGTTCCCCAGGACGAGTTTACCCAGCTGGTCCAGAGCCGGGCCACCGACGAGCGGCTCCAAGACCTGGGGATGACCCGGGAGGAATACCTCGAGGAATACGGTTACACCGACGGGCAGATTGCCGCCCTTTACTCCGGCAACCAGTCACAGATCAACGAGGCTTTCTGCGGTGATCTGGCCTGGTACAACGGTGCAGACGGGCAGCTTTACTCGATCTACTGGCTGTCGGATCACTCTGCCGCCGACTATGAAGCGGCTGGCATCCCGGCAGAAGAGGTAACCACAATCCTCGACAAGGCCACCGAGATGGGCGGGGATTATGCCAAACTGGCGGAGAAGGCTTCCGCCGCGGCCTCTGAATATACCGCATAAAGATGGATTTCTGGGGGAAGGGAGCAGGTTTTCTTCCCCCGGAATTTTTTTCACGGAAACCCTTGACAAATTCCGGAAGGAGCGGTATAATAATATCACGCGCTGAACGAAAGGCAAATATGCAGATGTAATTCAATGGTAGAATGTCAGCTTCCCAAGCTGAATACGCGGGTTCGATTCCCGTCATCTGCTCCAAAATGAAGCACTACGTTATTTTGACGTAGTGCTTTTGTTCTATGTACAATTGCGGTGGGAATCGAACGGGAGTGGTACTGAATGACAGCCCGGTGGGCTGTCAGAGCCACGACCTGGCCCGCCCGCTGGCGGGTCGATTCCCGTCATCTGCTCCAAAGAAAAAGCACTACGTTGATTAACGTAGTGCTTTTGTTTTTTACAATTGGATGGTCGCTACGCGACAAATAACCTTCGGCGTCCGCAACCGTGAAAAGCGGGTTTTCATTATAAATCAGCGCCTGGGAAGGGGCCCTGCCCCTTCCATTCCCGCGACCCCTTTAAAAAGGGGTCGATCCTAAACTCTTGATTGGCC
>CALXHB010000161.1 GCA_944387995.1 uncultured Clostridia bacterium | reverse complement strand
GCCGTTGTATACGACGCCAGCATTCGCGCTCATCGCTGCGCCGAATACCGAGAAAGCGGTAGTTCCGACAAGAGCAAGAGCAAGAATTCTCTTTTTCATTCGAACTTCATCCTCCAAAAATAGATATGTTTTGTCTTCATTTTGTATCCAGTAAAAGACGGGCCTTCTTCACTTTTCATACAATTTTCCCTTATTTCTTCCCTTATTTTGCCAGAAAAAATCGTTCATAATAATTTCATAAATAAATAATCTGATTTTAAAACTTGCAAATAAAATGTTTTTATAAGTACTATACATACACATATCGAACGCTGATTGAATCCGGACACTTGACAAATGAGAAAAAGCCGCTATAATATGAGAGTAACTCTCAAATTTAAGGAGGCTTTTTGTTGGCTTATCAGACGGAACAGAAAAAGGCACTTCTCGCCTTCTTATCCAGCCACCAAGAAGAGGCGTTTTCCATCGATGGGTTGGCGGAAGCTATGGCAGCGGACCCCGATCTGCCGGCAGTGGGAAAGAGCACCCTTTACCGGCTGATTTCTCAGCTGGTGGAAGAGGGAAGCGTAAAGCGATTTACCAAAGGCCACAGCCGACATTTTCTCTATCAGCTTCTGCCCCACTGCGCTGGGCACCTGCATCTGCGGTGCAGCCGCTGCGGGAGACTCTACCATATGGAAGATGGGGAAAGTGCAATGATTATAGCGGAAATCCTCTCCCGACACCATTTTGCCGTCGACGGGGCGGACACCGTCCTGCCGGGTTGCTGTGAAAGCTGCCGGGAAGAAGAGAAAAAGGAAAACACGGAGGAAAAGGATGAAAAAGATTAAGAAATGGGCCACCCTGCTGCTGGCGGGAGTTTTGGCGGTTTGCTGTGCGGGATGCAGCGGTGGAAACGCCACCTCTACCCAAGGAGAAAGCCTGAAGGTGGTGTCGACCATCTTCCCAGGATACGACTGGCTCAAAAACCTGATGGAAGGCAGCGGCAACACTCCAACCCTGATGATGAAAAACGGGGTCGATATGCACAGCTTTCAGCCTACGGCGGCGGACATCGTTTCCCTGTCCGATGCAGACCTTTTCCTCTATGTGGGAGGGACGTCGGACCAGTGGGTGGAAGATGCTCTGGCGAACGCCCAGAACGAGAATATGGTCGCCGTCGATATGATGGATGTACTGGATGGCCGGCTGCTGACCGAGACACTGGTGGAAGGGATGCAGGAAGAGCATGACCACGACGGGGAAGACCATGAGGGCGGCTACGACGAGCACGTCTGGTTATCCATTCAAAACGCTGAAATGGTCTGTGCGGCTCTATGCGACGCTTTATGTGAAATAGATAAAGATAACGCCAATTTGTACCAAAGTAATCTGGAGGCCTATACAGCCTCTCTGGAACAGCTTGACAACGATATTGCCCAGACGATTCAAGATGCCCCCCTGGATACCCTCCTGTTTGGCGACCGGTTCCCCTTTACCTACATGATGGCGGATTATGACCTGAAATACTACGCCGCATTCCCCGGCTGCTCGGCGGAAACAGAAGCCAGTTTTGCGACCATCTCTTTTCTCGCCGGAAAACTGGACGAACTATCCCTCCCGGCGGTTTTGACTATTGACGGCAGTGACCAGTCGATTGCCCGGACCATTGTGGAGAACTCAAATTCTAAGTCCGCCGCTATTCTGACGTTAAACTCGATGCAGTCGGTCACCGATGAGGATATCGAATCGGGGGTCAGCTACCTTTCGATTATGGAAGAAAACCGGGCTGTGCTGGAACAGGCACTTTCCTAAGGGGGCATGGATATGGCGGAACTGACGGTTTCGGATGTAACCCTCGGCTATGAAGGCCGGGCGGTGGTGAAGGGGCTATCCTTCACGGTGGAAAGCGGAGATTATCTCTATATCCTCGGGGAAAACGGTTCGGGGAAATCCACCCTAATTAAATCCCTTCTCGGCCTTCATCCGGTGATGGCCGGGAGTATCCAGCGGGGGGACGGCCTGGAGCAGGATGAGATCGGATACCTGCCCCAGCAGACCGATGTCCAGCGGGATTTCCCGGCGTCGGTGCTGGAGATTGTCCGTTCGGGACTGGCCGGACGGTGCGGGCTGCGGCCCTATTACACCAAGGCGGAAAAAACTCTGGCCGACGAAAATATGGAGCGGCTGGGTATCACCCATCTTTCCCGCCGCTGCTACCGGGAGCTGTCTGGCGGGCAGCAACAGCGAGTTTTGCTGGCCCGGGCCCTCTGTGCGACCCAGAAGATGCTGCTGCTGGACGAACCGGTGGCCGGTCTGGACCCCGGAGCGTCGGAAGAGATGTACCAGCTGGTGGATAAATTAAACCAGGAAGGAACCACCATTTTGATGGTCTCCCACGATTTACAGGCGGCGGGAAAATACGCCCGCCACATCCTCCGGATTGGAGAGCCGCTCTTTTGGGGGACCAAGGACGAATACCTGGAATGGCAAAAGGGGGAAATGAAAGATGCTTGAAACCTTACAGCTTTACTTTTCCTATCCCTTTGTCCGGTACGCGTTGATTGTTGGAGTGCTGATTGCCCTGTCGTCCTCCCTGCTGGGGGTAACGCTGGTGCTTAAACGCTTTTCCTTCATCGGAGACGGGCTTTCCCATGTGGCCTTTGGAGCGATTGCCGTGGCCACCGTTTTGGGGGTGTCCAACGAGATGGTGGTGGTGATGCCGGTGACCATCCTGGCGGCAGTGCTGCTGCTCCGGACCGGTAAAAACACCAAGGTCAAGGGTGACGCGGCCGTGGCGATGATTTCGGTGGGGGCGTTGGCCCTGGGGTATCTGCTGATGCACCTCTTCTCCACATCCACCAACCTCAGCGGAGACGTTTGCAGCACCCTATTCGGTTCCACCGCCATTTTGACTCTTAGCTCTCTGGATGTGTGGATCTGTGTGATCGTATCGGTGCTGGTGATGGTGGTTTTCCTCCTCTTTTACCACAAGATCTTCGCGGTTACCTTCGATGAGACGTTCGCGGAGGCCACCGGCCTTCACGCCGGGCGGTACAACCTGCTGATTGCGGTGATCACCGCGGCGGTCATCGTGCTGGCGATGAATCTGGTGGGGTCGCTGCTGATTTCGGCGCTGATCATCTTCCCGGCCCTGTCGGCGATGCGCCTGTTTAAGAGCTTCCGGGCAGTCATCCTCTGTTCGGCGGTTTTATCGGTCGTTTGCGCGACGGCGGGGATTCTGGTCTCCATCCTCGGCTCCACACCGGTGGGTTCCACCATTGTGGCCATGGACATCGGAGTCTTTATCCTCTGCTGGATCGTCGGAAAGGTGAGTCGAAGATAAATTGGAGGCTGATGAATCGTCATGGCGGATTTACAAATTATTCCTTCTCATAGCGCAGGGCCTTTAAAATTAAACGCATCTCCTGATGATATTTTGAAGCAAATTCAGGAATTGTACGCGTCTTTGGCAGGTTTCGACCCGATAATGGTGCAAAAGGGCATAGTCGGTCAAGAGATTGATGTCACAAAAGATGGTTGTTCTGACGGAGATTTTACCTTTCGGTACACTTCCGACATGTTCTGGTTTTTGGTTACCTACCGGGATAACCGGGCAGTTGAAATATCGGTTGACCGGCTGATTCGGGAGTGGATGCCGGTGACGCTCTGCGGCTTTGATCTTTTCGAAATGCCGGCTGATGAACTGATTCCCGCCCTAAAGGGAAAAGCTCCTTGTGTCTGCGACACAGAGGACGAGGATTTGGGGTATGAGTACCGGTTCGACACGCTGGGCGTCCGATTCTGGCGGGAGGACGCTTTCCATCCGAAGCTGTTACAGGACGAAAACTATGTCCAGGAGATGGCGGAAGTATTGGAAGACCAGAAGCACTTCCGCTATTTTAACATCGTTTCAATTTATTAATGCGAAAACACCTCGCCCTTCCGGCTGAAAACCGGACAGGACGAGGTGTTCTTTTTTAGTTTAGTCTTTCCGTTGGCGGCAGCGTTCCATCCAACCGCCTTTCAGGTAATAGATAATGAAGATGAGAGAGGTAATCACCCAGGAAACCGGGTAACTAATCGACAGGGTGAAAAGGTTGTGCCAGATGGGGACGACAATCAACACCCAGGCCACCCGCAGTACGCAGACGCCAATCAGGGTGATGACCATTGGGGCGACCGAGTCGCCCGCCCCTTTGATGGCGCCGGAGAAGATCTCAATCGGCACGTAGGTCACGTAGAAGGTGGCCATATAGACCATCATCTGCGCTCCCAGGTTGATGACGTTCTGGTCGCTGGTGAAAAGTCCCAATGTAAAGTGCCGGGTTAGCAGCAGGAAGGCCGACAGGACGGCAGCCATTCCCACCCCCATTACCAGGGCGATGTTGACACTTTTGCGCACCCGGTCGTATTTGCCGGCGCCGAAGTTCTGACCGACAAAGGTGGTGATGGCAATGCCGAGGGCGTTGGACATCATCCAGAAGAGGGAGTCGACCTTGCCGTAAGCGGTCCAGCCGGCGATGGTGTCGGTGCCGAACCCGTTGACGGTGGACTGAATCAGGATGTTAGAGATGGAGTAAAGGGTCGACTGGAATCCCACCGGCAGGCCAATCTGGAGCATGGATTTTAACAGCCTCCAGTCGATCCGCAGCCACCGGATGACCACCCGGTAGCAGTCGGTCGTCCGCATCAGGGCTGCAAAGGTGAGGATAACGCTGATGACCTGGCAGATAACCGTCGCAATGGCAGCGCCCGCAACCTCCATATCCAGCCAAACAACAAAGATCAGGTCGAGGACGACATTGGCCAGACAGCAGACAATCAGGAAATAGAGCGGCCGTTTGGAGTCGCCAATGGAACGTAGGATTGCTGAGCCGATATTATAGAGCACCGTAAAGGTGATGCCGCCGAAATAGATCCGAGTATAGGTGACCGAATACACCATAATACTTTCCGGCACTGCCATCGCCCGAAGGGCTGGCTCGGCAAAGACGATACCGATGATGGTAAAGAGCACACTGACCATCAGCCCCAGGCAGATCAGCGTGTGGACGGCGTGGGAGGTGTCCTTCCGGCGGCCGGCGCCGTAAAACTGGGAGATGATGACGCTGCCGCCGGAGGCCAGGCCGGTGAAGAAGCCGATCAACAGGTTAATCAGCTGGGCGGTGGAGCCGCCGACCGCCGCCAGCGCCTCCTTGCTCACAAAGTTGCCGACGATGACAGCGTCGACGGTGTTGTATAGCTGCTGGAAGAAGGTCCCCAGCAGGATTGGGAAGAAAAACCGCAGAAGCTGCTTCCAGATGACGCCTTCGGTGATGCTGTTTACACCGGACGCGCTCTTTTTGACCGCAGAACTCATACGCAGATGCTCCTTTTTCTCTCTGACTAGATCTCTTTTTTCGGGCTGCCCCAGGCAGTAGCCCGAATTATCCTTCCAATTTGCAAAAGGATACCCCATCCGTTTTTTGTTACAAGAACGCTCGCCGGATGATCCGGAACCCAACTTTCCAATGGCAAAAACAGACGGGGTTTATGGGGCGATAAACCGATTAAAGGATTCACCGTGATGGACAGACCGCGCCCAAAAGCCGCAGCCAGCCTTTTATAACGGGGGAAACTTACACGTTAAACCGGAAGGTGACAATGTCGCCGTCCTGCATCACATAGTCCTTGCCTTCCAGCCGGACCAGGCCCTTTTCCCGGGCGGCGGCCATGCTGCCGCAGGCCATCAGGTCGTCATAGGAGACAATCTCAGCCCGGATAAAGCCCTTTTCAAAGTCGGTGTGAATTTTACCGGCGGCTTTGGGGGCTTTGGTCCCGCGGGTAATGGTCCAGGCGTGGACGTCATCGGAACCGGCGGTCAGGAAGGAAATCAGCCCCAACAGGGCATACCCTTCCCGAATGATACGGGAAAGGCCGCTTTCTTCCAGGTGTAAGTCTGCGAGGAATTCCTTTTTATCCGCGTCTTCCATATCGGCCAGATCTTCTTCGATTTTGGCACAGATGGGCAGGACCTGAGAGTTTTCTTCCTCCGCCAGCTTCTGAACCTTCTGGAACTGGACGTTGGATTCATACCCTTCGGTGAAGTCCGCTTCGCTCATGTTGGCGGCATAGATGACCGGCTTATTGGAGAGCAGCGGGGTGTCGTGGAGGGACGCCAGCTGATCTTCGGTGAAGGGGAAGGAACGGGCGGATTTGCCCTCTTCCAGATGGGCCCGCAGCGCTTCCAAAAACTCCAGTTCGCCCATCAGTTTTTTATCCGCCTTGGCGGCCTTCTGGGTCTTGGCAATCCGGCGGTCGAGGACCTCGATGTCGGCCAGAATCAGCTCCAGGTTGATGGTTTCGATGTCTCTGAGGGCGTCAATCGAGCCGTCCACATGGACGATGTCCGGGTCTTCAAAGCAGCGGACCACATGGACGATGGCGTCCACGTCCCGGATGTTTTGCAAGAACTTGTTGCCCAGTCCCTCGCCTTTGGAGGCGCCTTTGACCAGGCCCGCGATGTCGACAAATTCCAGCACCGCCGGGGAGAATTTCTTCGGGTGGTACATTTCAGCCAGCTTGTCCAGCCGTTTGTCCGGCACCGACACGACCCCGACGTTGGGTTCGATGGTGCAGAAGGGGTAGTTGGCCGATTCGGCCCCGGCGTTGGTCAGGGCGTTGAAAAGGGTGCTCTTCCCGACATTGGGAAGGCCTACCATTCCTAGTTTCATGTTCTTTTACTTCCTTCTATGGTGAAATCTTCGATATACTTCTTCGTTTACAGCTGCCAGAGACCTTTACATGGATTCCGGAGCGGTAATGCCCAGTACCGTCAGCGCGTTTTTCAGGGTAATTCTCATCGCCTGGCAGAGGGCAATCCGGGCCTGCATCAGCGGCTCGTCATCGCCGATAACCTTGCAGGCGTTGTAGAATTTGTGGAAGAGGGTGGCAATATCGGTGGAATAGCGGGTAATCCGGGCGGGATCGTAAGCCTTTGCCGCGTCCACCAGCTCCATCGGGAACTGGGCCAGCCGTCTGATCAGCTCAATCTCTTCCGGCGCAGTCAGCCGGCTGAGATCATCCGCAGTAACCGTCCGGGGGGTGATGCCCTCTGCTTCCAGCTTGTGCATGATCGAGCAGATCCGGGCGTGGGCATACTGGACATAGTAAACCGGGTTGGAGCTGGTCTGTTCTACCGCCAAATCCAGGTCAAAGTCGAACTGGGAGTTGGCTTCCCGGAGGTTGAAGAAGAACCGGGCCGCATCCACGGGGATATCGTCCAGCAGGGTGACCAGGGTGATGGCCTTGCCGGAACGCTTGGAGAGTTTAACCACCTCTCCGCCCCGGACCAGCCGTACCATCTGCATCAGGACGACGTCCAGTCTGTTGGGATCAACACCCAGTGCCTGAAGAGCCGCTTTCAGCCGCGGAACATAGCCGTGGTGATCGGCGCCCAGCACGTCGATGGCCTTGTCATAACCCCGGGTGACCAGTTTGTTGTAATGGTAGGCGATATCGGGAACGACATAGGTGAACAGGCCGTTGGACCGGCGGAGGACAAAGTCCTTGTCAGCGCCAAACTCGGTGGCTTTAAACCAGATGGCCCCTTCGCTTTCATAGGTGTAGCCCCGTTCGGTCAGAGCATCCACTACTTTGGCTGCCTCGCCGCTCTCATGGAGGGAGGATTCTCTGAACCACCGGTCGTATTTAATCCGGTAACGGAGCAGGTCCCGTTCCAGACCGGCGATATTCAGCGGCAGAGCATAGTCGACCAGAACTTTCCGCCGCTCCTCTTCCGACACGTTTTCATAAGCGTTGCCGTGGAGGGCGTAGAAGTTTTTCGCATGGTCGATGATGTCCTGGCCATGGTAGCTGTCTTCCGGCATAGACTGGTCTTCAGGCGTCCCCTCTTCCCCCCTGCAAATCTGTAAATACCGCAGTGACAGGGAGAGGCCAAACTTCTGAATCTGGTTGCCGGCATCGTTTACATAAAACTCGCGGTTGACGTCATACCCTGCCCAGTCGAGGACCGACGCCAGTGTATCGCCGATGGCGCCGCCCCGGGCGTTGCCGATATGCATCGGGCCGGTGGGATTGGCGGAAACAAACTCCACCAGCACCCGTTTGCCTTCACCGAAACCGGTGCGGCCGTAGTTTTCCCCTTCCCGCAGAACGGCCAGAACATCTTCCGAGAACCATTTCCGGCCGAGGAAAAAGTTGATGAATCCAGGTCCGGCCACTTCCACCCGGTCAAAGCTGGAACCGGTCAGGTCAATATGGCTGGTAATCGCGTCGGCGATCATCCGGGGCGCCTTGCGGAACGCCCGGGCCGAAACCATCGCGGCGTTGGTTGAAAGGTCGCCGTGGGAGGTATCTCCGGGGATTTCGATATTATAATCGGGGGTTTCTGCCTGGGGGAGGCTGCCGTCCGCCATGGCGGCGGAGAGGGCCGACGCAATCAGCGTCCGGCATTCATTTTTTGCGTCAAGGATGGGGTTTACCATCGGGTGAATCTCCTTTCCGGCCGGATTATACCGGCGTCACAATAATGGTCAGTTCGTTTTCACTGAGCAGGTTGGTATTCATATCCAGTGTATAGTGCAGGTGAAATTTTCCACCGTTTTCATCGAAGTTATACTCCATGTCGTCGGTGTAGACGCCGATTTCCATGGTGCTGTCGTAGAAGTTGTAGCTTCCCAGCGTCCGGACCCCCTGCTGCATAATCAGATGGGAGGATGCGTCTCCCTTTCGGGTCAAGGTCACCACCTTGTCTTCCGGGTCAGCCGAAACCTTTAAAGTGGTGATACATCCTTCATAGCCGGTTGTCTCGGTCTCCACATAGGTGATGTACCAGTGGTGGGCCAGCTTGTACATATAACCATCGGTGATTAGTTCGGCCTCCATCGGCTCGTCATCCTCTTCCGGATGATAGGTGCCGCGAATCAGGATTGAGACCGGGCGTTTGCGTTTCTGCCCTTCCATAGGCGGCTCCTTTCAATATTCGACGTCGGCTTTTTCAAAAGCCAGGGTGATCAGACGGTCGATCAGTTCCGGAGCTTCCAATCCTTCCGCCTGCCAGAGAAGCGGGAAGATACTGACCGGAGAATATCCGGGCACCGTGTTAAACTGATTCAGATAGATGCCGCCGTCATCGGTGATGAAAAAGTCCACCGAAGCAGCTCCAGCTGCCTCCACCGTTTCGAATGCCCGCACCGCCATCCGGCGGATTTTGTCAGCCGTCTCTTCCGGCAAAGCAGCGGGAATTTCCAACTGCTGGGGGGCGCTTTCGTAAGGGGTTTCCGGCACGAAGCCACTGTCCATCTTGATTTCGCCCAGAGGAGAAACCTGGATATTGGAAGGATCGTTGCCGATGATGCCGCACTTAATCTGACGGCCCCGAATCGCTTCTTTAATCAGGACTTTGCTGTCGTGGACAAAAGCCATCTTGACCGCCTGTTCCAGTTCCTCAGGGGAGGAAGCGTGGAAGATGCCGCCGGCGGTGTTGGCGCAGGCCGGTTTCACATAGACTGGAAAGCCGAAACTGTAATGAATCTGGGCCGTGAGAGAGGGAATATCCAGCTTTTCATCCCGACGTACGGTGATATAGCGGGACATTTTGATGCCCGCCGCCGTCAGAACCATATGGGCAAAACCTTTGTCCATACACAATGCGGAAGTGCAGGTTCCCGACCCAACAAATGGGATTCCGGACGCTTCCAGGATGCCCTGGAACTTTCCATCTTCTCCCCGCTTGCCGTAGAGGACGGGAAAGACGCAGTCGAGCGCCAGGTAGGAGGCGCTGCCGTCGTTGAGCAGTTTATAGATTCCGGCTTTTGAATCGTCGGTGGAGAAGATACAGCTGCAACAGTCGGCGTAAGATTCCCACGCGCCGCTGCGGATGCCTTCCGGTCCGCCGGGATAGTAAAGCATACGGCCCTTTCGGGTGATGCCGATACAAACTGTTTCATATTTAGCCGGCATATTTCGGAGTAAGAACCAAGCGGCCATACAGGAAATGTCGTGTTCAGGAGATGTACCGCCAAAGAGGATGGCAATGCGTTTTTTCGCCATTGAGCGCCTTCCTTTCTATTATGAAGCTTGTGGTTGCTGGCACAAAAGCGCAGAAAACCACATCATAATCATTATTTTATCATACCACACCGGTCTTTTAAATTCAATAGGTTTCGGCTCCTATTTATATTTTCCTTTAAATAGACGAAAGAGAGAAATAAAATGTCACTATTTTCGTCTGTGTAATAGGACAAAACAGTGGGAAGACATGCAGGAAGTTCACTGATTTTATTCAGAATACAACGCAAAAGCACCCCCTCCCAAAACTGGGAGGGGGTGCTTTCAGTTAGCAGATTGCGTAATCCGTTATAGATTAGTCAACCAGAGCGCCATTCGCGTCGACTTTGTAGCCGTCGGGAGTGGTGGTATTGGCGAGCATCTGACCAAGAGCGTTGGACGCTTTGGAGAAGTAGTACCAAGTACCATTAATCTGGCACCAGCCGGTAACCATCTTGCCGGAACCATCCATGTAGTACCAGCAGCCGTCAACCTTTTCCCAACCGGTCTTCATGGCGTTGTTGCCTTTGAAGTAGTACCAGTTGCCGTCGACTTTAGCCCAACCCACAGCTGCACCGCAGTTGGAGTTGAAGTAGTACCAGGTGTTGCCATCCTGCCACCATTCGTTCTGCTTAGCAGTGCCGTCTTCGTTGA
>CALXHB010000160.1 GCA_944387995.1 uncultured Clostridia bacterium | reverse complement strand
GGGCTTTGTGCTGTGGAGTATGACCCGGTTTTCGGGCGGGAGTTTCGCGATCTGCGGCAAGACGATCGAGAGCCTGCGCAGAAACGTCACCACCCACCTTTCCCAGTGGCTGGAAGGTATGTTCTCGGTACCCGAAAAGCGGCAGGAAAACAAACTACTCATCACCGACGGCCGGCGGATCAACACCTACTACCTCTTCGGCGGCCGGGACGAGAGCAGCTATACACTGATTCAGGGGATGACCCTCTGCGGCATCCTCTTTGACGAAGTGGCGCTGATGCCCCGCAGTTTTGTGGAACAGGCGATGGCCCGGTGCAGCGTCGAAGGGTCGAAATTCTGGTTCAACTGCAACCCCGAAGGGCCGAACCACTGGTTTTATCAGGAGTGGATTCTGAAAGCTCGGGAGAAAAACATCCTCCATCTGCACTTTACGATGGCGGACAATTTTAGCCTGTCCCCGGCCATCCGGAAACGGTACGAGGGGATGTACAGCGGCGTTTTTTACGACCGGTATATCCGGGGGCTGTGGACGGTGGCCGAAGGGCTTATCTACACGATGTTTAACCCTGAATTTCACCTGGTTCCGGCTATTGCCCGGCCCTATGACCAGTATTATATCTCGGTCGACTATGGGACGATCAATCCCACCAGCATGGGGCTGTGGGGGAGAGCGGCGGGTAAATGGTACCGGATGCGGGAGTATTACTTCGACAGCCGCAAAGAGCGCCGGCAGCTGACCGATGAAGAATACTATGCCCAGCTGGAGAAGCTGGCCGGGGGCTTGAAGATCCGTTCGGTCATCGTCGACCCCTCCGCCGCCAGTTTTATCCAGTGTATCAAAAAGCACGGGCGTTTTCATGTGGAACCGGCCGATAACGCGGTGCTGGACGGCATCCGCAATGTAGCGGCCAGGCTTTCCGGCGGGGATATTTTCATCTGTGAAGGGTGCAGCGACTGTCTGCGGGAGTTTTCCCTTTATCGCTGGGATGAAAAGGCGCCGGTTGACCGGCCTTTGAAGGTCAACGACCATTCGATGGACGAGATGCGGTATTTTGTCCAGAAGGCGTTTCCGATGCGGGACGGCGTTCGGATTATGAAATGAGGTGATCGAGATGCAATGGACCCTGATGGACGAGATCAAAGCGGGAATTGAGAAAAACGCTCCTTTGAGCCTCTGCGAGATCGTGACCGAAGAGGTGCGGGAGTTTAAGCGAAGCCCGGCGTTTCGGCGGATGCAGGAGGCGGAGAGCTATTACTTAAACCGTTCCGACATCCAGCGAAAGGCAAACGACATGCCCAGGCGTTCCAACGTGAGGATGGAACACCCGATTCTCCGGCGGCTGATTACCCAGAAGGCGGCCTACCTGCTCTCCAAGCCCTTTTCAGTGGTGACCGAGGACCCGGCCTATGGAAAGGCGCTGAACACCCTCTTTGACCGGACCTTCCGGCGGAAGCTGCGGGGGCTGGTCACCGATGGGATCAAGTCCGGCATCGGTTTTCTGCAGCCCTATGTGGACGACGGCGGGGGCCTTGCCTTTATGCGGGTGCCGGCGGTGGAAATTATCCCCCTCTGGGAGGATGCCGAGCACGAACAGCTGCAGGGGTTCATCCGCTTTTATCCCCAGACGGTCTACCTGGGACACAAAAAGACCGAGGTGACCCACGCCGAGCTTTGGACATCCGATGGGGTGCGGTATTTTATCGCCGACGGAGGCCCGCGGGCATCGGTTTCCTTCTCCCCGGACCCGGAGTACGGCGACCGGCCGCAGTCCCATTTCAACTGGCGGGGGAAAGCCTATAACTGGCAGTCGCCGCCCCTTATCTGGCTCAAGTATAACGAAGAGGAGCTGCCGCTGTGTTACTTCCTGCGGGAGATGATCGACGAGATCAACTGGCAGAACAGTGTCACCGCCGACACCCTGCGGGATGTGGCAAAGTTTATCTTTATCCTCAAAAATTACGGCGGGACCGATCTTGCGGAGTTTGTCTCCGACCTGCAGAGGTCGATGGCCATCAAGGTGGACGGGGACGGCGGTGTGGACAAGCTCCAGGCCGACCTCAACATCGACGCGGTCCTCTCCTTCCTCGACAACACCCGCCGGGACCTTTACGACTACGCCGCGTCGGTGGACACCAAGGACCCCGACCTCGGCAACGCCTCCGGCACGGCCATCCAGTTTCGGTACATGGACCTGCAGACCGACTGTGAAGCGCTGGGGGAGGAGCTGCAGGGAGCGATGCAGCGGTTAAAGCCCTTTCTCGACTGTTACCTTGCCGCCAGCGGGGCGGGGGATTTTTCGGGGGCGGAGTTTTCGCTCCTCTTCAACATGGATATGCCGGTGAATGAGTCGGACGTCATCCAAAACGCCCGGAACTCCGATGGGCTCATCTCCCGCCGGACGATCCTGGAAAACCACCCCTGGGTGACCGATGTGGATGAGGAACTGGACCGGTTGGAAAAGGAGAAGCAGGAGGAGATGGAAAACTACGGGGAAGGACTGTGTGACAATCATTTTGGGAATCTG
>CALXHB010000159.1 GCA_944387995.1 uncultured Clostridia bacterium | reverse complement strand
CAAAATACTTTTGAATCTATATTTCTTAATATTTACTTATATTTTGACCTGCTATTGGAGGCTCCCCTGCCCGCCCGGCAGGACGGAAGCAGGAGAGCGGAGAGAAAACTTATTTTTTTAAGCTGTCCAGCTGATCGTCGGGGTAATCAATCTTCATTCGCATGAAGGCGCTGCCCATCGACTTGCCCAGCGAGTCCAGCCGGAGGGAGAAGGTGGCGCCGCCGCCCAAAGCGTGCTTCATCACAAAGTTAAAGCCGTTTAAAGAGGGGACTTCATACCGGGTGACCTCCCCCTTGACCATATCGCCGAAGTAGGCCTTGACCTTTTCCGGGGTGACCTGCTCCTTGATGATTTCATAGTCTTTGGGGTCCCGTGCGTATACACAGACGTTGCTGGTGTCGCCCTTGTCGCCGGAGCGGCCGTGGGCGATCTGGTTTAAGTAGATTTTAGCCATCTTGCGCCCTCCTTACTTGATTTCGAGAATGTGGGACTCCAGGTGCAGCGCGTCTCTGGGAATCAGCGTCGGCCAGAGACCGATGACCTCCTGGATTTTTGCGCGGCCGCCGAAGAAGGAGGCACCGGGAGGGCCATTGAGCTGGAGGGGCGCAAATTCGGGGACGATCTTGGCGCACTCTTCTTTGGTCTTGGTCCGGATGGCGATCCGCAGGACCACTTCATTGAGGTCCTTGACCTCTTTGGGGTCGATTTCGGCAACGTCCAGGTGGAGGGAGTTTAAACCGATGTAGTCGATCCGGATATCCTCGTACTGGAGGCCTTTCCGTTTCATCTTCTTCATGATGATCTCAGCGGCGTAGTGGGCCTTTTCGTAGGCGTCCGGCCAGGCGAAGGAGAGCATCCCTGCGACCTTGTAGCCGGCGTGGTAGCCGATCGAGAGTTTGAGGGTGTCGGGACGGGGTTTGCCTTTGACGTTGCCCACCCGGACACGGTTGTCGCCCACCTGGGTGAGGGTGGCATTGCTGATATCCACGACGACGTCCGGGGTCACGTAGTTGGCCGGATCGTGAACTTCATAGAGGAACTGTTCCTTGCAGGACTGCTCGCAGATGATACCGCCGCAGTCGGGGGCCTTGGTAATGTCGAAGGTGTCGGGGGTCAATTCAGCAATCGGGAAGCCCAGTTCGTCCATCCGGGGGACGCTGCGCCAGTCGTACATATAGTTGCCGCCTGCGCCCTGGCCGCCGCATTCCAGCAGATGGCCGGCCATGATGCCCCGGGCGAGGTTGTCCCAATCGTCCGGCGCCCAGCCCATCTTGTACATCGTCGGAGCGAGGAAGAGGGCCGAATCGGTGGAACGGCCGGTGATGACGACGTTGGCGCCCTGCTGGAGGCAGGCTAAGGTCGGTTCGTGGCCGAAGTAGACGTTGGCGTTGAAGATTTTGTCCTTAACTTCGTTAAAGTCGCCCACATCGTCGATGTTCTTAAAGTCGACCCCCTCGGCCAGCAGCCGCGGGATATCGGCGGTCAGATCGTCGCCGGTTACATAGCCGATCTTCAGGCCATGGAGGCCCTTTTCCTCGGCAATCTGTTTGACCCCTTCGACACAACCTTCAATGTTCATACCGCCGGCGTTGGTGAGGATGCCGATGTTTTTGCGGAAGGCCTCCTCGCCGCAGGCTTTGTACAGCCCTAAAAAGTCTCGGGCGTAACCGGCCGCAGGGTTTTTGATCTTCTGCCGTGCCAGAATCGACATGGTCAGCTCTGCGAGGTAGTCGCAGGCCATGTAGTCGAGGGGCGCGGTGTGGACCATATGGATGGCCGCGTCGTTGGAGTCACCCCAGAAGCCCTGGCCGCCGCCAATGATCACCTTATCCATGGTGTCAATCCGTCCTTTCTGCAATGGGCGGGCCTTTCGGGCCGGGAAATGGCACAGGAAATGCACCGCCTGCATCAAAATTTTGTCCCCTTTCCCAACTAATGGGGAGGAGAAACGTTGTACCTTAAGTATAACGTTTTAGTTAAACGTTGTCAAGGACCAATTGAAAGATTTTCTTGACTTTTTTTTGTGAGTTTAGTACAATTTATACTGTACAGATCAGAAAAAAAGGAAAACCCGGTTCCAGGCGAAAAAAAGCCTGTGAAAAGGGGTTTTCTTTATAACAGGGGGTTTATCGATGGCAACAATCCGGGAAGTTGCGGCGCTGGCGGGGGTATCGCTGAGCACCGTTTCTATCGTAATCAACGGCCAGGCGGCGGAACGGAAGATCACCGACGCCACCTGCCAAAAGGTATGGGATGCGGTGGAAAAGCTCCATTATCAGCCCAACATCGCTGCCCGAAAGCTGCGGGCACCGGACATGGGGACGCTCACCATCGCCCTATACTGGGCAAACGACTTCCGGACGACGCTGCTCAACCGGTTTTTGCAGGGGATGCAGCGGGAGCTGGCGGCCCGGCCGGATATTGAGCTGATGGTCGTGACCTACCCCTCCGGCGGACTTTGCCGTCAGCCATCTTTGCGGGAGGGGCGGCGGTTTCACGGGGCGATCATCGCCAACGCTTCGGAGGAAGACATCGCCTTTTTGGAGGAGCAGAAGTTTTCCTTCCCGATGGTGCTCTATAATCGGGAGAGCGTCCACTATTCCTTTGTGACGGTGGACGAGCGGAAGATGGGCCGGTTGGCGGCGGAAAAGCTTCTCTCCTTCGGCCATCGGAATATCTGCGTCCTTTCCTCCCCCCATAAGTTCCCCTATATGCGGGAGCGGGACGAGGGGTTAAAGGCCGCCTACGCTGAGGCCGGATACCCGATTTATGAGAGCCGGCTGATCGAGACCGAGTCTTCCCTGGCCGGAGGGGCTGCCGCCTGCCGGCGGATTCTGGACGGGGCGGTGCCCTGTACCGCACTTTACTGCTCCTCCGACGCCATTGCCCTGGGGGCGCTGCGGACCCTCTACGATCGGGGGCTGAAGGTGCCGGAGCAGATGTCGGTGCTCAGCATCGGCAACGGGGAACCGGCTTACGCGGCCTACGCGATTCCGGCCCTTTCCAACATCTATCTGCCGATGGAGTCGATGGCGGAACGGTGCCTGCAACTGGCATTAAAACAAATTGCCGCCCATGGGGGCGGCAATGAGCAGGTATATTTGGATACGCCGGTGTATCTGCGGGAGAGCCTCGGACCGGCGCCGAAGCGGTAAGTCAGCGGGAAAACTTTTCCAGGTAGATCAGCGGGTCGGAGAGGACCATCAGGTCGTTGACCCGGTAGCCGCTGCCCGATTGGAAGGTGAGGACCTTGCCCGAGCGGGGGAGCCCCTCGAGGTCTAAGGGAAACCGGATTTCCAGCGCCCGGTCGCCGTAAGGGGTTTCGGCCGCTTTGAGGTTTCCGTCCATCATCTCTACCAGCCGGCGGATATATACCCAGCTGGTGTAGGGAGCGTCGGGGCCCCGGCGGGGATTTTCGGGGTCAGGAAGGCCGGAATAGTTGTCGCTGAGGGTGATGAGGGCGTTATCTCCCTCCACCGAAAGGCTGATGCCGAAGACCATCGAGCCTTCCTGTTCTTCGGCCGCCCCTTCGGAACAGCGGACCGCCTCCAGAATGACCCGCCGCAGCAGCGGCCAGTTGGCCTTGATAACCACCGGATGTTCGGGCAGCTGCGCCCGGACGGGAGCTTTCAGCCCCGGCAGATCGGTGCGGATCTCGTGGACCAGGCGGGAGAGGGAATCGGTGAGATCCACCGTCTGGGGCGGATACCGGTCGGGGGAGATACTGGCGGCTTCCAGCCGGTTGCAGGAGAGGATAATCCGGCGGCAGTTGATGTCGTTGGAGAAGATCTTATCCACGACCGGAG
>CALXHB010000158.1 GCA_944387995.1 uncultured Clostridia bacterium | reverse complement strand
CTGAATCTAGCGCGTCTGCCAATTCCGCCATATCCGCATATGGTGCAGATGACGGGACTTGAACCCACACGAGAAAACTCACTACCACCTCAAAGTAGCGCGTCTGCCAATTCCGCCACATCTGCATCTTGTTTTTCCCCGCCGCGGCTGTTGCCTTAGCGGAACAGTTGCTATTATAGCAGATTAAAAAGCCTTTGTCAACACTTTTTTGCAAAAAAATTTCGAAAAGCCAAAATTTCTTTCTTATCCCCTTTTCCATCCGGAAAAGACCGCCGCCCATCCGGTCACCCTCCCCTGCGCCGCTGCATATTCTGCAGGTAAAAGGAGGCGGTCAACATGCCCACCATCTATCTGAGCCCATCGACCCAGCAGGCCAATCTCTATGTGACCGGCGGCAGCGAGGAATACTACATGAACCAGCTGGCCGACCGGATGGAGCCCTATCTCCGGGCCAGCGGCATCGGTTTTTCCCGCAACACCCCCGACATGACGGCGGTCAGCTCGATCAAGGCCAGCAACGCCGGAAACTATGACCTCCACCTCGCCCTCCACTCCAACGCAGCCCCCGAGGGCCAGTATGGAAAGGTGCGGGGAAGCGAGGTTTACTATTACCCCGGCAGCGCCAAAGGCAAGCGGGCCGCCGAGGACATTGCCGAGGGGCTGCGGGCCATCTACCCCGGTACCGTCCGGACCATCGGCACCACCCGCCTGGGGGAACTTCGCCAAACCAAGGCTCCGTCGGTCTTCATCGAGCTTGCCTACCACGACAACGAGGAAGACGCCAACTGGATCACCGAAAACCTGGACGCGATTGCCGCCAACATCGTTGAGTCGCTGACCCGTTATTTCGGCATCCCCTTCATCACCCCCCAGCCGGTCCAGGCAGGGGTCGTCCGAACCAGCGGCGGGCGGTTAAATCTGCGGGATAAACCGGACTTAAACGCCCGGGTCATCCTCAAAATCCCCAACGGCAGCTCGGTGATTGTCTTCAGTCAGTGGAACGACTGGTATGTGATCCAGTACGGCGGAAAGATCGGCTATGTGAGCAAACAGTATGTCACCATCTCTTAAGGGGGTTCAGGGCGCCGGGAAAAAGCTGAGGAGCAGGTCAAAGATCTCCTGGAACCCGGCGTCATCCTCCGCCGTCCGCTCCCCCCAGCCGGTGAGGACCGCCACCGCAAAAGGCCGTCCGGCGTAAACCACCGCCGCCGAATGGAGCTCGTTATCCCACCAGCCGTACTTCTGGCCCACCTGAAGGTTGGAGGAGAAGAGCTGGTCGTCGGTGGAGGTGTAAATTTCCCGGAAAAAGCCGGCGTTTTCGCTTCCCGATTCCATATACTGGAACGCAAGCCGGGCGAAGGTGCAGCAGTCTGCGGCGGTGGTGACCGAATCGGTGGAGTCGTTTAAATCCCGCTGAAGGCCGATTTCATCCGAATTGATCCACTCCTTAAACGCCGAAACCGGGAACCGGCTTTTGAGCATTGAGAGGGCGGTGTTGTCGGAATAGATGATCATGTACTCGATTAGATCCCGGACCGAGTAGGCGGTGCCGTAGGGGGTGTCCTGAATAATTCCGGCGGCGCCGACATGTAGATCGGCGGTGTAGACGATCTCCTCGTTTAGATCAATCTCCCCCCAATCGGCCTGCTGGAGCAGCCAGAGGGCATAAGGGAGCTTATAGACACTGGCGATGAAGTAATAGGCCCCGGTGGCGTTCCATTCCCACCGGCTCCCGCTGACCAGGTCCTCCACCACCACCGACGCCCCTGGAAGCCGGGACAGAAGCTCCGCCATCTCTCTGTACTGATCGTCGGTCAGGGAAAAGGTATCCGGGACGGCATACCTGTCCGCCCCAATCCAATGGCCGTCGACCAACTGGTTTTGCACCAGCGCCCCGTCTTCTCCAGCATAGCGGTAACCCTCGGGGAAGGAAATCCATCCGGTGTCGAGGATATAATCTTCTCCCAGGTAATAATACTCGCCATCCACCTGGACAAGGCCGGTCTGCAAAACCCCGTTCTCATCGGCATACAGCCAACCCGCGGGGGAGTCAATCCAGCCAGTCTGGAGGTAGCCGTTCTCGTCAAACCAATATCCGCTGCCGCCCATATAGGTGAAGTCCACAGCATACCCGCCGGACCCGTCCCGCAGCCGGAGGCCGGATTCGGTCTCTTCCCATCCCATCGGAGGGAATGCCTCGTCACCGGCGGTCTGCTTCTCGGTCTGGGCGGCGTTGACCAGCCCGACGCCAAAGACCACCGGCTGGCTGCAGCTGGTGACTGTGAGCAAAAAGGCGGATAACATAAGGAACAATCTTTTCTTCATGGCTGGTTCACCCTTTCCTGCCGCCGTGGGCCGGCGTTTATGCCCTTTTTCCGGACAAGCCGAACGGAAAATTCATTTTTACCAAAATATATTCCTCATCCTCTAATTTTATTATAAACGATATACGAGATAACTGCAAGGTATTTAATAGAAATCTTCCAAATTCCCGAGCTTATTCCCCGCTCAGCAGCAGAAAAAAACGCCCCGTCTGCGTTTTTGGCAGACAGGGCGGCACAAACGGTTGTTACGGAACAAACGAGAGGGTGAGTTCTTTGAGGTTGGTCTCCAGTTGGCGGACCTTTACCCCCGCAGACTGGAACATCCGTCTGGAAGCGACCATCGAGGGGGTCCCGGCGTACTTATCCGACAGGTAGATGACCTCCCGAATACCCGACTGAATAATCGCCTTGGCACATTCGTTGCAGGGGAAAAGGGCCACATAAATCCGGGCGCCGTGGAGGGTTTTGCCGCTGCTGTTTAAGATGGCGTTCAGCTCCGCATGGCCTACATAGGGGTACTTATTTTCCTCTCCCTCCCGAGCCCAGGGGTATTCGTCATCCGAACAGCCGATGGGGAAACCGTTATAACCGGTCGAGAGGATGATATTGTCAGGACTGACGATGCAGGCCCCCACCTGGGTGTTGGGGTCTTTGCTGCGGCGTGCGGCCAGCAGCGCGACCCCCATAAAATATTCGTCCCAGCTGATATAATCTTTCCGTTTCATAACGATCTCCTTTCCGGCTTCCAGAATGCGGATTTATCCGCTTTTTTCCTATAAAGATTGTACCGTTCCCCCGGCCGGATGTCAAGAGTTTTACCAAATCTGCCGCCGCTCTTGACTTTTTGATGAAAGAGGGGTAAACTCAATATAAAATAGAATGTTATTGGTTTTCATCGCCTGTACTGTATAGAAAGGAAATCATTCTATGAAAATTCTTATTCTCTCTTGCGGAACCGGCGGCGGACATAACGACGCCGGGCGCGGCGCCGCGGAAGCGCTTCAGGCCCGGGGACACGAAACAGTCTTTTTAAACGAATATCTGGGGATGGCGGGCAAACAGGTGGACCAGCTGATTTGCAGCCTTTATATGAACACGGTCACCCGCCGTCCTGGGCTGTTCCGGGCGGTCTACGGGCTGGGCCGGGGGGTATCCAGCGCCCTCCATCCTGCGGGCATTCAGTCTCCGGTTTATTTTCTGAACGCAGGCAAACTGGCCCGGGCGCTGGGAGATCTGATGAAAAAGGAAACCTTCGACGCGGTGCTGATGCCCCATCTCTACCCCGCCGAATCCATGACAGCCCTGAAAAAACGGGGATTTCCGCTGCCGGTGACCATTGCCATCGCCACCGACCACACCTCCATTCCCTTTTGGGAG
>CALXHB010000157.1 GCA_944387995.1 uncultured Clostridia bacterium | reverse complement strand
CTGAATCTAGCGCGTCTGCCAATTCCGCCATATCCGCATATGGTGCAGATGACGGGACTTGAACCCACACGAGAAAACTCACTACCACCTCAAAGTAGCGCGTCTGCCAATTCCGCCACATCTGCATTGTCGTTGCCCGCAGTCATCAGCCTCACAACGTGTTTAATTATACCAGCTCTGGGTTAATTTGTCAAGTCCTTTTTTCGATTTTTTTGAATTTTTTTCCCGTCCCCCGGAAAGTCCGGGGGAAGCGGGAAAAAACGCCTCTTTGATTAATAGCGGGTGATAAATTTAACGAAGAATTCCGGCCCACAGGTGATGTTGTCCACCGGGATGCATTCGTTGGCCGCGTGGGCAGGGCCCCAGTTGCCGTCATGATAGAAGCTGGAGAAGCGGTAGACGCTGTCACAGATGTCGCTGTAATAGCGGGAGTCGGTGCCGCCCAGCATATAGCCGGGGACGGTGACAACGCCGGGATAGTTTTCTTCGCAGATCTTCTGGATCAGCTCATACCCTTTGGTGTGCAGTTTGGAAGCGGTGGGCGGGTTGCCGCCCTTTAACAGGCGGACCTTGACCCCTTCCGGGACCACGTCTTCAAAGTGTTTCTGCAAAACTTCCAGGGTGTCCCCTTCGATGGCGCGGCAGTTGACGGTGACCGAGCAGCGCTGGGGGAGAATATTGGCCTGTTCCGAACCGGACGCCATGGTCACAGCGGTGGTGGTGTGGAAGAGGGCGGAGAGGTAGGGGTCTTTTTCAATGTAGGGCAGAAGTTTGTCCCAGTTTCCTTCGACGTCCTTGCAAAGCTCGCTCAGTTCTCCGTCCATCAGCGGCGCAGAAGCTTCCAGGTTTTGTTTGACGCACTCAGTGATCCGGTAGGGGAACTGGTTTTCTTCCACCGCGATGACCGCCTGGGCCAGCAGCTTCATGGCGCTGTCTTTCGGGGGAACGGAGGAGTGGCCGCCCTTGTGTTCAACGTACAGCTCAAAGTCGGCGTAGCCTTTTTCCGAGATGACGATGCTGGCGATCAGTCCCTCGTACCCGAAACGGTTACCCTTGCTGACGCCGCCGCATTCGTCAATGACGCAGCCCGGCCGAATGCCCCGGTCCCGCAGGACTTCCATGATTGCCTTGGCGGAAGGTTCCTCGCCGCCCATGACCTCTTCGTTGTAGCCAAAGGCCAGGTAGATGTCATAATCGGGGGTGTAGCCGGTTTCCAGCAGGTGTTCCACCGCTTCCATCACCGACATCAGGTTGCACTTGCAGTCGGTGGTGCCGCGGCCCCAGAGTTTGCCTTCCGCCACAATGCCGGAATAGGCGGGGTATTTCCAGAGGCCGGGGTCCCCTTCCGGAACGACGTCCTGGTGGGCCATCAGCACCAGCGGCCCTTTATCCGAGCCGCCGTTGCCCTTCCAGCTGTAAAGGAGTCCAGCCTTGCCGACGATCTCCAGCTTCAGCTTTTCATGAATCAGCGGATAGCTTTCTTTTAAATAGGCGTGCAGCTGGTCAAACTTTGTGAAATCCATCTTGGCAAGCTCTGCATTGGAAACGGTGGGAATGCGGACCATTCCTGCAAGATGTTCGATACACTTTTCTGCTGAGATCATCGTCAATCTTCCTTTCTACGTCGATTTCCGTTGGGAAATCTTTTAGGCATATCCCGGGTAAAGCCCCAGATATGCCGGTGATTTTTATGAAATTAGTATACGCCTATCGGAAGATTCTGTCAAGAGCGAACGGGCTTTTCTTTTTCCGCCAGCCATCGGATGGCCGCTTCCCATCGGCCGGGAATGTCCTTAAAATGGCCGCCGGGGTGGAGAGTAAAATGCAAGTTTTTAGCTGGAAGCTGCATTTTCAGCCGATTTACCTCCGCCCGAGTAGCTTCTCCCACCCGGCGCATCCGAGGGTTTCCGGCCTTTTCTTCCTTCCCACCGAGGGAGAGGTAGACCCTTGCCTCCGGGGGCACTGGATGGCTCAGAGCAAACTCGTTCCACCCCTCCATCCAGAGGGAACCGGACATCGACCCGAAGGCGGAAAAGACCTTCCCCCAGCCGGCGTGCAGCCCGTAAAGGGCGGTGAGTCCTGCGAGGGAGTAACCGGCTAGGGCAGGGGAGGACTGTAAAGGAAAATCCCTTTGCAGCTTTTCAAAGGTTTCCGCCGCCCGGTTCAGGACCTTTTCCGCCCCGGGTGTGAAATCGGGGTCTCCTTCCCGCAGGGCCGGCGCCGGAAAGGGGGATAGGTCCTCCCAGCGGCCAGGGGGAATCAGCAGGGCCGCCACCGGCGGGAGGTTATCCCAGATGGCCCCCAGCTCCTCCCCGAAACCTTCGTCGGCGATACAGCAGACGGTGAACAGTTTCCCTTCCACCTGATCCGGCAGACAGAGGACCGCCCCGTCCCTTTGGATTTTGTTCATCTTCCATCCTCCTCACCGTTTGAGCTTTCTAAGCCCCTCCCGGGTTTCACTGTCTACCCGCCGGGACTCGCAGATCTTCTGAATCATCTTGTTGTGGGTAAAGGGGTCCAGCGTGTCTTTCTCCAGAAAGGCCCCGGTCTTTTCCGGAAACTTAAGGTAGGCGATGCTGCCGCACCAGGCGGCCCCCATCTGGGCGTAGTAGCTGGAGTGGGAAAACGCTCCCAGTTTTTCCAGCACCCAGTCGATCTCCTCTGGCACCAGATACCAGTTCAGTATCATCACCAGCCCGCAGCGGACTGCATACTCTTCTTGCCGTTGGAGCAGTTCCTCGATCAGCCCCCGGTAGAAGGAACGGTTTTTCCCGACGGCCTTCAGACTGACGCAGAAGCTGTCGCAGACCGACCAGTTGTCAATTCGGGGGATAAACCGCTTCACCCACTTTAGCCGTTTTTCTTCCGGAAGTTTCACCGCACCAATCAGCATCCCCAGCAGCATCGTTTCCTCAAAGCTCTCGGGGACTGCCCCAAAGAATTCTTCCAATAACGGTTCCCCCTTGGGAGCAGATTCCTTCGCCAGAGCTCGCAGCTTCGGCAGCCGCACTCCGATCACCCCTTCGGTGCCGGGGAGCAGTTTGCGGGAGAAGGCGGCGTAGTCTGGTTCGGCCAACTCCTGCAATCGTTCTCGGATGGACGCAAGATTCATTTTATCACTCCTTCCAGTCGAAGCAATCTTTCTTTCAACGGAAGCCCTCCGGCGTATCCGGTCAGCCGGCCATTTTTTCCTACCACCCGGTGACAGGGGATGAAAATCGGGATGGGGTTATGGTGACAGGCTGCCCCCACCGCCCGGGCGGCTTTTGGAGAGCCGGCCGCGACCGCCAGTTCACCGTAACTGCGGCAGCTTCCGTAGGGAATCTCCCTGAGCAGCTGGAGCACCCGGCCGGAAAATCCCTCTTGGGGGAAAGAAAGGGGAATGGAAAAGGCCTTCCGTTCCCCGGACAGGTATTCGTTAAGCTGCCGTACCGCCTCTCTTAGAACCGTTTCATCCTCCGGCAGCAGGCGTTCTTCCTCTGGGGGGGAAAAGGTGAGGGAGGTGACCTTTCCTCCTGAGGCGAAAATCCCAAAGGCGCCAAAGGAGGTGGTAACCCCCAAGGCCGAACCCGATAAAGTCATTGCGCTTCCTCCTTAAAAGAATGGATGGGCGGAGAATCGGACCTGCGTTACCGGTCCGCCGTCTTCTGGCTGGGCCGTCAGTGTCCAGCCGTCCCCCTCTCGGAGGATTGTCCACCGGGCACCGAAGGGCATCTCCAGGTTTTGAATCCGGCCGGAAAACTGGGCGTCCTTCCGCCCGCCGGTCCAACCGCCCCGGAGGGTGTAAATTCCGTCCGGCGTCCGGGAGAGGAGATACTGACCCGGCTCAAACCGCAGGACCATCTCCCCGTCCTCGCTGTCCAGGATAATGGAAGGGGGGCTGGTCCGCAGGGTCATCGAGGCGATGGCGCTGTCGGCTTCCGGATAGCCGTCCAGCGGAACCCGCCCAGCCAGTTCCCGCAGCAGCGGCCGTCCCACCGGGTAGAAGGTTCCCGGAGCGGGGCACCCGGTGCGGCCGGAGAAGACTTCCGGCGGGTTTGGTGGAATGGCGTTCAGCAGTACCCTGGGGTCGGAAAAGTACCCGGCCACCAGCTGCCGCCGCCGGGGAAAATACCACATGCCCCATCGGGCCTCCGGCGGTTCGGGAAAGATCTCTCCCCAGCTTTCCCACCCGGGGAAATAGGGGAGGAAGTTGGCCAGCCTTGCCGCCGCCACTGGGGTCAGGGCGGTTCCGGCGGAAAATTCAGTCCCATCCCGGTGGAAAGCCGGACGAACCTCTCCTTCGATCAGTCCCTGTTCCTTTAAAAAGGTGGAAGGGTTGACCCCTTCCCGTTCCTGGACCGCCGCGGCCAGCAGTGCGGAGGCAGTCCAAGCTGATAGGGAACGTTTGCCGGTTTCCAGCTCTTTTTTCCAGTCGCTCCCCATCGGGACCGGTTCCTCCGGCTTCCGGATTAGGGGAAAAAGGGCCTCAACTTTCACTTCCGCCATCTTGCCTTCCAACCCCAGCAGGTCCCGCATTGTCTCTTTCAGGCCCAGTCTCCCGGAACCGATGGCAACCCGGGAGGCGGCTTCGTCCAGCATGACCCCCAGCCCGCCCAGTGGAAGGGGGAGACGGCTGTGAAAGGGGACCGCGTACCAGCTTCCTTCCTCCTGGCGGCTGCTAAGGGCGATCAGGGCATTGATGCGGTGGAATCCGTTTGGCTGCATAGCCTTTTTCCTCCTTAAAAGGTGAAAACCTACATTTCTGTTTTCAGTATACCATTTCCGCCCCATCGGCGCAAGAGATTCACACCCCCGTCACAAACCCCGTCTTGCATCTTGCATCCAGGTATGCTATACTACTTCTATCCGTATCGGAAAACAGAAAGGAACGATTTTATGAAACTAAGAAAGATTCTGGCGCTTTCCCTCTGCGCCCTGCTGGCAATTTTCTGCTGTGTCGGCTGCAACAAATCCGAGGGCGTCGGCATCCACCATGCTGAAATCACCGTTAAGGATATGGGGGTCATTACGGTGGAGCTGGACGGCGACACCGCCCCGATTTCGGTCCAGAACTTTATGGATCTGGCCAACGAAGGGTTCTATGACGGGCTGACCTTCCACCGGATCATCGACGGCTTTATGATTCAGGGCGGCGACCCCCACCACGACGGCACCGGCGGCAGCGAAAAGACCATCAAGGGTGAGTTCTCCGCCAACGGGGTGGAAAACGACATTTCCCACCGCCGTGGGGTTATTTCAATGGCCCGCAGCTCGGATATGGACAGCGCCTCTTCCCAGTTCTTCATTGTCCAGGCGGACTCCACCTATTTGGACGGCCAGTACGCCGCCTTTGGCCATGTGACCTCCGGCATGGAGATCGTGGACGAGATCTGCGAGCAGGCAAACCCCACCGACCAAAACGGCACCATTCCCTACGATGAACAGCCGGTCATCGAGTCGATTGTCATCACCGATTGAGTGTATTCCGCCGCTCTTTTCAGGGCGGCGTTTGTCTTATGAGGAGGAGAACGTATGGAAATTACCTTTCGGCCCTATGGGCCCGCCGATATTCCCTGGCTGACCCGTGTCTGGAACGACGTTTTGGAAGACGGGGTCGCCTTCCCGGGGGAGGAACTGTACAGCGAACCGGATTTTGCCGCCTTTTTGTCCCAGCAGGACGCGGTGAACCTGCTCTGCCTGGACGGTGAGCCCGCCGGGTATTACATCCTGCACCCCAACAACATTGGCCGGTGCAGCCATGTGGCCAACGCCTCTTACCTGATGGACAAGCGGTTCCGGGGGAAGAGCCTCGGCAAACCGCTGGTGGCCGACTCGGTGAAAGCGGCAAAAGAACTGGGCTTTCGAGGGATGCAGTTTAACGCTGTGGTCGCCAGCAACCTCCCCGCCCTGACGATTTATAAAAGTGTCGGTTTCCGGAAGGTGGGGACCATCCCTGGGGGATTCCGGCTGAAAAACGGGGTCTATTCGGATATGTACATTCTCTACCTGCCGCTGGTGGGGGAATGAGCCGGTTTCTTCCGTCTGAAACGGCGCTGACTCTAAAGTCACTCGCTTACGGGTGAGCCATCAGGAGTTTAGGCTCAAGCCCTTTTTAAAGGGCTTGCGGGCATGGAAGGGGCAGAGCCCCTTCCCAGGCGCTGACCTTTAATGAAAGCCCACCTTTCACGGTTGCTTTCTCCAAAGGTCACTCGTCGCGCAGCGACCATTCCATTCATTATAAACCAAAAAAGACCCCTGTTACCCACAGAGGTCTTTTTCTTTGCCATTTTATTCCCGTATTATTTC
>CALXHB010000156.1 GCA_944387995.1 uncultured Clostridia bacterium | reverse complement strand
CCCGGCATCGTCACGGCGAGGACGTCCGACGGCTTTTTGCCGATGAGCTTCATCGCCTCCACCGCCACAATCAGCGCCAGCGTCGAGTCCAAACCGCCGGAAATGCCGACCACAGCCCGTTTGGCGCCGGTGTGTTTCAGCCGCTTGGCAAGCCCGCCCGCCTGGATCGCGAGGATCTCCCGGCAGCGCCGCTCCATCGTCTCCGGGTCCTGGGGGACAAAGGGGGTGGGGTCCCAACGGCGGTCGATCTGGTCCTCGGTGAGGGTGGGTTCGGTGCCCACCGTCTCCACCGGGCGGGTCAGGTGCAGTTCCAAAGCGTTATCGTGGAAGGAGGTGTTCTTGCGGCGCTCGGCCATCAGCTTTTCCAGGTCAATGCAGCCGGTGGCCATCCCGCCCGCCTGTTCAAACCGGGGGTTCTCCCCCAGCATCGAGCCGTTTTCCGCCACCATGCAGGACCCCGAGAAGAACATGTCGGTGGTCGATTCGCCGGGGCCTGCGGAAGCATAGATATACCCGCAGATGCAGCCCGCTGACTGCCGGAGCACCAGGTCCCGGCGGTAGTCATGTTTGCTGACCAGCTCGTTGGAGGCGGAGAGGTTCGCAATGACGTTGGCGCCGCAGAGGCAGAGCAAACTTCCGGGAGAAACCGGCACCCAGACGTCCTCGCAGAGCTCGACCCCCAGCACCATCTCGCCAAACCGGAACAGCTGCCGGCCGAAGGTGGTCTCCTGGCCGGCAAACCGCACCGGCATCCCTTCCATCCCCCGTCCGGAGGCAAACCAGCGCTTTTCATAGTACTCCTGGTAGTTGGGGAGGTAGCTCTTCGGCACCAGTCCCAGCAGCTTCCCGCTCTGGCAGACGGCGGCGCAGTTATAGAGGGCTTCCCCCAGCCGCACCGGCAATCCGATTAGCCAGACCGCCGGGAGCGCTTTGGTCGCCTCCAGCATCCTTTCCAGCGCCCGCTCGCAGCCCCGCACCAGCGCGTCCTGGAAAAACAGGTCGGCGCAGGTGTACCCCGACAGGTGCAGCTCCGGCAGCACAATCAGCCCGACCCCATCGGCCGCCGCTTTTTCAATCATCGCAAGGGCGGTCTCCGCGTTTTTCTCCGGCGCCGCCACCGTCACCCGCGGCGATACCGCCGCCGCTTTATACAGACCATACATCGACATGCTTCCTCCATTTTTTTTCTTGTCCGACGCGGCCGTAGTTCCCGCGGGACAAAGGTCAGGACTGCTCGTCAAGCTCGCAGTCTTCGGAAAAGACTTGGCCGCGGACACATTGGGCAAATATGCTAGACAGCTTCGTTTTTTCCTAACCGACGCGGCCGTAGGCATGCGGCTGAAAGCCGCGATGCCGGAAAAATCGCTTGCCGGCCGGCCCAACTGACCGGCATTTCCCACCAAGGTGGGAAACCGCGCTTTTTCGTAGGTTGTTCCCTTTCTCAAAGTTGTATGGTAACCGACTCGCAGTCTTCGGAAAAGACTTGGCCGCGGACACATTGGGCCAATAAGCTGGAACGTTCCGATTTACCCGCCGGACCGATCGAGCGTCCAGGTCTGTCTCGAAGACCGTGAGCTTGTCGAACGGTCCGCCGGCTTTGGGGCGGGGTACACACGCCGCGTCGGACAAGAAAAATTTCGCCAGGCCTTTTTAAAGGCCGTCAAAAATCATCCCTCGTGAATACGGCGATAGCGGAACTGCGGGGGTTCTTCCTGCTGGACGACGACAGTACTGCCTTTGGGGAGCTCGTCCTCGTCCGGACGGCGGGTGGTGCGGGAACGGTTGAGCAGCTCCTCGATCTTCTCGAACCGGCCGCCGCAGCGGATGTAGGCGTTGACCCTCCGGTCGTCCTCCTCGGGGTAGGTAAAGCCCAGCGCTTCGCCGACCTCCCGGCCGCAGCTGCGGAACAGCTCGCCCATCGCCAGCAGCCCTTTCATCATATCCTCGTAGTTGCCCCCGGCGAAGCTGGCGGCGAACAGCTGCCACTGGTCGGAGTAAAGATGCCGCTCGATGTACTTGCCCAGCTTGCCGGTGTCCACCCGGAAGCTGTTTTCCAGACCGATCTTCCATTCAACCATCCGAATCAGCATCGGCCGGACAAACTCGGAGAGCATCCCGTTGGCGTAGGCCATCTCCCGCCGCCAGATGCCCTTGGCCACATAGGTCGACACCCACAAAAACTCGTTGCAGGTGCAGAGGTATTCCCGCTCGGTGGGCCGCTTGACCCAGTAGTCCTCGTCGCTGGGGGGCGGGAGCTCGGGCAGAACCCCGTCCTTGTCCATCAGCAGCCGGCACATCTTGTCCGAAAGGAGGGCCTCTTCCATCAGTTCCAGAGGCACCAGCGTCAGGTCAATCCGGTTGCCATCCAGAAGCTGCATCATGAAGTTGAACCAGTCCTCGTAGGGCGGTTCCGAGTCCAGCTGATCGGCCCGGGTCTGCATGATGACCCGCTCGCCAAACACGTCTACCCAGCTGGGGTCGTCGATGAAGCTCTGCATATCCTTTACAGCAAACACGATGTCAAAATCCTGGTACTGGTCCCGGGGTGCTTTGGGATTGGCCCGCGACCCGTTCATCCAGACGGCCCGCACCCTTTCGTCGCGCTCCGCCACACCCAAGATTAAATCCATCATCTGCTGTTCAGTCCGGTGTTTCATAAAAGTGCCTCCTTTCGGCAAAATTCAACGGTTTAACCGTTTTATAGACGGTTTTAAGGCCAAACGGGAACCCCGTCCGCCCTTTTCTAAATATGACACCAGCGAGAAGGGGGATTTTTCCTTCCCCATTCCCGCCGTACGGTGGATTAGTCCTTAATTTCCCCGTGGGCCAGGGCTTTGAGGTAGGCGTTGATAAACCCGTCTAAGTCGCCGTCCATCACCGCGTCCACGTTGCCGGTTTCGTAGTTGGTCCGGTGGTCCTTGACCATCGTGTAGGGCATGAAGACGTAGGAACGGATCTGGCTGCCCCAGCCGATCTGTTTCTGGTCGCCCTTGATGTCCTCGATCTTGTCCAGATGCTGCTGAATCTTAATGGCCAGCAGCTTGGATTTTAACATCCGCATTGCCACGTCCTTATTCTGGTACTGGCTGCGTTCCACCTGGCAGGAAACGACAATCCCGGTCGCCAGATGGATAATCCGGACCGCCGAAGAGGTCTTGTTGACCTTCTGGCCGCCGGCGCCGGACGCGCGGTAAACTTCCACCCGGATATCCTCCGGACGAACGACGATGTTGGTGTCGACTTCTTCCATCGTCGGCATGACTTCCAGCGAGGCAAACGAGGTCTGCCGCCGCCCGGAAGCGTCAAAGGGCGATACCCGGACCAGCCGGTGGATGCCGTTTTCCGATTTAAGGAAGCCGTAAGCGTTTTTCCCTTCAATCTGAATCGAAGCGGACTTGATGCCAGCTTCGTCCCCCTCCTGGTAGTCAAGAACCGAGACCTTGTAGCCGTGGTCCTCCGCCCAGCGGGTATACATCCGGTAGAGCATCGAAACCCAGTCCTGGGCTTCGGTGCCGCCTGCACCGGCGTGGAAGGTGAGGATGGCGTCCTTCTCGTCGTATTCGCCGGTCAGCAGGGTTTCCAGGCGGGCGGTTTCAATCCCCTTTTCCAGCGATTCCAGTTCCTTGTCAATTTCGGGGACCGCCGATTCATCGCCGTCCTCGTCCGCCAGCTCGATCATAACCTCGAGGTCCTCGTACTGGCTGCACAGCTTCTCGTACTCTTCGACGGTGCCCTTTAAGGTGCCGGTCTTTTTAAGGATTTTCTGGGACTCCTCGGCGTTGTCCCAAAAGCCCGGCTGAGCGGCTTTCTGCTCCAGCTCCTCGATCTGGACTTTGAGCCGGTCGATGCCGAGGGCAGACTTTAGGTCGTCCAGTTCCGGCTTCTTGTCGCGCAGCTTGAGCGCACGTTCTTCCATTGCGAGCATATATCGAAATCTCCTTTACAATTATTAGCATGTATCCAGGGGGTTTACCCCGCTATCTAAAAATGGGTATAGAAAACAAACCCTTCTTCCCCATTTATATTATAGCCAAGATTTATCATCCTGTAAAGCTTTTTTTCTTGTTCGACGCGGCGTGAGCTCACGCGGGATAAGGGTCAGGACCGTTTGTCAAGCAAACAGTCTTCGGTAAAGACCTGGCCGCGGATACATTGGGCAAATAAGCCGGAGGGTCTTTGTCTTTTTTCGCCCCGACGCGGCCATAGTTCACGCGGGGAAAGGGTCAGGACCGTTTGTCAAGCAAACGGTCTTCGGTAAAGACCTGGCCGCGGAACCATTGGGCAAATAAGCTGGAGGGTCTTTGTCTTTTTTCGCCCCGACGCGGTCGTTTCATTCTGCAAATCATACCCCATATGCAAGATTTAGAATCCTGTAAAGATTTGTTTGATAAAAACTCGCAATTATGGTATAATATAGGGACATAAAAATCGACCCATTTTCTGGCCTTTTTCGACCTTTAAAAAGGGCTGGCGGGTTCCAAGGGCGGCGCCCTTGGCGGAGTCCAGGCTGGAAGCCTGGCAGGAAAGGAGCCATCATGCAGAAATATGTTGGGGCGGAGTGCCCATATTGCCATAAACCGATTGGAGCAAACGACGAAGTGACCGTCTGCCCCCAGTGCGGCGCGCCGTACCACCGGGAGTGCGCCAAAAAAGCGGGGGGATGCGTCCTCACCGACCTCCACGAAAAGGGGCAGCAGTGGACCCGAGTTTCCCGGCCTGCGGCCTCCGAGATTGACGGTCGGGCGGCGCTGCGGTGCAGCCGGTGCGGGAGCATGAACCCGCCCGGGTCGAAAGTCTGCGAGATCTGCGGGACCCCGCTGGACAACGCGACGCCGGAACCGGAGGACGAACCTTGGAACCGGCCCAACTGGCAAAACCCGCCGGAAAACGGCACCGGCGGCCCCACAAACGGCCCGGGACAGTTCTCTGGGAACCAGCCGCCCTTTGGGGCAGGCGGCCCCTACGGCCAGCAGGGAGGCTATGGCGGCCCCTTCCAGATGCCCTTTGACCCCTTTGTCAACCCGATGGGGGGACTGGACCCGGAAGAGGAGCTGGACGGCGTAAAGGCAAAAGACGCCGCAGCCTTTGTCCACCAGAACACCCCCTACTTCCTGCCCAAGTTTAAAGCCTTCTTCCGCCGGATTGGGGACAAGGCCGGGCGGGTCTTTACCTGGAACTGGAGCGCCTTTATCTTCGACGCCTACTACCTCTTCTACCGCAAGATGTACGGCCTGGGAGCGGCGGTGCTGGTGCTGTCGGTGGTGCTCTCTATCCCGTCGCTGATCCTCTACTTTGAAAATATGCTCACGATGATGAACGGCGAAGGGATGCTCCTAAAAGCCCTCGGCCTCAGCGCCGGACGGCTCCAGACCCTTTACAGCCTCGCGAACTTCCTGTCGCTGGTGATGAAGCTGCTGCTGGCTACCCTCTTTAACCGCGCCTATGCGGCCCACACCGTCCGCTCGGTTAAAAAGCTGCGCAAGGAAATCCCCGACGACAGCAAATATTATAACACCCTTGCCAAACAGGGCGGCGTCTCAGCCATCGGCGTATTGATCGCCTTTGCCGTAACGGCGGCGGCGTCGGTCGTCAGCTCGGGAATCTTTTTAAGCCTAACCGGCATGATCTAAGGAGGAAATCAAAATGGTAAGACATATCGTTCTCTGGAAACTGGCTGACAACGCCGGCGGAAAGTCCAAAAAGGAAAACATGGCCATCATGAAGGAAAAACTCGAGGGGCTGGTCGGCCAGGTGGACGGGCTTCTGTCCGCTCAGGTCACCGAAAACTTCACCCCCGGCGGGTACGACCTCTGCCTGGTGTCCACCCACACCGACGCCGCTGCCCTCGCCGCCTATCAAAACCACCCCGCTCACCTGAAGGTCAAAGAGTTTGTCCATACCGTCATCACCGACCGGGCAAGCCACGACACCGAGCTGGACTAATCCCATTACATCCTATAAAACCCCTTCGCCATCACCGGCGGAGGGGCTTTTTGCTGTCCGGACATGGGATGCACTTTAGTTTTCTTATGGTCCATTGCCGACTTTTCCACACCGGAACACTTTCCACCAAATTGTGAAGAAGTGGAAATGTTTCCACAAATCCACCGGGAGTTTTCCCAAACTTTCCACCGTTTCCACCGTCTTTTGCCCCGGATGACTCTGTATACAGAGGATAGAAAAGAGAAGAAAAGAAAAGTCTATCTCAGTATAGGAAAGATCAGTCGAGATCAGCGTCCCGGTCACCCCACATCCTACCCTATTCCCCCTTCCGCCTTTTCCCAAAGTGTTCATCAGGTTTTTTTCTGTCCGACGCGGCGTGTCTTCCCCGCCCCAAAGCCGGCGGACCGTTCGACAAGCTCACGGTCTTCGAGACAGACCTGGACGCTCGGTACGTCCGATAGATAAACCGAAACGTCCTAGCTTATTTGCCCAATCTGCCCCGCGGCCAAGTCTTTACCGAAGACTGCGAGCTTGACGAGCAGTCCCAACCCTTACCCCGCGGGAACTGCGGCCGCGTCGGATAATGGGTCCAGGGCCCTGTTGTACACAATACAACGTAAGGGAAAAGGTACAACCTGCGAAAAAGCGCGTTTTCACGCTTTAGCGTGAAATGCCAGCCATTTGGGCCGGCTGGCAAGCGGTTTTTCTGGCATCGCGGCTTTTAGCCGCATGCCTGCGTCCAGGCGCG
>CALXHB010000155.1 GCA_944387995.1 uncultured Clostridia bacterium | reverse complement strand
ATCCGATAATGCTGACCCTGACAGATTTGATCAATGCCCGCATTTCTGCGGCAGGCCTGCGGAATGAAAGCGACATCATCCGGTATATTCTGGAGGATGACCTGACCAGTCCGCAGAAAAAGAATATGGCGGACGGTGAGCGGTATTACGCTGCGGAACATGACGTTTTGCAGAAGAATTTCAATCAGGGAGTGGTGGAGGAAACAGCCGAAGAGGAAAACGGGGAGGAATCTGTCCGGAAACCTTTTAGCAATCCCAACCGTTCCAACCATCACAATGTAAATCCGTTTCATCAGCTTCTTGTCGATCAGAAAGTCGCCTACATCGCCGGCCGGGAACCGACAATCAGTGTTGCCGGTGCAGAAGAGGATGCAGGCTTGAAAGAGTATAAGGAAATTGTCTCCCGGGTTTCAGACGAGAACTTCAATGAGATGCTGCAAAACTGGATTCTCGGCGCCAGCAACAAGGGTTTTGAAGTGCTGCATTTTTATTACGACACCGACGGGAATCTACAATACTGCATTATTCCGGCCGAAGAGATCATCCCGGTTTATGACAGCCAGTTTCAGCGGGAGCTGGTGGAGGTAATCCGCTATTATTCCATTACGGTGGTCAAAGGCGGCGTCCGGTATCAGCGGCGGAAGGTCGAGTGGTGGACGGCGGAAAATGTCACCTACTATACCGAGCGGGAGAAAGACTTGTATATCCGCGATCCGGCTTATCCGGTAAACCCGGCCCCTCACTGGTGGGACGTCGATTTGGAAAATGGGATGGAAAAGCAAAAGACCGCCCACAGCTGGGGGCGGGTGCCGTTTGTGATTCTGGAAAACAACCGCAACCGGACGACCGATCTTCAGCCGATCAAAGGCCTGATTGATGGATACGACCTGATTTCCAGCGAGGGAACCAATACCCTGCTGGATCTGGTCGAACTTTACTGGGTGATTCAAGGGTATGGCGGGGACACGGCCACCGCAATTGCAAGGCGGCTCCAGATCAACAAGGCGGTCAGCATCAGCGATTCTTCCGGAAAGGTGACAGCGGAGCAGGTAAATCTGCCGCTGCAGGGACGCATCGACTATCTGAAAATGCTGCGGCGGGATATCTACCATTTCGGCCAGGGAATTGATATCGACAACGACACCTTCGGGACAGCGCCCAGTGGCGTCAGTTTACAGTTTCATTATGCCGGGCTTGACCACAAAGCTGGCCGGATGTCCGCAGCGCTCAAAAAAGCGATCAAGGAGTTTTTCTGGTTCATCACCGAGGACTATAACCGAAGGAATGGGACGGACTATGACAGTTCTCTGATTCGCGTTACCCTTAACTTTTCCCGCATTGCAAACGATGCCGAAACGGTCACGATCATTTCCCAGAGCAAGGGAATTGTATCGGACAAGACCCTTCTGGAGCATCATCCCTTTGTGACCGACGTCAACGAGGAGCTGGATCAGCTGGAAAGCGAACGGGAGAGTGAGCTTGACCGGTATGGCTTTGGCAGCCTACCGTCCCAGCAGGTGAACGGCCATGAGCAGTCGTGATTACTGGGAAAAGCGTGCCCTTGAAAGCCGTCTGAGAGCGGAACAGCAGACGCTGCGCAGCCTGCGGCAGATTGAGGAGGCTACCGACAGGGCCACGGCCGCAATTCAGAAGGACATTGCCTATTGGCTCTCAAAATTCGCTGATAATAATCAGATTAGCCTAGCCGAAGCGAAGAAGCTGTTGAAAGCCGATGAGCTAAAGGAATTTCGCTGGACAGTGGAAGAGTACATCCGGCAGGGTGAAAACAATCTGGATGGCCGCTGGGAGCGGCAGTTGGTCAATACTTCGTCCCGTGTCCATATTTCCCGGCTGGAAGCGCTGCAGACCCAGCTCCGGCAGCAGGTGGAAGCGCTGTCCGGAAAAAAGCAGGCGAAAATCGAAAGCCTGCTGGGAGATCTGTATCAAAACCAGTATTACCATACAGCCTTTAAAATTCAAAAAGGGTTGGGGATTGGCTGGGATTTACAGAAGCTGGATGACCGGAAGGTGAAAGCGGTTTTGTCCCGGCCCTGGGCCGCAGACGGCAAGGTTTTTTCCGACCGGATTTGGGAAGATAAAACCCGGCTGCTCTCCGAATTGGACACCGAAATCACCCGCACCATCCTGACGGGGCAGAAGTGGGACAAAGCGGTCCGGAATATTGCAGACCGGATGCGGGTGTCCAAAAATCAGGCGGGGAGGCTCGTGATGACCGAAGCGGCTGCCATTGACTCAGTAGCGCAGGGACAGTGCTATCAGGATCTGGATGTTGAGGAATTCGAGAATGTTGCAACGCTGGATTTCAAGACTTCTGAAATTTGTCGGGAGATGGACGGGAAACACTTTCTAATGTCGGAATATAAGATCGGCGTTACAGCCCCACCTTTCCATCCCTGGTGCCGCACCTGTACAGCGCCGTATTTTGCAGACTGGGAGCAGCTGGGCGGGGCTCCGATGCGGGCCGCCCGGGACCAGAATGGGCAGGGTTATGAGCTGGTTCCGGCAGACCTGACCTATAAAGAATGGGAAAAACGGTTTGTTAAGGAAAAACCGGTTGAAAATACTGCTGCAAATGGTATAATAAAAATAACAACCTGTATGATTGCAGATGATAAGATTTATAAGTTTATGTTGAAAGATGGTGCGAAACATTCGCAGGAGTTTTTTGAAGCCGGATATTCTACCAAAGATGGTGAACGTTTAAGAAATGATATAACTGGACAGTTTAACATATCCAAGGCGGAAGACTATCGGGAAAATGAGGACGGTTCGGTTAAATTTAGTATTTTCATGCAACTGGGCGTTGGGGAAAAACGTCGTTTTCGCACAGTCTGGTTGCAGGAGAATGAACAGGCAGAGCCTCGGCTGATCACTGCGCATCGAGAGGATGAGAAGTAATGTATACAGAAGGCGATAAAGTCCGCATAAAGGCGACTGGGCTTGTCTGCGAGGTTGTAGATGTCCGTCAGTCTGTTGATGGGAGAAAAAAATATACGGTTGAAAGTGATTCTGAAGATGCAGCGGGCGGATATGGCAGTAAATGGCCCCTGTTTGACTGTTCGGAAGAGGAGTTGGAACCGGTTTGATTGTTGGTGCTTACCCCATAGACCAAGGCCATTTTGGAGGTGTTTAAGTGAACACAGTGTATTGCCCTGTCATGGACAGACAGGTGGACGGGACTACTTGTCTGGAAATTGTGTTGGTAACCGATCGCGAGATGAACGCCTCCACTCTTCCGGAGGGCGTTCACTGGGACGAGGAACAACGGCAGAAGTGTCTTTCTTGTCCTTACCACAATGATTTAAAGGAGTGACGCTTTCGTGATTCAGTATGCCGATGTAACAGCAGGCCAGGAACTTCACGATGCCGCCGTTGCCTATGAGCAGGCCTATGGCGGCCGGTTTGTGGGCGATGAGCCTGGTCCCGGCCTCGTGTACCTGGACGCCGATGGGATGGCTTACGGACCTCCTGATGAATACACCAAAGAGGAACTGTTAAAGGTCCTTAAAGGGGGAAAGGATCTCCTTCCTTCTGTTTGGATTAACCTAGAAAATCTGGATGTGGACCCAGATATCCTTTATTGAATGGATGATAGAAGCATCGTACCCAAAGTACGGTGCTTTTTTCATACCCTTTTCGCCCATCCGGCGGGCGTTTAAATGCCGGAGCTTCTCTGCGCTGAGTGGCAGCGCGCTTATAAATCAAATCAAGGAGGCACAAAAGATGATGGACAAACTGAAAGAACTGTTCGGAGAAAAGGCG
>CALXHB010000154.1 GCA_944387995.1 uncultured Clostridia bacterium | reverse complement strand
GGAAATCAATTCCAAAGAAGTTTTCGATAAATTTCACATTTCGGCTATCTTTTCAAAAATGAACATGATATAATGAAAATACCAATTAACAAACCGGGCCGGCGCCGCCGGCTGGAAATACATATTGCCCGACAAGCAGCAGAAAGGAAGTTTGATTACTATGGCATTAGGCAAAATCCTTGTCACCGATGACGATAAGAATATCTGCGAACTGCTTCGCCTCTATCTGGAAAAAGAAGGATACAGCGTCATCCTCGCCCACGACGGCGAAGAAGCGCTTTTGAAATTTGAGACCCTCCACCCCGACCTGATCCTTTTGGACATCATGCTGCCCGGACTGGACGGCTGGCAGGTCTGCCGGGAGGTCCGCAAGAAGAGCCAGGTGCCGATTATCATGCTGACCGCCAAGGGCGAAACCTTCGATAAGGTCCTGGGTCTGGAACTGGGCGCCGACGACTATGTGGTCAAGCCCTTTGACACCAAGGAAATCATCGCCCGCATCAAAGCGGTCTTAAGAAGAGTGGGCCAGAACAACCAGGCTTCTGACATCAAGGAAGTCCGTTACGACAAACTGGTCGTCAACATGACCCGTTACGAGCTCAAGGTGGACGGCAAGGTCATCGACACCCCGCCCAAAGAGCTGGAGCTTCTGTTCCATCTGGCCTCCAACCCCAACCGGGTTTACACCCGCGACCAGCTGTTAGACGAGGTCTGGGGCTTTGAATACTACGGCGACTCCCGCACCATCGACGTCCATGTCAAGCGTCTGCGGGAAAAGCTGGAAGGGGTATCGGACAAGTGGTCCCTGAAAACCGTCTGGGGCGTCGGGTATAAGTTTGAGGTTGTCGACCTGCTGTAACCGGTAAAGCCCTGTAGAGCTGCCTGGACCGAAAGCCCAGGCAGCCTTTTTGGAATTCCGAGGCTGCCCCCAAGCAGCCTCCTTTTGCGTCTGGAGGTGCCCTCCCTTGCAGAAAAGCATTTTTTATAAATACTTCCGCAGCTTTGCCGCCGTCGTAGCCGCCTCGATCCTGGTTCTGGGGAGCCTGTTCATGATCTTTGCGTCCGACTATTTTAAAGAAGACAAGCGGGAGACCATGGAACAGCAGATGAACATTACCCACTCCCTGCTCATCGCCAACGCCGAATACGACGGGGAACAAAACCGGGTGGTCATCAATTCCTCCGCCATCACCGAAGGGTTTGAAACCCTCTCGATGCTCAGCGACAGTGCCGTCTTTTTCACCAATTCCTCCGGCGTCATCCAAATCTGGTGCGAAGACGGTTCCCTTTCCCAGCCGGTCTATACAGTGTCTCCTCAGGTGCTGCAGGTGATCGATCAGGACGGCAGCTACTTTGCCGCCGGACGGCTGGATGGACTATTCGATGAATCCTACTACACCTATGGCCAGGCCATCCAGATGAACGGGACCTCCATCGGCTACCTGTTCATCGCAGAACCCAGCAGCGAGCTCTCCTCCTTCCTCACTGAAATGATTAAGATGTTCATCCTTTCGGCGGTGGCAGTCCTAGTTCTGTCGGTGGTGGTCACCTACTACTCCACCATCAAAATGGTCCGTCCGCTGCGGGAGATGGCGGCGGCCGCTAAAAAGTTTGGCCAGGGGGACTTTTCCTCCCGGATTGAGGTCACCTCCGACGACGAAATCGGCCAGCTGGCGATGGCCTTAAACAACATGGCCCAGTCCCTTTCCCAGCAGGAATCGATGCGCCGCAGCTTTATCGCCAACGTTTCCCACGAGCTGAAAACCCCGATGACCTCCATCGGCGGATTCATTGACGGGATTCTCGATGGCACCATCCCGCCCCAGGAACACAAAAAATACCTCCGAATTGTCTCAGAGGAAACCCAGCGGCTCTCGCGGCTGGTGCGCAGCATGCTCAACCTCTCCCGGATTGAGGCGGGCGAACTGAAGCTGAACCGGCAGCCCCTCAACATCGTCGACACCATCTGCCAGACCCTGTTTACTTTCGAACAGTCTATCGACCAGAAAAAACTGGACATCCGGGGGCTGGACGTGGACAAGGTCATTGTCGACGCCGATGCCGACCTCATCCATCAGGTGGTCTACAACCTGATCGAAAACGCCGTCAAATTTGTCAACAGCGGCGGTTACCTCTCCTTCTCTTTCCGGACAGAGGGTGGCATGACCTATGTGGGCATCCGCAACTCGGGTGAAGGGCTCTCCAAAGAGGAAATTCCCCGGGTATTCGACCGGTTTTATAAGACCGACCGCAGCCGGGGCATCGACAAAAACGGCGTCGGCCTGGGACTTTATCTGGTGAAATCCATTGTCGGCCTCCACGGTGGGGACATCATTGTCAGCAGCGTTCAGGGCGAATACACCGAATTTGTCTTCTCGGTTCCTTCGGCTAAGATGAAGACCTCCCCCATCGTCACCGGCCGGGAAAAAGAGTACGGCGTCAACTCCTCTGGACTGATTCCGGTGGAACAGGCTTCCGAAGAGCCAAACCTTCAGGAAACGGACGAAAAAGTTTCTGCAAAGCCGGACGCGCAGTAGATTGTTACAATCTGCGAAAGAAAAATTCATCTTTATCTGGTATGCTGAGAATAGTAAAAAGCTTTCCTTGCCATCTATGTCCATTTTCAGAAAGGTGTTGAGTGAATGGCAGATCAGAACTACCGGCGTCCGGACGATTACGGCAGCGACAGACAGGCTTACGACGGCAGCTCTACCTATCACGGCGGGCGGAATGCCGGCTGGGAGGGGACTCCCGGCGGCAATCCCAACAGTCCTCCCCAGTATGGCATGAACGAAAACGGCGAATACCGATACAGCTATGAAGATTACAACCGAATCTCTTACAGCCCCTTCTCGGGCCCCGGGGCCAATCCCGACGGCGGGAAAAAGGGCGGAAACGGCATCAAAATCTTCGCCGCCATTATTATAGTGCTCTTTGTGATCGTCGTCATGCTGCTGATCGGGCTGATTACTTTTACCCAGATGGAGCATAGCCCCGTGGGCTCTATCTCCTCGATCGAGAGCAGCGAATCCACTGCCCCGGACGAATCTTCCCGGGAAGAACTGGAAGTGCCCCAGCTGAGCGTCACATCTCATGCTGAAGAGGACACCTACATCAGTTCCGACGGGAAACTGACAACCCCCCAGATCTACGAAAAGGTCCGGCCGTCGGTTGTCGGCATCTTAAACTACACCTCCGACAACCCCCTGACCGCCTCCTCTTCCGGCAGCGGCATCATCCTCACCAGCGACGGCTATATCCTGACCAACGCCCATGTCATCGATGGGGCAGCCAATCTGATTGTCGTCCTGGACAACAACGAAGAATACGCCGCCACTGTCATCGGCACCGATACCACCACCGACCTGGCGGTGCTGAAGATCGAAGCGGAAAACCTGACGGCCTCTGAACTGGGAGATTCCGACCAGCTCCAGGTAGGCGAAAAGGTGGTCGCCATCGGCAACCCGGCGGGATTAAACCTGGCCGGTTCCACCACCCAAGGATGTGTCTCCGGTCTTGACCGGACCATCTCGGTGACACTGGACAGCGGAGAGTCCATCAGCATGGAGGTCATCCAGACCGATGCCGCCATTAACCCCGGTAACTCGGGCGGGCCGCTCATCAATGAATACGGCCAGGTGATCGGCATCAACTCCAGCCGCCTCTCCTCCTCCACCTACAACGGCATCGGCTTTGCCATTCCGGTGAACAATGCCCTTCCGGTGGTGGAAGACCTGATCCAGTACGGATATGTGACCGGACGGGTCAAGCTGGGGATCACCTACTACACCATCAGTGAAGTGGTCGGCGCCATGTCTGGTTATACCCCCGGGTTACTGGTTTACAGCGTCGACACGACGATGGACATCTACCAGAAAGGGGTCCGGGCAGGCGACATCATCACCGAAATCGACGGCGCCCCCGTCACCACTAAGGATGCGGTCACCAAGGCACTGGAGAGCAAGTCCCCCGGGGACACCATCCTCCTGACCTGCTACCGCACCACCGCTGCCGGCGGGTCGACCTTCTCGGTGGAGGTCACGCTGGGCGAAGATACCGGTGACAGTGACACCAGCTCCTATTCCACCGAAACCGGCGGAGCCATGGGAGTTCCCACTTCCCTGCCCCACAGCGGAACGTAATCAAAAAGACCGGTCTCTGGTCACGCCAGGCGCCGGTCTTTTTTTACGCGTTTTTTCCTCCAACAAAAAGACACGTCCCTATCAAAGAGACGTGTCTTTTTGTGTATTTGTGCAATAGAGGCTTAGCACTCAAAGGGGACGGGGCGGCCTTCCGCATCCGACTGGAAAGCAGCTTCCATCAGCTTCATGACCCGCATCATCTGGGGATGGGTGATCAGCTGAGATTCAACCCCATCAATGGCCTTGCAGACATTGCGGTAGAAGTCGTGGACGTCCGAATGAATCTGGGGAACAGGCAGATGGTCCAGCGAGCTGGGCTTGCGGGGAGCCATCGTCTTGGTGAGGCCAGCTGCGGTGACAACCGGTTTAACCTCGCCCTCGTCGTCGTTTTTATAGATAACCATCTCGCCGCTCGTGGTGTCAAAGCTCTGGAGCTCGGCGGTGCCCACCGCGCCCTGCATATACCAGCGGGGAAGGTTGATGAAATTGGTGGTGCCGACTTCAATCCGGTAAACGAGGCCGCTTTCAAAGATGACGTCCATCTTAAAGCCGTCGTCAACCTCGTCGTTGGTGATATGGTCCATGCGGGCGTAAACGCTCTTGACCTTTTCGGGGATCATCTGGAGCATCTGGTCGATCAGATGAACGCCCCAGTCCAGCATCATCCCGCCGCCGTGGGCTTTGCGCTGCCGCCAGTCGCCGGGAATACCGCGGGAACCATGGACGCGGGACTCAATGTTGAAGACATAGCCCAGTTTGCCGCTCTCGTAGATTTCTTTCATCGCAAGGAAATCTTCGTCCCAACGGCGGTTCTGGTGAACGGTGAAGAGCTTGCCATATTTTTCGGAGGCGTCGATCATCTCCTGTAAGTCGGCGCTGCAAAGCGTAACCGGTTTTTCGCTGATGACATTCTTGCCGGCTGCCATCGCCCGAATGGCCAGCTCTTTGTGGCAGTCGTTCGGGACCGCCAGGGTTAGAATATCAACCTCCGGGTCCTCCAGAACGGCCTCAAAGGAGGGATAGGTGTACAGACCCCGCTGACGAGCCAGCTCCTGCCGTTCTTCTTTGATATCGTACACGCCCTTTAAGTTGACGCAGTCGCTGCCGTTTTCCAGCCCTTTCGGAGGCTGATAGCCGTCGTTTTCCAGTTTGGATCCGCAGATTGCCCGGGTATGCCAGCCGCCCATGCCGCCATAGCCGATGACTACAACATTTTTCTTTGCCATTGTTTTACACCCTTTCCATGTAAACGTTTACAGTCTTAGTATACAGAATCGATTTGGATTTCTCAATAGGCAAAAAAACTGAAAATGCAAAATATTTTTTGGATAAAAGGGGCAAACTGCTGCTTTTGCCCCAGGTATACAGCGGGTTTTTCAAATTTTGAGAAGCCCCTTCGCCCTTTATCCCCACAGGTACTCCATAAAGACGGGAATCTGCCGCTCCCAGCTGGCCTCACAGTGTTCCCCGCCGGGGACAATCCGGGGGTAGACATCCACTCCCCGCATCGCCAGCTGATGGGCGAGCGTCAGGTTGTCGTCGGTCATTCGGGTGAGCCGTTCCAGGGTCCCCGCCTCTTCGCTGCCCCAGTCCAGATAGACCCGAGTGTCAGAAGAAAGCGAACATCGGTCCACCAGGTCGGTCAGCTGAGGCATACAAAGGGAGATGGAAGAGGAAAGGCAGGCCGCCTTAGAGAAGGTCGCGTTGTGACGAATAACCGAGTAAACGGCCATCAGTCCTCCCATCGAACTGCCGCCGATCATCGTTTCCCGCCGGCCCGGAAGGGTCCGATAATGACTGTCGATATAGGGCTTCAATTCCTCCACCACCCAGCGCATATAGACATCCCCCTTCCCGCTCAATCCGTCAAACACCGGGGTATCAAAGGGAAAGTACTCCACCAGCCGGCTGTTGCCTTCGTGGTTGCACTCGACGCCGACGGCGATAAAATCCCGTCCGCACCGATCGAGATATTCCCCCAGCCCCCAGCTCTTGCCGTAGGTGGCGTCCTGGTCGGAAAAGAGGTTGTGCCCATCGTAGAAATAAAGAACTGGATAACGCTGCTTCGTCCGCTCATATCCCGCCGGCAGATAAAGATGTACCGTCCGGGGCAAACCGAAGGGGGTAATCGTCAGGGTGAATTTTTTGATCATATGCCGCACTCCTTATAAAAGAAAGTTTATCAGGCTGTCGAAAAAGTCCTTAAGCATTGAATGGTCGCTGGGCGACAAATAACCTTTGGCGTATACAGCCGTAAAAGGTGCGCTTTCCTTATAGGTTAGCGCCTGGGAAGGGGCTCTGCCCTTTCCATTCCCGCGAGCCCTTTAAAAAAGGTTCGATTCTAAACTTCTGATTGGCCCCCGTAAGCTGGAGACTTTGGAGTCAGTGCCAAATGGTATGGATGCTACAATTTTATCGACACACTGAGTTCGTTTCTCTATCTACCCTAACACAAAAAAATGTCCTTTTCAACCATCTTCCGAAACCTGAACAGCTAAAACGACAAAAAAGCCCCGCAAAAGATTTTTTTATTGACAGAATTTGCCATCCGTGGTATCCTACTGGTAAGTGAATGGATGCAGGGGGACTCTTCGGAGTTGAGATAGGTGAAAGCCTGACCCTTTGAACCTGTTGGTTAACACCAGTGTAGGGAGCAGTATGATCAAATGCAAAACGTACCCGCCCTGCTTAAGAGGCGGGTTTTTCTTTTTCCTGCAAACCTTCCATCCATCCCTTTTGTTCCAAAATAAGGAGGTATATGCATGATTAAAACAGCCCTGACCATCGCCGGCTCGGATTGCAGCGGCGGGGCCGGTATCCAGGCGGACTTAAAAACCATGTCCGCCCTCGGCGTCTTCGGGATGAGCGTAATCGTCTCGGTGGTGGCCGAAAACACCGCCCGGGTCATCTCCATTGAAGACGTTTCCCCGAACGTAATCGCTGACCAGATCGACGCCGTCTTTGAGGACATCCCCCCGGATGCCGTCAAGGTAGGGATGCTCTCCACCCCCGCTTGCATGGAGACGGTAGCGGCTAAACTGCGGGAGTACCACCCCACCCATGTGGTCATTGACCCGGTCATGTACGCGAAAAACGGCAGCCCGCTGATGCAGGAAAGCTCCATCGACACCTTAATCAAAACGGTCATTCCGGTGGCCACCCTCCTGACCCCGAACATTCCCGAGGCGGAGAAAATCTCCGGCATGAAGATCGAGACCCCGGAGGATATGCAAGAGGCCGCCCAGAAGATTTACGCCATGGGGGCGGGCGCAGTCTTGGTCAAAGGCGGCCACTATATGGGGGACGCCAGAGACATCCTCTTTGACGGAAAAGAGTTCCACACCTACGTCGAAAAGCGGATTCACACCAAAAACACCCACGGCACTGGCTGCACCCTGTCCAGCGCCATTGCCTCCTACCTGGCCCTGGGAGAGCCGCTTCCCGAGGCGGTGGGCAAGGCCAAAGCTTATGTCACCGGCGCCATTGAACACGCCCTGGCCCTCGGCAAAGGCTGCGGACCGACCAACCACTTTTTCCGTTTTTACCACTGAGGAGGGTCTATCATGTCATTTATGGACCAGGTCATCGCCCGCTCCAAACCCCTCTGGGATGCGGCGGCAGACGAGCGCTTCCTGCGGCAGATGGGGGAAGGAACCCTTGACCGCCAGCAGTTTTTAGACTACATCATCCAGGACAGCATCTACCTGCGGGATTATCTGCGGGCCTTCGCCATGGGCATCGTCAAAGCCCGGTCGCTGAAGGAAATGCAGGTTTTCTATTCGGTGCTGGGATATGTCAACGACAGCGAAAACGCCACCCGTCTGCAATACCTGAAGGACGGCGGACTGACCGACGCCGACGTCGAAACAATGGATAAAAAGCCGGCCTGCGCAGCCTACACCAGCTTCCTGCTGGAGATGGCAGAAAAGGAAGAGGTACCGGAAATCCTGATGGCGGTCATGCCCTGTATGGTGGGGTATTACGACGTCTTCCAGACCCTCTTGAAGCGGTATCCAGAGGTTTTAAACGGCTACTATAAACCTCTGGTACTGGACTACACCTCCGATATGTACAAATCCTGCTGCGACTACTGGACCGCATACTGCGACGAAGTCTGCGCGGATTTACCGGAGGAACGGAAAGAACGCCTCAGTGAGATTTTCGAGGCCGCCAGCCGCCAAGAACTCTACTTCTGGCAGATGGCCGGAGGTAAGCCCGGTCCCCACGAGGCGGTAGAAAACAAGGTGCCGCTGGTTCACTGCATCACCAACTATGTGACGGTGAACGACGTGGCCAACGCCATCCTCGCCTGCGGCGGCTCCCCGATTATGGCGGACGACGTGGAAGAGGTGGCCGACATCACCGGCATCAGCAACGCGCTGGTCCTCAACATTGGCACCCTCAATACCCGCACCATCCCCGCCATGATAAAAGCGGGGCAGACGGCCAATGCAAAAGGCATCCCGGTGGTTCTGGACCCGGTGGGCGCCGGAGCGTCGGCCCTGCGGAACCAAACGGTGGCTGAACTGTTGGAAAAGGTGCAGTTCTCGGTCATTCGGGGTAACCTGTCTGAAGTCTCCTACCTGTCCGGCATCCAGACTGCCGCCCGAGGGGTAGACGTCAGCGAAGCGGACCTGCAAAACGACCCCATTGCCGTGGGCAAAGCAGTGGCGAAAAAATACCACTGTGTAACGGCCATCACCGGGGCAAAGGACGTCATCACCGACGGCCGCCGGGTGGCGGTCATCTCCAACGGCGTCCCCCAGATGGGCAAGATCACCGGAACCGGCTGCATGCTTTCCGGCGTCATCGGCGCTTATGTCGGAGCCAACGAAGACTTCTTTGAGGGAACGGTGACAGCCATCACCTCAATGGGAATGGCCGGAGAGATCGCGCACGAGGCCGCCAAAGACAAAGGCACTGGCAGTCTCCGGACCGGAATCATCGACGCCTTAAGCCGCCTGGACGACCGGCAGATCGGCGGAAAGGGGAAAATCCACTATGAAGCATGGAATTGATTACTCCCTCTATCTCTGCACCGACCGTCGGCTGATGACCAGCGCCACCATTGAGGAATCGGTGGAAGCTGCCCTCAAGGGCGGAACGACGGTCATCCAGCTGCGGGAAAAAGACTGCTCCAGCAAAGAGTTTTACGAACTGGGCCTGCGGGTAAAAAAGATCACCGCCGCCTACCATGTCCCGCTGATTATCAACGACCGGGTGGACATTGCCCTCGCCGTCCACGCCGACGGGGTCCATGTGGGACAGGGGGACCTTCCCTGCAAGGTGGTGCGGGAGATTGTTGGGCCGGATATGCTCATAGGAGTGTCGGCCGCCACCCTCTCGGAAGCGGTCCAGGCAGAAAAGGACGGAGCCGATTACCTCGGCGTCGGCGCCATGTACGCCACCAATACCAAAACCGATACCCGGCCGGTCTCGATGGAGGAACTTTTGAAAATCCGAGCAGCGGTGAATATCCCGATTGTCGTCATCGGCGGCATCAACCGAAACACCCTGGGAAACTTTAAAGGCACCGGTGTAGACGGCCTTGCGGTCGTCTCAGCCATCGTCGCCCAGCCGGACCCGGAAGCGGCGGCCAGAGAGCTGCTGCGGCTCTGGAAAGCATAAAAAAGCAGGCCCGTGGAAGTCCATGAGTCTGCCTAGCTTTCAAAATCAGTGATGAATGGTCGCTGCGCGACAGGTAACCTTTGGCGTGAATAGCTGTGAAAAGATTGCTTTCACGGAAAATCAGCGCCTGGGAAGGGGCTCTGCCCCTTCCATTCCCGCCAGCCCTTTAAAAAGGGCTGGATCCTAAACTTCTTACAACTCTCCCCTGTGGAAAATTGCAACGTTAGCAGCGACTATATCATGTTCTGCATATACCAGGTCCGTGGGTTCACGGGCCTGGTTTTTTATCGGTTCTCCGCCTTTTGGAAGAACTCTTTTAACCGATCCCCCAGCCTCTCCGATTCGGCCAGGTTGACCTCATGCCCAGCATTTTCCAAGACAATCAGATCGGTGGAAAGGCGTTTCCCCAATTCTTCCATAATTTTCAGGTTCTGCTTATCCTTTCCGCCGCAAATCAGCAGCACCGGCGGCTGAAGGGAAGATAGTCCATCGGTAAAATCCAGATCCTGCATCGAACGGGTGAGGGAAAGAACCTCTTTTTTGGAAAATCCCATCCTCTTAAACGCCGACTGGGGCATCAGATGAAAAAGAAAGTCCTGCGCTGTCATCAACCCCTTGGGCATCTTATAGGGCGTCGCAATCAGCGCCAGCGCCCCTACCCGTTCGGGATTTTGGAGGGCGTAGTCCAGCGCCAAAATCCCACCGAGGGAAAGCCCCGCCAGGGCCAGTGGGCCATTTAAGCCATCACAATAGACGGAAAACCCCTGGTAAAGGGATGAATAGCTGGCCTCCTCTCCCATCAGTTCCTTCAGAGAGGGGCAGCGCACCTCTCTTCCCATCCATTTGGCGGTAATCAGAAAGCTCTCAGGGGTCTGGCCGAGGCCATGCAGCAGAACGGTTTCCATCTAACTTTCTCCTTTCAAAACCCGGTTAGTCGCTTTTAGTTCAGTATACCATACTCGGTCATCCGCCGCAACCGATAGGTTTCATTCCGCGCCGTCGGCGGATATAATAGATAAATTTATCCATTCATATACGGCCGGTTTTGCCCTTGACGGCTATTCCGCTATATGTTATGATAAATATAAAAAATAACTGGCAAAAACTGATAAAATATTCAGACGAACCAGCCATCAGAAAATCAACGAAAGGATGATCCCCCATGAAAAAAAGATTTACCCATGGCGATGCCAATGAACGCGGCACCATCCGCCAGGTCACCTACCAGACGGTCAATGAAAAGGGCGAGACAGTGGAAAAATACACCAATGTCTACCTTCCCTACCAATATGACCCGGAAAAGCCCTACAACATCTTTTATCTGATTCACGGGGGCGGCGGAAACCCGGATGCCTGGCTGGACAGCTGTTCGCTGAAAAATATGCTGGACCTGTCGATTCAGCGAGGAGAATTAAACCCCTTAATTGTCGTCACCCCCACCTACTACACCGAAGGCACCGGCAAACCCGGCATGGAAGGGGAAGGCGAGAAAACGATGATCTTCCAGAAGGAACTGGTGGAAGATCTGATGCCGGCCGTGGAATCGGCTTACCATACCTACGCCCAGTCCACCGACCTTGCCGGGCTGAAAGCCTCCCGTTTCCATCGGGGGATCGGCGGTTTCTCAATGGGCAGCGTCACCACCTGGAACGCCTTCCTGCGCAACATCGACTATATCGCCTACTTCATGCCCCTGAGTGGAGACTGTTGGGCGATCGAACAGCTGGGCGGCAGCACCCAGAGTGAAAAGACCGCCCAGTATCTCCACGACGCGGTCATCAAATCGGGCTATAAGCCGGACGAATACTTCATCTATACCGCCACCGGTACCGAAGATATCGCCTTCAAACAGCTCTATGGCCAGGTAAACGCGATGCTCCATTTCCCCGACACCTTTGTGGATGCCACCGGGTTTGGAGCCGGAAACTTCTGCTACCACTTTGAGGAAGGCAGTGTCCACGCTTACACCGATGTCTGCCAGTATGTTTATCAGGCGCTGCCCTGCTTCTTCAAGAAATAAGATCATCCTTTAAATGCACAAATCCCCGGGTTTTCATTGCCGAAACCCGGGGATTTTTCGCGGTCACACCGCTGTATAAAGCTGTTTATAGGGGCTTGCGCTGTTGGGGGTCAACAGGATAAAGGGCCGATCCAAAAGGGCTTCCGCGTCCATCTGGAAGGCATCTGCGAACTTCTGGACATAGGGTTTAATCACTTCCAGATCAGCAGCCTTTGCCTTTTTCCAGCAGACCTGTTCCGGCAGGTCTTTGGGCGGATGTTCACAACAGAGGAAGATCTTCCCGCCATGCATACCGGTGCCGCAGAAATACCCCACCGGAGGCTCCTCATCTCCCCCGATGTTGAGCACCACAATTAAGCCCCCCGCCTGATACTCACCTAGGAAGGAACCCGCCTTGCCGCCTACTACCAGTACAGGGACCTTGTCCTCGTACTCTTTCATATGGATACCGGCCCGGTAGCCAATATCACCCTGGACATAGACCTCTCCGCCCCGCATCGCATAGCCAGTGGCGTCCCCTGCCAAACCGTGGATATAAATTTCCCCGGCGTTCATCGTATCGCCGGTGGCCTCCTGGGCGTTGCCATAAAGCTGGATGGACGCCCCATCCATATACGCCCCCAGGGCGTTGCCCGGCACACCGTAAATGGTCAGGTTTTTACCGGAAAGTCCAGCGCCGATGTACCGCTGCCCCAGGCAGTTCTGAATGGTAATATCGGTGTCTTCACTCTCCCGAATCATCTGATTTAAGGTCTGGTAATCCAAATTGTCCGCTTCAATCTGCAATTTTGTTCCCTCCTTGAAGATGAGTTTGCCCGTCTTTCCGATCGCAGCCCAGAGACAGGCGTATTTTAGGGAGAGTCTGCCGGAGTAAAAACCGGCGGATTCCCTATAAATGTGTGTAAAAAAACGGGGGCTGGCTTTTTTTCTCTCCGCCAGCGCCCCGCGCCTTACCGTCAGTTTAAGCTCAACGGATGATCACCTGGTCCCGTTCAGCGCCCACAGAAATATACTTGATGTGGCAGCCAACGGCCTCTTCCAGGTAGTTTACATATTCCTGGGCCTCCTTGGGGAGGTCTTCCCAGTGACGGATGCCGGTGATGTCGCACTTCCAACCCGGGAGATACTCGGTAACCGGTTTAGCCCGGTTGAGAGCTTCGCCCATCGGGAAGTAGTCGACAATATTCCCATCGACGTTGTAGTGGGTGACAACCGGAATGCGGTCCATATAATCCAGGACGTCCAGCAGGGTCAGAGCCAGTTCATCGGCCCCCTGGCAGGAGACGCCATAACGGGAGGCGACAATGTCAATCGGGCCAACCCGTCTCGGACGGCCGGTGGCGGCGCCATACTCGTGGCCCGCTTCCCGCAGATGGTCCTTTTCCTCTTCGGTCATCGCCAGTTCAGCGGCGAAGGGACCTTCCCCAACGCAGGAAGAATAGGCTTTCATGATACCGATAGACTTATCCAGCTTTTTGCCGGGGAGTCCGGCGCCGATGGGAGCGTAGGCGCCGATGACGTTGGAAGAGGTGGTCATCGGGTAGATGCCGTAGTCAACGTCCCGCAGAGCGCCCAGCTGAGCCTCGAAGAGAATCTTCTTGCCTTCGCTGTCGGCCTTGCCCAGATACTCACCAATGTCGCAGATATAGGGTCTGAAGATCTCGGCGTATTTTTTCAGCCAGTTAAAGAGCTCGTCAAAGTTTAAGGGCTCGCAGCCGTAGATGCTGGTCAGGGTCAGGCTCTTCCATTCAACGATGGTTCTAAAGCGTTCCTTTACCTCATCCAGGTGGAGCAGATCGCCCATCCGCAGGGTCTTTTTCATGTATTTATCGCCGTAAACGTAGGCAATGCCCCGCAGGGTAGAACCAAATTTCGCGGCGCCCAGGCGCTCCTCCTCCAGTTTATCCTGCTGGACATGGTAGGGCATGCAGATGGTGGCGCGGTTGCTGATTTTCAGATGGCTGGGGTCGATGGTAATGCCCCGTTCCCGCAGGGTCGCGATCTCATGATCGAGGTGCGCCAGGTCGACAACCATGCCGTTGCCCATGACGCAGGTGACCTCCGGCCGCAGGATGCCAGAAGGGAGCAGATTCAGGACGAATTTCCCCCGTTCGTTGACAACGGTATGGCCAGCGTTGTTGCCGCCCTGATAACGGCAGACAATATCATACTCCCGGGAAATCAGGTCGACCATGCGGCCCTTGCCTTCGTCTCCCCAGTTGATGCCGGTAATTGCAGTTAACATCATCAAAATCCTTTCCTGACTCAGAATCATCGCGGTGTGCGATAGCCCCCAGCCTTTAAGCCTGTTTCTTTCTATACCCATAGGCCGGTACAATACCATGTTAAGCGATTTTTCCCCGCTTGTCAAGGTTAATCGCCGCTTTTTCCCGAGTCTTTTCTCCAAATTTACCCTCCCGGAGACAGGAGTTTCCGCCGCGGAAACCGTTCCGCAGCCAAATTCCGATTTTTTAGATTCTCTTTCTGATTCAATTCCCTTATATCAGGCTTTTTTCTATCTATTCATCAAAAGGCCGCTCGCCTTCGCGGAGGTAATGGCGAAGGCGAAGATTAAATTCCGGCAAATCTATCTCCATTATTCGCCAGCGTGGCGGATTCCCAGAATTTTGAGCTCTGTCTCGGAGAGCCCAATGCCTCTGAGCATCAATCGGTTGCCAATCAGCGCTTCAATCGAGTTGATACCCATGCCGCCCATCATCTCTTTGATCTCCCGGGTCCAGGCGGTTACCAGATTGACCAGCCGCTTAGTTCCCTCCTCCGGGTCCAAACGGCTAACCAGTTCGGGGCGCTGGGTGGCAATGCCCCAGTTGCATTTGCCTGCCTGGCAGCTGCGGCAAAGATGGCACCCCAGCGCCAGCAGCGCCGCCGTACCGATATATACCGCGTCCGCCCCCAGGGCAAGCGCTTTGACCACATCAGCCGAGGAACGAATGGAACCGCCGGCGATAATCGAGACATTCCCACGGATGCCCTCTTCCCGTAGCCGGGTGTCCACTGCCGCCAGAGCCAGCTCCAACGGAATCCCCACGTTATCCCGAATTCGGGTGGGCGCCGCGCCGGTGCCTCCCCGGAAGCCGTCCAGCGCCAGAATGTCCGCTCCGCTACGGGCCACGCCGGACGCAATAGCGGCCACGTTATGGACCGCCGCGATCTTTACGATAACCGGTTTGGTATAACCGGTGGCTTCTTTGAGGGAGAAGACCAGCTGCCGCAGGTCCTCAATCGAGTAGATGTCGTGATGGGGTGCCGGAGAGATGGCATCGGTCCCCGCCGGAATCATCCGGGTTTTGGAAACATCGCCGAAGACCTTGGCCCCCGGCAGATGGCCACCGATACCGGGTTTTGCGCCCTGGCCCATCTTGATTTCAATGGCTGCCCCCGCCATCAGGTAGCCGATATGAACACCGAACCGGCCAGACGCCACCTGAACAATCGTATTTTCTCCGTAGGGGTAAAAATCCTCGTGGAGGCCACCCTCACCGGTGTTGTAGTAGATTCCGAGGGTCTGTGCAGCCTTGGCCAGTGCCGCGTGGGCATTGTAACTGATCGAGCCGTAGCTCATACCAGAAAAGAGAATCGGAGTCGAAAGGGTGAGGCGAGGGGGACGTTCAGTCAAAATCTGACCATCCGGCCCCCGCCGGATTCCGCTGGGCTTGCTGCCCAGGAAAACCCGGGTCTCCATCGGTTCCCGCAGAGGGTCAATCGAGGGGTTGGTGACCTGGGAAGCGTTAATCAGCATCCGGTCGAAGTAGCTGGGGTAATCTCTGGGGTTGCCCATCGACGAGAGGAGCATCCCGCCGCTGCTGGCCTGACGGTAGATCTCCCCGACGAGGGAACCGGGCCAGTTGGCATTTTCCTTAAAGGTATTGTCGCTTTTGACCACCTTCAGGGCGTGGGTGGGACAATAGGCAACACACCGCTGGCAGTCTACGCAAAGAGAAGAGTCAATCGTCAGCTTCCCGCTTTTTTCGTCAAACCGGTGGACGCCGTTGGCGCACTGCCGCTCACAGACCCGGCAGCCAATACAAAGGCCTTCGTTGCGAACCACTTCATATTCCGGATAGATATAATCAATCGGCGACGGCATGGCCTTCCCCTCCTTTCCCATTTAGTGTGACAATAACCGGTTCACCGCCCCGAGGAGCCCAGATGCGGTCGGGATTGGGTTCCATCAGACGCAGGGCGCTTTCTTCGCTGGCAACATAAAACATATCTCCTTTTTCGCCGACGACCATCGACCGGAGCTTTAACCGGTCGTTGAGGGCCATCATCCCCCCTTCAAAACCGACGAGAATGGAAAAAGGACCAGTGAACAAAAGGCTTGCATAAACATCCCGCAGGTAGGTCGCCTTCTTCCGTTCGGCTTCCGGTTTGGTGGCGATGGTGGACCAAAAAGGAGCGGCAATGACATGGGCGACCTCCTCCATCGTAAGCCCTTCCCGGCGGTGGAGGAAGTCGATGACATAGGTCATAACTTCGGTATCGGTTTGGAGGGTGCAGCTATACCCGAACATCTCGATAAACCGGCGGTTGGCATCGTAAGAAGAAATCTCCCCGTTGTGAACCACCGAGTAGTCCAACATTGCAAAGGGATGAGCCCCGCCCCACCAGCCGGGGGTATTGGTCGGATAACGGCCATGGGCGGTCCAGCAGTATCCGCTGTACTCTTCCAAACGGTAAAAGTCCCCGACATCTTCGGGATAACCGACCGCCTTGAAAACGCCCATGTTTTTCCCGCTGGAAAAAACATACGCTCCATCAATGTGGGTGTTGATCCGGATGACGCATCGGGCCACAAATTCCCGTTCCCCCAGCTGAAAATCCGCCAGTTTGGTGGGCAGAGGAATGACAAAATACCGCCAGATCAGCGGTTCATCGGTGATCCGGGGATTTTTGCGGATCGGGATTTTGGAAAGGTTGACAATATCAAAATGCTCCTCCAAAAAGGCCTCGCAGGCTTCTTTTGCCTCCCGATTGTCGTAGAAAACATGAAACGCATAGGCGTCTTTATATTCCGGATAGATGCCATAACCGGCGAAACCGCCGCCCAGGCCGTTGGAACGATCGTGCATGACCGTCATCGCCTTTACGATTGTCTCACCGCTCATCCGCCGGCCGTTCCGGGAAAACATTCCCGAAATGGCACAGCCAGAGGGAATTCGGATGTTTCCTTCCCGCAGCTGGCTTTCCCTGTTCATAGGCCCATTCATCGGCCCGCCTCCCTTTGATGAAACTGTCGCGCCAAAAAAGCGCAAAATGGCGTCCACCAATAAGGCCGCCGGTATCAACCGCCGCCCTATGATGAACGCCATTGTTCGTCATATTCGTTTAAATGGTGGTTCCCGTCGGAACCTACCCAATCCTTCCTTAGATTGGTTTGAGAATATTATATCCGACTGGCGGACAGTTGTCAATAGAAATTTGCAAGAAATATGTCTATATATTTCATATTTGACCTTTTATCTATTTCTTTTCCCATTTGTAGCATGTTTTCATAAATTCCGATATTCAATCCTGTTGGTATCCAGCCAAACCGACTATCCATCTTGAGACGGTTTCGGTAAAAGTATTGAAAAAGCCACTTTATCAATATAAAATTGCAGTCTAGTTATACAAACCTTGCAGTTCTTCCTTTCTAACCCCTTGACAACTGACCGGCAAAAGCATATAATGAACCCGTAAACAGCAAAGGCGCTGTAGGTCAGGGAAGTCCTACAGCGCCTTCTCTCTTATTTCCGGTTTTTCTATCACAGTCCGGTACTTCCGCAGCATGAAGGAGGATTTTTTGCATGAGCAGTGTTCCCGAAATTTTTGGCAGCCTGGTATTTAACGATGAGACGATGCGCAACCGTCTGCCGAAGGAAACCTACAAAGCGCTGAAAAAAACCATCGACAACGGCGAGCCCCTGGATCTTTCGGTCGCAAACATCGTCGCTAACGCAATGAAAGACTGGGCATGCGAACATGGTGCAACCCACTACACCCACTGGTTCCAGCCGTTGACCGGCACCACCAGTGAAAAGCATGACAGCTTCATTAATCCCACCAAAGACGGCGGCGTCATCATGGAATTCTCCGGCAAAGAGCTGGTCAAGGGCGAACCCGACGCTTCTTCTTTCCCCTCCGGCGGCCTGCGCGCCACCTGCGAGGCGAGAGGCTACACCGCTTGGGACCCGACTTCCTATGCATTTATTAAGGATGATACCCTTTGCATTCCCACGGCTTTCTGTGCCTACACCGGCGAAGCGCTGGACAAAAAAACCCCTCTGCTCCGTTCGATGAGTGCCGTTTCCACCCAGGCTTGCCGGGTGCTGAAGCTGTTCGGAATCAACGTTCCTCGGGTTTCGTCCACCGTCGGCGCCGAGCAGGAGTACTTCCTGATCGACAAAGAAGAGTATAAAAAACGCCGCGACCTGATTATCACCGGCCGGACCCTGTTCGGCTGCCCGCCCGCCAAGGGGCAGGAGATGGAGGAACACTACTTCGGCGTTATCCGCCCGATTGTCTCCGAGTACATGAAAGAGGTCGACGAAGAGCTGTGGAAACTGGGCATCCTCGCTAAGACCAAACACAACGAAGTCGCCCCCGCTCAGCATGAGCTTGCCCCGATCTACTCCACCACCAACTCCGCTGTCGACGGCAACCTCCTGACGATGGAAGTCATGCGCCGGGTAGCGGAAAAACACGGCCTGATCTGCCTGCTGCATGAAAAGCCCTTTGCCGGTGTCAACGGCTCCGGTAAACATAACAACTGGTCCATCTCCACCCCGACGATGAACCTTTTGGATCCCGGCACCAAACCGATGGAAAACCTCCGCTTCTTGGTATTCCTCGCAGCGGTCATCAAAGCGGTAGATGAATACCAGGATCTGCTCCGGGTTGCCGTCGCTTCTCCTGGCAACGACCATCGTCTGGGCGCCAACGAAGCGCCTCCCGCCATCATCTCGATGTTTGTCGGCGATGAGCTGGGCGAAGTAATCGAAGCGCTGGCCGGCGATTCGGAATACCATGACCACGAAAGCCAGAGACTTGACCTCGGCGTCGATGTCCTGCCCAAATTCTCCAAGGACAACACCGACCGCAACCGTACTTCTCCTTTTGCCTTCACCGGCAACAAATTTGAATTCCGTGCCCCTGGCTCCAGCTCCAACCTGGCTGATGTCAACACCGTGCTGAACACCGCTGTGGCCAAGGAACTGCGGGACTTCGCAGACGTTCTCGAATCGGCTGAAAACTTTGAAGCCGAAGCGATGGAACTGGTCAAGAAAACCATCAAAGAACACAAACGTATCATCTTCAACGGCGACGGCTATTCGGAAGAATGGCAGAAAGAAGCCGAACGGCGTGGGCTTTATAACCTCCGCTCGACGGTCGATGCTCTGCCTCATATGCTGTCGGCTAAGAACATTAAATTGATGAACGACTTTGGTGTTCTGAGCCCTGCGGAAATCCGCGCACGGTTTGAGGTCAGCCTGGAGAACTACTCCAAGACCCTCAACATCGAAGCTCTGACGATGCTGGAAATGGCCAACCAGCAGATTGTCCCCGCCATCATCAACTACGAGGAAAAACTGGCTCGCACCATCTCGGTCAAACAGCAGGTCAGCAAGGCAATCTCCTGCAGCGCTGAAACCCATCAGCTGGAAACCCTGGCGGAATGCGCTGACACCATCAGCGAAGCGATCAACGACCTTCGTGCCGCCCGCAAAGCCGCTAAGAACGACCCCGATCCGCTGGGCAGCGCACAGCAGTTCCACGACAAGGTCATCCCGATTATGGATACCCTGCGGGCTGCCGCTGACCATGCTGAACAGGTTTGCGGTGAAGATTACTGGCCGCTCCCGACCTATACCCAGATGCTGTGGTATGTAAAGTAATCAGCTGAATCCCATTAATTTGCTTTCCCATGTTCCTGGAGGGGCAGATGCCTTGCGGCTTCTGCCCCTCCTTTCCATTTGATCCCATAACAAAAGAGCCGCGTGGAGAGGATTTACGCGGCTCTTTCGTATTTCGGGGATATTTCACTTGAGAAAAATGAGTTATCCCCATTTCACAGGGAAGAATGTGAATAACTCGTAGCCATCAATCTTCCCCGGTATTGCGATTATAAATCTCTTTCACCGATTTCCGATGGCGCCAGATGGTGCACCAGAGTACGAGAGAACAAAGGGCAGCCGATAGGGTGATGCAGATCCGATAGTCCAGCACCTCCCCCATCGCCCCGACCACCAGTCCCAACAGGCTGATGCCCACCGACAATAAAACCGAGAAAAAGGCGTTTAACCGTGCCCGATAGGTTTCCGGGATGTACTTTTGCACCGCCGCTTCCCGCAGCACCGCGCTATTGAGGCCGAGAAACCCGCAGACTGCCCGGCTGACCAGCATCAGCGGATAAGGCAGCCACAAAAGCAGCATATCCATCGCCTCGTAAAGCTGGTAGACCAAAAAGGCAAAGGAAAAACGGTGTTTGGGCGGCACCGGTTTATGGTAGTGCAAAACGCCGCCAAGGCTCCGGCCGGCAAACTCAAAGGCGGTGAATAGTGAGTACATTCCCACCGTAAACCCCGGCGTCGAGCGGAAAAAGGCGACCAAAATCGAGCTGTACCCGTTGCCCAGGCCGTTGGTGGCCATCATGTACAGGTAGATGCTCCGCAGGCCGTCATCCTTCTGCAAAAACCGGGCAGCCTCGGTCAGGTCCTTCCACCAGGTCCGGAAGGAAAAGAGCTTCCCGGCTTCGTCCAGCCGCTTTTGCTCCTTCACTCGAATTCCGCTCTCAATAAACCCCGCCAGCAGGGACAACGCCCCCTGCCCCATCAGGATGGCCGCCACCCCCACCCAATCCAGCAGCAGGGCAGCCACAGGCATCATCACGACGTTTAACACAGGGTAGATCATCGAGGAGACGGTATACCCTTTCTCCTCAAACCCCTCCGGAATCAATCGAGGGTAAAAACTGCTGTAAGCCAGCTGATCAAAAGAACTGAGGCAGGCCAGCACCAACGAAAAACAGAGGTATTCGAGATAAGAAAAGGGCAAAACCCAGAGATAAATTCCTAACGCCAGGTATAGCACCCCATTCACCAGATCCCCTCCCACCAGAAAGGGCTTGCGAGGGAGCCGGTCCATGATCGGGGCGAAAACTAAGGGGATAAAGACGTTTGGCAGCACCTGAATTGCCAGCAGCAGGGCGGACGCCAAGGTGCTTCCCGTTTCGTCAAAGACCAAAAACGACATGGCAAAACTACCGGCGACGCCCCCCGCCGCCCCGAGAACGGTGGAAAGGGTAATCAGGGAAAAATTGCGGGTCCAAAGGGTTTGTTTCAACATCATCCACTTCCTTTCCCTTTTATTATACCGCCCGGAATCGGGCTCAGGAAAGGGGGCTTGTTTGCGAAAAAATCCGGGATTTTGTGGGTTAAACCGGCGGTTTCCAGGGGGTAGAAGGAAAACGGAGCAGCAGCTGGTAGGCGTCCTTATACATCCGGTTTTCGGTGTACCATTCCAGAAGGTAGGGGACGTGCAGCCCTGCATACCCCATCGGAAGTTCCGCCACCATCTGCTCAAAACAGCCGGTCAGCATCTCCCCATAGAGGGGATCGTGGAGATAATCGGGGTGGGTCAGCCGGTAGCGGACCAACTCACAGATGGAAAGCGCCGTCTCCCGGTCGGGGAAGGTAACGTTTGCCTTTTTCGCCCGATCAAGAGCCGAAAGGGCCTCCTCCCGATAACCCAACTTCTCACAGCAGAGGGCCAGCTTATGCAGTCCCATAATCGTCACCTTCTCGGGCGGCGCCTTTTCCCCACAGACCCGGTGGAAATAGCGGTATGCTTCCTCCGTCCGGCCCAGTTCCAGGGCTGTGGAAGCGGCGTTATAGCGGATGTCCTTCAACTTCTCCCCAGCGCCCAGGGCCAGGGCGATCTTTTCCGCCACCTGATAATGGGCGGCCATCTGGGTATAATCTAGGAGATTGGCGTAACAGTTGCCGGAGAAGGTCCGGGCCGACAGCATCAGGTTAACCCGACCCTCCTGGGCCGCCATCTGATAGGCGGTCTGAAGCAGCTCCACCGCCCGGGTATAACTGCCCTTCTCGTAATACTGAACCCCCACCCCCAGATAGTCCCGGGAGGAAGGATTTTCCTCTAAAAGTTCCAATCCCCGCCCCACCGAAAGTTTATAGACCGTTTTCTGCCGGTGGGAAAGAACCGGCTCCACTTCCCGCAGGACCGTCTGTTCCGCCTCCGAAAGGCGGATATCGTCGTTTTCGTCCTGATAGCCGATAATCAGCGCGTCCAGCAACAGGGGCGAATGGCAGCAGGTCTCCCACTGGTCGATAATCGCCTGATAATTCCGATTTACCCCGCGAAAATCATCGTCCAAAAAGGCCTCGTAAAAATCCTCCACCCGCTCCCGGAGAGGAGAAAGGACGGCCGGATCATCCTGCCACGCCCCGTCCAGCCGCTGGCACAAAAGCCGCAGCAAGTCCGGGTTGGGGGACGGGACCTTACTCTGTTCAATCTTGGAGAGATAGGAGACGGCGCAGAGGCCTTTGCACAGCCCCTCCTGGCTCCAGTTCCGCCGCAGCCGTTCCAGCCGAATCCACACCCCCAGCCAGCGGAGATCATCCTTCTTTTCCATCGGTTTTCTCCTCCTGTTCATCCAAATAGGCCGCGTACTCCTGGGCAATCAGCCCCGCAATCAGCTGCAGCTGGTAAGGGTGCCCCGCCTGGGTATGGGAAGAGGGAAAGAAGATCACCTCGTTCATATACTCCTCCCGGGGCTTGCGCTCCCCCGTCACCATCCAGATGCGGGGAGCCATCAGTCTCTCCCGGTACTCCCCCAGCTCGTGGTACTCAAAATAGGAGCCGGTGTAGGAAAAGAGGAGAATCAAGTCGTCCTTCCCGGCCGAGAGGATGTACTCCAGCTGCTGGGCATAGGAGACGTTGGTATAAATCTGCTTTCCCAACACCAACAGGTCGCACTGGAGGCTGATGGCAGCGGTTTCCGCCTTCAGCAGTCCAAAGGCCGCCACTTTTGGATAACGGGCAATCTCTTCGCAGAGTTTCCGCAGTTTATGTAGGTCGGGGGAGGTCCCAGCGGCCTAGAGGCTCTCCACCACCCGCTTGAGATAATCCTCCTCCCGGCGGCGGGGGTTCCCGGAATCGGAAGGGCGCTCGTAATTGAGCCGGGAGGTTTCCAGCACCTCCCGCAGCTCGGCGTACCCCTCAAACCCCAGATCTTTACAAAAGCGGGAGATCGAACTGGGGGCCACGTGACAGAGATGGGCCAGCTCCTTAATGCTCATCTCCCGGGCGGAATCCAGGTTTTGCAGCAAAATTCGGGCGATGGAACTGTTGGTGGAACCGTTTTTTTCGCTGGCGATGGCCGATAGAAATGAAACCGGCAGTTTCCCGTAAATCATCCTGTTCCCTCCTTTTGACCAAAAAAATCTTTACCCCTATTATAGCGGGAGTCAAAGGGAAAAGCAAATGGGCCTACATTTCCAGATCCTGGAAATCGCTGGAAAGCAGCCATTAGCTGCCGTATAATAAAGCCAATGAAACAAAACGGCGGGGCCAAATCGAAAGCCCCT
>CALXHB010000153.1 GCA_944387995.1 uncultured Clostridia bacterium | reverse complement strand
ATCTTAGAGAAGCTCTCCGACCTCGCCTGCAAGCCGAAGGGGGAGATTTTAAACATCCTCCACCTCCGCGGCCAGGCGCTGGACATCCAGCCGGAGGACAAGCCGAAAGTCGGCCGGAACAAGGTCCGGCATACCGAAGAGATGTGGCGGAAAGCGGTCGGCCTGCGGGCGGCGGGGGAGAGCTGGGAGCGGGTCAGTTCCCAGACCGGCATCCCGGTTTTGTCGCTGAAAAACGAATGGCGGAAAAAGGCTCGTGCGTTTGGGATGGAGGTGCCGGAGACTCCACCGCCCAGGCCGTTTACGTTACACCCGATCATAGAAAGGAGCGAACCCATGGAAACAGCCCAAACGGAATCCTGCCCCCATCCCGGCGGAAATTCCATCACCGCTGCCCTGCGGCAGGCGGTCGGGCAGATACCCGATACCCTGTCTGCCGGCGACAGCTTACTGATCAGCTACATCGACGGAACATTAGAAGTCCGCTACACCTTAAACCTTGTACAGGAGGAATCGAAACCATGAGCGTCAAAATCACCAGTCTGGAACTGGAAAACGTTAAGCGTATCAAAGCCGTGCGGCTGGAGCCTTCTCCCAATGGCCTCACCGTCATCGGCGGAAAGAACGGCCAGGGCAAGACCTCGGTCCTGGACGCGATTGCCTGGGCCCTCGGCGGCGACCGTTACCGGCCGTCTAGCCCGGAACGGGAGGGGAGTGTCATCCCGCCCCGGCTGCACGTCGAGCTGTCCAACGGGATTATCGTCGAGCGGAAGGGCAAAAACGCCGCCCTCACCGTTTTGGACCCCAGCGGCAAGCGGGCCGGCCAGCAGCTTTTAAACGAATTTATCAGCACCTTTGCCCTGGATCTGCCGAAGTTTATGGCAGGCTCAAACAAAGAAAAGGCCGAAACCCTCCTGCAGATTCTCGGCATCAGGCCGGAGCTTGCCCGGCTGGACCAGAAGGAACAGGAACTCTACTTTTCCCGCCGGGCAGCCGGCCAGCAGTACGATCGAAAGAAGAAATACGCCGCAGAACTGCCCTTTTACCAGGACGCGCCGCCGGAAATGATCTCGGTCAGCGATCTGATTCAGCGGCAGCAGGCTATCCTCGCCCAAAACGGAGAGAATCAGCGGCTTCGGATGCAGGCTGAAAAGCTCCTCCGGGAACGGGAGGCGCTGGAACAGCAGCTGCAGGACTTAACCGGGCGGTACAAGGCGGTTTGCGCCGCCTGCGAGACAGCGCAGAAGTCGGCCGAGAACCTGCGGGACGAATCCACCGTCCAGCTGGAACAGGACATTCAGAACATCGAGCTGTTAAACGAAAAGGTCCGGGCAAACCTCGAGCGGGAACGGGCCGAGGAGGAAGCCGTCTCCCTGAAAGGGCAGGTGGATCAGTTGACCGGACAGCTGGAGACCGTCCGGGAATCCCGGGCAAAGCTCCTTTCTTCCGCTCCGCTGCCGCTGCCGGAACTGTCGGTCGAAGAGGGGGAACTGGTGTATAAAGGCAGAAAGTGGGACTGCATGAGCGGGGCGGAACAGCTGATGGTTTCGACCGCCATCGTCCGGAAGTTAAACCCGGGCTGCGGCTTCGTCTTGCTGGACAAGCTGGAACAGATGGACGCCGACACCTTACAGGCGTTCGGCGACTGGCTTACGTCCGAGGGCTTGCAGGCCATCGCCACCCGGGTTTCGACCGGCGGGGAGTGCAAGGTGGTTATTGAGGACGGGTTTGTCAAAGGGGAGACCGGCGTGGAGTACGCGCCGGCCACCGAAGAACTGGTCGCCGGAATGTCGCCGGACGCCAAAGAGGCCGCCGCGAAAAGCTGGTGGTAAAGAAAGGAGTTTGTCATGGGAAATTATGCGATTACCTCCGGGACGGTTATCTGTCCCCAGAAGGTGGTGGTTTACGGCCCGGAAGGGGTCGGGAAAACCTCGCTGCTGGCCCAGTTCCCGGAGGTGCTGTTCATCGACACCGAGGGGAGCACCAAGCAGCTGGATGTAAAACGTCTGCCTCCGCCGACCAGCTGGACGATGCTGAAGGATGAGGTTGAATTTGTCATCCAGAACCGCCCCTGCAAGACGCTGGCGATTGATACCGCCGACTGGGCGGAGCGGCTCTGCATCCGCCATGTCTGCGACAGTGCCAGTAAAAGCGGGGTGGAAGATTTCGGATACGGCAAAGGTTATGTCTATGTTCAGGAGGAGTTCGGGCGGCTACTGAATCGGCTGGAAGATGTCATTTCGGCCGGTATCAACGTGGCAATTGCCGCCCATGCCCAGATGCGCAAGTTTGAGCAGCCGGATGAGCTGGGCAGCTATGACCGCTGGGAGATGAAGCTTTCCCGGCAGTGTTACCCGCTGCTGAAAGAGTGGGCGGACGCGGTGCTGTTCGCTACCTATAAGACCCTTGTCATCACGACGGAGCAGAATAAACGCAAGGCGCAGGGCAGCACCCGGGTCATCTACACCCAGCATCACGCCTGCTGGGACGCGAAAAACCGCTGGGGGCTGCCGGAACAGATCCCGCTGGATTACGGGGCGATTGCGGCCTACATTCCCGGCAGTGCCGCACAGCAGCCGGTCTACACGCCGCCTCAGCCGCAAACTCAGCCACCTGTCAATCATCCGTCGGCAGCGAATACCGCACCTTCGGCTCCGTCGTCTGCCGTTCAGCAGCAGCCATACCCGCCGGCACAACCGGTCACGGCGCCCACTGCACCCCCTGCGGATATAGCGATACCGGAAGGCGTTCCGAAGGAGCTTGCCGACCTGATGCGGCAGAATGAGGTGACCCCGAAGATGATTCAGGACGCGGTGGCCCAAAAGGGCTGGTATCCGGCCGATACGCCGATTGAGAAATACAGTCCGGAATTTGTGAATGGCGCGCTGATTGCGGGATGGCCGAACCTCTATCAGCTGATTATGGAAATGACCGGCACACTGCCGTTTTAAGAAAGGATGACCGATATGGCAAATATGATCGAACGGGAATTTGGATGGGATGATGTCATCGAAAACGATGGTCCCACCTGGGTGCTGCTGCCGGAAGGTACATATCCCTTTACCGTCACCGGGATGGAACGCAAACGCCACCCTGGCAGCGCGAAACTCCCGCCCTGCTGGAAAGCGGAGCTGACCCTCGCGGTGGAAGGGGCGGAAGGGACCGCCAATATCCAGCACAACCTGTTTTTGCACTCCAAGTGCGAAGGGCTGCTCTGCGCCTTCTTCACCGCCATCGGCGACCGGCAGCACGGACAGCCGATGAAGATGGACTGGGACCATGTGGTCGGCAAGAAGGGCATCTGCAAGGTGGGAATCCGGGAGTGGATCGACAAGAGCGGCGCCTCCCGCCAGTCCAACGAGATCAAGGAGTTTCTGGACATGGGTCCGCATACCGGGCAGCAGCCCGCCGGGGTGGCCGCGCCCGCTGTACCGACGCAGGGTACAGCGCCGGCGGGTAAGTACTGGTAATGGGTCTACGTCCCTATCAGCAGGCGGCAGAGGAGGCGGTGTTCGGGCAGTGGCAGAGCGGGGTAGGTAAAACCCTGCTCGTTTTGCCCACCGGCACCGGTAAGACGGTCGTCTTTGCATCCATCACCGAAAACTGCGTCAAAAACGGCGATCGGGTGCTGATTCTGGCCCACCGGGGAGAACTGCTGCAGCAGGCGGCCGACAAGCTGCAAAAATTCACCGGCCTGCGGTGCGCGGTCGAAAAGGCGGAGGAAAGCTGCCTGGGGAGCTGGTACCGGGTGGCGGTCGGCAGCGTCCAGAGCCTGCAGCGCCCAGCCCGGCTGGACCGTTTTCCGCCTGATTATTTCGGCACCATCATCATCGACGAGGCCCACCACGCGGTGTCGGAAGGCTACCGGCGGATTCTCGACCATTTCCCCGGCGCCCGGGTGCTGGGGGTCACCGCGACCCCCGACCGGGGCGATATGAAAAACCTCGGCCAGGTGTTCCAGTCGCTGGCCTACGAGTACACCCTTCCCCAGGCCATTCGGGACGGATACCTCTGTCCGATCAAGGCGCTGACCATCCCTCTGCGGCTGGATATCCGCGGGGTCGGCGTTCAGTCGGGGGATTTTAAGCCGGGGGAGCTGGGGACCGCCCTCGACCCGTATCTCGATCAGATTGCCGATGAGATGGAGCATTACTGCCGGGACCGGAAAACGGTCGTTTTTCTGCCGCTGGTGAAAACCAGCCAGAAATTCTGCGAAATCCTCCGCCGCCACGGGTTCCAGGCCGCCGAAGTAAACGGCGAGAGCGAACACAGGGCAGAGGTTTTGCGAGACTTTGCGGAAGGGCGGTTAAACGTCCTCTGCAACGCGATGCTGCTGACCGAAGGGTGGGACTGCCCCAGCGTCGACTGCGTCATCGTCCTCCGGCCCACCAAGGTCCGGGCGCTTTATTCCCAGATGGTCGGGCGCGGTACCCGGCTGCATCCGGGAAAGGACCACCTGCTGCTCCTGGACTTTCTCTGGCACACCGAGCGGCTGGACCTCTGCCGGCCGGCGGACCTCATCTGCGAGGATCGGGAAGTGGCCCAGAAGATGACCGAGGAGGTGAACGACAGCCCGATGGCGATGGACCTTTTGGAGGCGGCCCAGCAGGCGGAGTCGGACGTGGTCGCCCAGCGGGAAGAAGCCCTCGCCAAAACCCTGGCCGAGATGCGCACCCGCAAGCGCAAGCTGGTAGACCCACTGCAATACGCCATGTCCATTCAGGACCCGGGCCTTGCCTCCTACGTTCCGGCCTTCGGCTGGGAGGCGGAAAGCCCGTCGGATAAACAAAAGGCGCAGCTGGAAAAATACGGCATCTTCCCGGATGAAATCCAGTCGGCGGGGGAAGCGCAGCGGATACTCGACCGGATGGCGGAGCGCCGGGACAAAGGACTGACGACGCCCAAGCAGATTCGGTTTTTGGAATCCAAAGGGTTTGTCCATGTGGGGACCTGGAGCTTTGAGGCGGCCAAGAGGATGATCGACCGGATTGCCGCCAACGGCTGGCGGATTCCGAAGGGGGTTGTGCCCAGCGCTTATCTTCCCCCTGCGCCGGAGCCGCAGACCACGGCGTTTACTGTCTGGTGACAGAGAAGGGGGTAACAGATGGAAACCGATTTTCTGACAGAAATACTCGATTCCCTCGACCCGGCGGCTTGCTCCTACGGGGAGTGGGTCACCGTAGGGATGGGGTTAAAGGAGTCGGGGCGGCCGGTGTCCGACTGGGAAGCATGGTCCAGCCGGGACCCCGCCCGGTATCACAAAGGAGAATGTGAGAAAAAATGGGAGACCTTTCAGGGGACCTCCGGCGCGCCGGTGACGGCGGGGAGTATCTACCAGATTGCCATCGATCACGGCTGGACGCCGCCGGTACATCCAGGGCATGCGCTAAACTGGGACGATGAAATCAACGCCCACGCCGAAAAGGCCCGGCAGCAGTCGGAAATGTCCCCGGCGGATCAGCTGATCTGTTACCTGCACGCGCTGTTTGACCCGGAAGACAAGGTCGGTTATGTGACCGACGCCTACGAGGCCAACGGCCGCCTTGTCCCCGGTCGGGGCGCCTATGACCGGACGGCGGGGGAGCTGGTGGAAGGCTTAAAAAACTGCGGCGGAGATATCGGGAAGGTGCTGGGGGACTGGAACGAGGAGGCCGGCGGCTGGATTCGGTTTAACCCCCTGGACGGAGAGGGAGTCAAAAACGAAAACGTCACCGACTACCGGTTTGCTCTGGTGGAAGCAGACGGCGGCGAGATCGGCGTCCAGCGGGAGATTATCGAGACGATGGAGCTGCCGGTGGCGGCCCTGGTCTATTCAGGGGGCAAATCGGTTCACGCCATCGTCCGGATTGAGGCGGCGGACCTAAAGGAATACCGGGAGCGGGTGGACTATCTCTACGACGCCTGCCGGGACTGCGGCCTGGAGGTGGATACTGGGAACCGCAACCCCTCCCGCCTTTCCCGGATGCCGGGACTGACCCGGAAGGGGGTGCAGCAGACCCTGCTGGCGGTGAACATCGGTCAGCCGGATTTTATGACCTGGAAGAAGGAATATGAAGCCAACCACGACACCCTCCCCCCGCTGGAGAGCATGGCAGACGTCTGGGACAACCTCCCGCCCCTTTCGCCGCCGCTGATCGAAGGGGTGCTGCGGCAGGGGCACAAGATGCTGATCGCGGGGCCTTCTAAGGCCGGTAAATCCTTTTCGCTGATCGAGCTGTGCATCGCGATTGCGGAGGGAAGAGAGTGGCTCGGCTGGCAGTGCGCCCAGGGAAGGGTGCTCTATGTCAATCTGGAGCTGGACCGGGCCTCCTGCCTCCACCGCTTCCGGGACGTGTACACCGCCCTGGGAATCACCCCGGAACACCTGCGGAGCATTGACATCTGGAACCTGCGGGGGAAGTCGGTGCCGATGGACAGCCTGGCGCCCAAGCTGATTCACCGGGCCAAGAAAAAGCAATACCTGGCCATTATCATAGACCCGATCTACAAGATCATTACCGG
>CALXHB010000152.1 GCA_944387995.1 uncultured Clostridia bacterium | reverse complement strand
CAGCGCCTCTTCCGCCGTCTCATAGTCCTCCGCCAGCAGAGCCGCTTCCCCGATCATCCGCCGCAGGGCGGTGTTGTCCGGCTGCTGTTCGGTGAGGCTCTCCGCCGCAACGATGATCTTGTCGATGGTGTCAAAATCCTCCGCTTCGGCCGCCGCCACCAGCTCTTCGCAGAGGGCCACCACCATCCGCTTCTGTTCCCCGTTGGGGGAAAGGCGGATCTCTTCCCGGAGGGAGTCGGGGTTAAACTGCCAGGTATAGACCGCGTCCTGCACCTGCCGGGCCGCCTCCTGCATCACCTGGACATCCCGTTCCCGCCGGTCCCGGGGACCTGCGGGGGCATAATCAGCTAAAATTGCGTTATAACAAACCGAGCGAACGGTGCCATCCTCCATCCGCAGCCGGATGCGGTTTTGGCCCATCTCGTCTAAAACCCCCGTCCAGATGAGCTTACTCCCCAAAACCACCGTCACCCGGTCGCCCAGCCGGTAATCCGTCAAAAAATCTTCCCGAACCGCCATAATCGCGCCTCCTACATAAAATATGACATGATAAACAGCGGGAGAGACCGTTATTCACAGTCTCTCCCTGCACACGCTCAATATGATACCAACGTTCAGTGGTCAAAATGTGTTACCATCAGGATGAAGCAAACAGCTGGACCCAGTAGACATTTCCGCCCGCCTCGTAATACCCGATACCCATATACTGGTAACGGGAATTGACGATATTGGAACGGTGGGTCGGGGACTCCAGCCAGGCTTTGACGACGCTGTCCACCGAGGTGTAGTTCATCGCCAGGTTTTCCCCGCTGCCGGCGGCCATGACGCCGTACTCGGCGAGAATGGTATACCATTCGCTGCCGTCCGGCCGCTTATGGGAGATATTCCCCATCTGGGCCTGTTCCCGGGCTCTGGCCTGGGCGGCGCTGGAAAGATTCTCCGACAGGTTCAGGGAAGAAAGCCCTTCCTTCTGCCGGACGGTGTTAATCTCCCGAAGCAGCTGGGAAGACATCTCATCCAAATCGGAAACCGGCTTTTCCTCCACCAGGGCGCCGCTGGAATCAAACTGATAGGTGACCCCGTCGATGGTGGCGCTGCCGGTGGCCATCGCGCCGCTGTCATAAAGATAGTAGCGCTTTCCGCCCACATCCAGCCACCCGGTCTGCATAGCGCCGCTGCTGTTTAGATAGTACCAGTATCCGCCGGAATAAACCCAGCCGGTCCGCATGGCGCCGCTGCCGTCCATATAGTACCAGTTGCCGCCCACAAAGGCCCAACCAGTCCGCATGGCGCCACTGCCGTCCATATAATACCATTTGCCGTCGATAAAGCGCCAACCCGTCTGCATAATCCCGGACTGGTTAAAGTAATACCATTTTCCGTCGATCTTCCGCCAGCCGGTGGCATAACCGCTGCTGGTGGTGTAGCGCCACTGGCCGCCCGACTGCTGCCAGGATGCCGAAACCGGCAGCGCCAGCACCGACGCCGCCACGGACGTCGAAAACAGTATTGCAATCAATTTTTTCATCCAAGGTTTCATGTTTGCGGTAGTCCTTTCCGCGGTGCAGATGTATAACAGTCCCCCGGGCCCTTCCCATAAAAAGCCCCATCGGGACACTTTCGATTATACAAACAGAAGTATAACACTCAAGCCCGCTGTCCGTCATTTAGAATCCATATCCATTATGTGAACAATTTGGGAAAATTCCCGAAGCGCTAAAACAAAGCGGTCCTCGGCCTTTGACGCCGCCGCCTTTACTATATATACACACGGAAAAGGGGAAAAGTTGCAGCATTCCCCAAATTTTTAGTGGAAAATTCTGACATTTACCGCGTTTTGCCAGCCGACTTTTCCAACTGTTCCTCCAAAAATTCCTCAATCGACCGCAGATAAATCCCCATCGCCAGGTTGCAGCTGCGGTAGATTTCATGCTTGGAACGGGGAATCTGGACGATGCGGGCATGGGGAATTTTCGCCGCAAAGGTCCGGATGGCGCCGCTGTCCACCACCGTGTCCTTCTCAGCCAGGAAAAAGACGGTGGGAAGACGAATTTCCTCGGCCCCGTTGGGGGCGGTCAGCTCCTTGCAGGCCTTCATCGCCTCCCGCAGCCAACGGTAGCTGGCCCCGCTGTTGCGGTAACGGGGGTACTTCTGCCGGACCGCCGCGTACCACCGAAACCGGGCCCGGGAGGTGGCAAAGCTCTCCTCAAAGGACTCCTCCGGGGTGTAGATCTTATGGATGAAGACCATTCTTCCCCCCTGCCCCACGAGGCAAGCGGCCTTCGCGATGCCGGAAGCCGCCCAGAGGGGGAGCCCGCCGGTCTGGGCCCGGATCATCGGGGAGGAAAAAATCGCCCCCGCAAAGGCACCGGGGTGCTTTTTCAGGTAAAGGGCTTCGATGGCCCCGCCCATCGAATGACCGTAGATAAAGTAGGGTCCCTCCCCCTTTTGGCGCATCAACTGGTCCACCAGCTGGAAGGCATCCAGGTAATGGGAAAAGGCACGAACGTCGGTCAGCGACTCGTTTCCCTCTTCTAGCCGGGAGTACCCGTGGCCCAGATGGTCGATGGTCATCGCGTTAAAACCCATCTGGTGAAAATACCAGACCATCTCAATCAGCTTAAACCCGCTCTCGGTGAACCCATGGGAAAGGAGGATACTCCCCCGGGGCTTTGGCGCGCCGTACCAGTCCCACCGGACTGGACAGCCGGAGACCTCCACCGTCCCGCTCTCGTGAAAGGGCTTTAAAGACGGCAGAACCTCCGACTGAATCGCTTTGGTAAAACCTTTCTCCGGCAGAAGGGTAAAAGGCATAACGGTTCCTCCTTGATTGATGGTTGCCCCGGGTTTCGGTGACCCAGGCTATAATTTATTTATATTTTATCACAATTTCCCCGAAGATTCTACTTTCTTTTATGAACAATTGCCCATTTCTTTCTGTCTCCCGCTGTTTTCCCTGGAAAAGATTATCTTTTATCCGGCAATGTTCCTCCATTTTTCATTGACAAACCCGGTCAGATGATTTAAAGTTATATAAGGTAGTATATGCGGCTTTGCCGTTTTAGGAAAGGATAGATGCCCATGGATATGAAACTGCTCCACCAAAAGTACTGCAAGGAAACTTTCGGTCCCACCGGCGCCATCGAAAAATTTGAACCGGTTTACGATCATACCTTTAACTTTGCTTATGACGTGGTCGATGTGATCGGCCGGGAAGAACCCGACCGCCGGGCCATGGTCTGGTGTAACGTTGCAGGAGAAAAACGGACTTTTACCTTTGGGGAGATTGCCGACCTTTCTTCCCGGGCCGCCCAGCTGTTTTTAGACCAGGGCATCCGCAAGGGCGACCGGGTTATGCTGGTGCTTAAGCGCCACTACCAGTTCTGGTTCGCGATCTTAGGGCTGCACAAAATCGGGGCGATTGCGATTCCGGCAACCCACCTGCTGACCGCCAAAGACTACGTCTACCGGTTTGAGAGCGCCGGCGTTTCGGCCATCGTCGCCAGCGCCGAGGACGAGACCCCCGCCCACATCGAAGAGGCGATGGAAACCTATCCCGGCATCCGGACCCGGTTTATCGTCCGGGGCCAGCGGGAAGGATGGCTGGACTTTGACGGGATGCTGCCCCAGACCGCTCCCCTCGCCCAGCGGGTTCCCACCAGCACCGACGACACGATGCTGCTCTATTTCACCTCCGGCACCACCGGGTACCCGAAGATGGTCTGCCACGACTTCTCCTACCCCATCGCCCACATCGTCACCGCCAAATACTGGCACAACGTCGACCCGGATGGGCTGCATCTGACCGTTTCCGAGACCGGCTGGGCCAAATCGGTCTGGGGGAAGCTGTACGGACAGTGGTTCTTGGCGGCCGGGATTTTCGTTTACGACTTCGACCGCTTTATCCCCGCGGACCTGCTGGAAAAAATCCAGGAGTATAAGCTCACCACCTTCTGCGCCCCGCCCACCATCTACCGCTTCCTCATTAAAGAGGGGCTGGAGCGGTACGACCTCTCCTCCCTCAAATATGTTACGACGGCGGGCGAGGCCTTAAACCCCGAGGTCTTCAAGCAGTTTGAACAGAAGACCGGCCTGCGGATTCACGAGGCCTACGGCCAGACCGAGACGACGGTGCTGATGGGCAACTTTGTCGGCGCGCCGGTGGAAAAGGTCGGGTCGCTGGGCAAGGCCGGTCCCCTCTACGACGTGGACATCGTGGACGAAGCGGGCAACCCGCTGCCTGCCGGAGAGGTGGGAGAAATTGTCGTCCGCACCCCCGGCGGCGTCCGTCCGATCGGGATGTTCCAGAAGTACTACGAGGGGGGCGGAGAATACGCCGCCCGGACCGAAGACGTCTGGCACGACGGCCTCTACCACACCTGCGACACCGCCTGGAAGGACGAGGACGGATTTTTCTGGTATGTCGGCCGGACCGACGACGTCATCAAGTCTTCCGGCTACCGGATTGGGCCGTTTGAGATCGAAAGCGTCCTGATGGAACGGCCGGAGGTGCTGGAATGCGGCGTCACTGGCGTCCCTGACCCGATTCGCGGGCAGGTGGTCAAGGCCACCATCGTCCTGGCAAAAGGCTATACCCCGTCGGACGAGCTGGCCAAGGACATCCAGAACTACGTCAAGAAACAGACGGCTCCCTACAAGTACCCCCGGATTATCGAGTTTGTGGACGAGCTGCCCAAGACCATCAGCGGCAAAATCCGCCGGGTGGAGCTGCGGCACACCGGGAAGACCCAGGCTTAATGGGTTAAAATAACATCCACCCTTTTATAAAAGAAAAAAGCTTTCCAAAATAGGTTTGTCGGGATTAACCCGCCTCTCCTTTTGGAAAGCTTTTCTTTTTATCGGTCCGCCCAGTGAGCCAGAACGGCCGCCACCGTCTCCTCGGGGGTCATCCTCCCGTTGTTCAGCCAGAAGCCCACCCGCGGGGTGGTCTCGGCAAATCCCCGGCAGAGATCGTGGACCTCAAAACCCACGTATCCGGTCTTTCCCCGGCGCTGCTCCCGGTCGGCCACCACCTCCGCCGGCGGGCAGAGCACCACCGGTCGGACCGGCAGGCCGCTTAACCGCTCGATCATCCGGGGCCATTCCTCCCCGTAGTAGTTGTCCTGGAGGACGACGGTAAATCCCGCCTCCCAGTACCCCTTGGCGGCGGCCGCCGACAGGGCGTAGCGGAGATGGAGCTGTTCCACCGCCTCCTGGGAGGCGTCCCCGCTCATCTCCTCCCGGCCGGAAACGATCATCTTCCGGAAGACGTCCCCCCGCAGGTGCACCCCCCGGGGAAACTGTTCCGCCAGCAGCTGGCCCACCGTCGACTTACCCGCAGCCATCACACCGGTGATGAGATAGATAACCGGTTTCATCTTCTCACTTCACCTCTTCCAGGCTGTGGCCGGTCTTTTGGGCGATAAAATCGGCAAATGCCTCAGCGCTGCCCCCTTTAAGGGAGCGGCCATCGTAAACCTGGGCGTGGTTTTTGTCAAAGAGGAAGACGAAATAGTCCCCCTTCCGGGCCACCTGCCGGATTTTGTCGTACTGCCAGTGGGTGGTGCCCACCTCGTTGGAGGTGGTAAACGCCTCCTCCGAAAAGACGGAAGTGTTCTTCTGGGTGCCGGCGATCATCCGTTTATAGGCCAGATACCCGTTTAGCTGATCCTCAAACAGCATCACCCCGATAATCACCGCCATGGCCGCAAGGGTGATGACCGTTTGCAGGTCAAACTCATACCCCTCGTACCAGGGGAGAACCAACAGCGCCCCCACCACCAGGACGATGGCGGCAAAAATCCGGCTGCGGCGGCTTCTTTTGCGGCGGACGGTCTTCCGGAGCACCCGGGCCATGACGGCGCAGGTTTTGGGGGTATAAACGGTTTCAAAGGTAAAGGGCATTTTAACATACCTCCCCTCAAAGTCAATGGTTCTGCAAAATTTCGACCGCCTCGCTCCAGCTGTAAGAGGAGCCGCTTTCCAGCTCCGGCCAATCCTCCGGCGATACCGGATAGAGCTGGTAATAGCCGCCTGACTGGGCGATAAACAGCTGCCAACGGGGCGCAAAGATCAGTCCGTCCTCCAGCGGCACCCCCTCTGGCAGGGTAAAGCTCTCCCCTTCCACCGAACCGGTGTCCCCGTCGACGGTGAGGGTAGCGCTGCCGGTGAGAAGGGCGGTCAGGTCGGTTTCGCCTTTCTGAAAAGCCTCCTCGTCCAGCAGCTGGACGGTGAGGGTAAAGGAAGCAGACGACCCTTCCGCCGAACTGCCGGCGGCACCGGTTTCGCCGGAGCTGCTGACCGTCGGCATACCCGAGGTCTGGCCGTCTGTCTGCCCGCCGTCCATCGGCAGGGAGACCATCACCACCGCCGACCCGCAGACCAGCAGCAGGGCCGCTGCCACCGCCACCGAACTCCATCTGCGGCGCTGGGGGCGATATGTAGTGGTACCGGGGGCGGCTTTTAACACATCTTCCGGGTCCAGCTCCCCCATCTGCTGGAGGAGTGCCATCGCCCGTTTTTTTTTTTTTTCTTTCACAGGCTAAACCCCTCCTTTAAAAGCGCCGCTTTCAGCTTTTCCCGGAGGCGGTAAAGCATCGAGGTAACCTTAGCCTCGCTCATCCCGTACTCCTGGGCAATCTCGGAAACCGGGGACAGATACCAGTACCGGCGGATAAACACCCGGCGCTTAGTCTCCGGCAGTTCATGGACAAACCGGGCTAGAAACTGAGAGAGGGCTTTGGCGTCCACCGCCTCCTCCACCGACCCCCTCTCGGAGAGGCACCCTTCCAGTTCCGAAAGAACCAGCGGCAGTTCCCCGCCGCCCCGTTTGCGGGCCAGTCTGCGGTCTAACCGGTTGATCGAGAGGTTACGGGTCAGTTTGCCCAGGAAAAACTGGAGTTTCTGGGGCTTATGGGGCGGCATCGACTGCCAGGCGGACAGCCAGGTGTCGTTGACACACTCCTCGGCGTCCTGCCGGTCCCGGAGAATCTGGAAGGAGACGCTGCGGCAGTATCGGCCGTACTTTTCGTCGCTCCGGGTGATGGCGGACTGATTCCGGGCCCAGTACAGGGCGACAATGGCTTCGTCGGTGAGCATTTTCCCCCTCCTTTCAACCGGATACACAGCTTTTCGGGAAAAACCTTTCGGCTTACTCCTCCATGTTGACCGTTTCTTCCGGGGTGCCGTCGCAGTCCTCGTCCAGCATCACCATATAGGTGGCGGACTCGTCGATAAACAGACGGACGGCAGGGGTCCCGTCCTCGCTCATCAGGATGCTGTAACAGTTGACGTCGGTCACCGTCTGCATTCCCTCAAAGGTAAAGGTTCGGTTGTCGCTGCCGCCGTAGCGGCTGATGCAGAAGTCGACCACGGCCCCCGACATCAGGTCGCTGGCGGTCTGGTATTCATCCGAGGTGACGGTAAAGGAGTTTTCGGTGCCGTCCTCCTCCGTCTCGTTGACCGTCACATTGCCCGCGTCATCCGAGGCAACGGCGTACTGGGAGACCATCTGGAGGGTGCCGGTATCGTCCCACTGCCAGACCGCCTGGCTGTAATCGGCGGCGCTCCCCCGTTCATAGGTGGAAATCTGTTTGGAGGCAGCGTTGGGGGTGGGACTTGCCAGGTCTTCAAACCCCGGATAGGCGATGAAGTTTCCTTCGGCGGGGTCATACAGCCAGAGGTAATAGTAGGCGTTGGCAGCCCCGGCGGTGGTGTTGAGCAGGATGTCTTCGTACCCATCGAAGTTCATGTCCTTGGTGACGAGGGTGGTGGTGTCCGGAGCCACCTGCACCCCTTCATGGGTGAGGGTCTGCTGCACCGAACCGCCGTAGCCCACATAGATGTTATCGGCATCGCCGTAGATATACTGTCCGGTTTTTAGCGGCTGAACATACTCCGCGGTGCCGCTGTCCTTGACCTCTTCGGCATAGCTCTCCGCCTGGGCGAGGTTCTGCTGTTCCTCAGGGGTCAGTTCCTGAACGGTGGAGGGGTCAAAGCTGAGCCACTGAGGGTCCTCCGCCGCCGGGGTCAGTGTCCCGTCCTGATAATAGGAGTAGATAACCCCGCTCTCAGCGTCCACCGCCAAGGTCGGCTCATAGGAAGCCCCGTCCAGGTTTCCGCCCACCTGAAGGTTGAGGACGTAGACGTTATTGCCGTCGATTTCGTGGGGGTCGACGCTGCGCAGCGAAACCCCGAAGACGTCCGGCGCAATCCCATCGATAAAGGTTTTGGCCCGTTCCACCGCCTCATCCCCCGTCAGGGTGGAGTCGGTGGAAGCGGACTCCTCCGGACCCCGGATTTCCTCAATCTCCGAAGCGGTCTCCCCGGCGCTGGCACACCCGCCGAGGGTCAGCAGCGACAGGGCCGCCAGTAAGCTAACAAACCGTTTTATATTCTTCATCTGGAATCACTCCATTGTTTTTCAGTTTAGCGAGTTATCTATTTCTAACCCGTCGGCCCAATATATTGGACTGTTTATTTATTCTACCATATTTTTTCACATTTTGGTAGAGGTATTTTGTAAACATCCCAGGCTTTCATTTTTTGTTGGGCAAGGATGGCCGTTTTACGCTGTGCGGCGGACCTTATATCCGCCCAATAAAGGCGGGCAAAAAAAAGCCCGGGGAAACCGGGCTAGCAATGTGACAATGAAGTTGTTAAGTATGGAATGGTCGCTGCGCGACGGGTGACCTTTGGTGTCTTCAACCGTGGAAAATGGTTATGCATTAGCCGTTGGCGCCTGGGAAGGGGCTCCG
>CALXHB010000151.1 GCA_944387995.1 uncultured Clostridia bacterium | reverse complement strand
GCTTTTCTCCAAGTTCTACCTTTTTCCCTCCGGTGTGAAAATCGCCGCGTTTTCTTTTTCCAGGGGGACGGTGGGCTGTCAGAGCCGCGACCTGGCCCCGCCCGCAGGCGGGGTCGAGTCCCTAAATGAACGAACCAACGAAACGGCCGTGTTACGTCGGCATTTTTTCCGTCTCGCTACTTTTATAGGATTGTTTACCTATCTTCCACCGTTTTTAGAAAGGAAATCCACCGATGAACAACAAACTGATCGTAATTACCGGTTACCTGGCCGGTGGCAAGTCTACTTTTGCCCGGACCCTTTCCCGGCAGTTGAAAGTACCGTGTTTAATCAAAGATACCATGAAAATCGCCCTTTGCAGCAGCCTTGGCCCGATTTCCAAGGAAGAAAGCAGCCGTTTTTCTGCTGTAACCTTCGATGGGATGATATATGCTGCCGAGCGGCTGCTGGAAGTGGGAATGCCGGTGATTCTGGAAGGGAATTTTGTTCCGGCAGGGCTAAAAAAGGCCGACGAAGCGGGTGAAATCCGTGCGCTTGCTGACCGTTGCCGGGCCGATATTCTCACCTTTTTCTTTTCGGGGGATACCCGCGTCCTTCATCCCCGTTATCTGGAGCGGGAAAATGCTCCCGACCGCGGGGATGTAAACCGAATGGGCCGGATGGTGCCGTGGGAGGAATTTGACACCCTTTGCCACAACCTCGATTCCTTTTCCTTGCCTGGGGAGAGGATTCTGGTGGATACAACCGATTTTTCTCATTTGGATGTTAATGGACTCATCGACATTGCCGCCCGTTTTCTGCAATAACCCCTTCCCACCTGCGGCAAATTGTGCTACAATATAACCGATTTCGTCCTTTTGGACGGCCAGTAAGGAAGGTTATAGTTATGGACGTTAAACTGAGACAATTCCTTTCCACCTATCGGGAACGGGTGGGACAGTATCTGTTCGCCCTGGGCAAGTGGCTGCTCCTGTCGGTCCTGTGCGGGGGCGTGTGCGGGCTGATCGGCTCAGCCTTCCACCTTGCGATTGAAAAGGCCACCGAACTGAGAGGGGAGTACCAGTGGATTTTATATCTGCTCCCCCTGGCGGGGCTGGGGATTGTGGCACTTTATAAACTGACCCGCACCGAGGGCAAGGGCACCAACGACATCATCGACGAGGTTCACGACGGCAAAGGTGTACCCCTCCTGCTCCTGCCAGCCATCTTTGTGGGGACCTTCCTGACCCACCTCTGCGGCGGCTCGGCGGGCCGTGAAGGGGCAGCCCTCCAGATGGGGGGCACCGTCGGTTATCAGGCGGGGAAGATCCTCCATTTTGACGACCGGGACCTCCGCACCGCGACGATGGCGGGGATGGCGGCGTTCTTTTCCGCTCTGTTCGGGACGCCGGTGGCGGCGACGGTATTTGCCTTGACGGTGGCCAGCGTCGGCATCAGCTATGCCGCTAATTTCCTTCCCTCCCTGGCTTCGGCCTTTATCGCCTACGGGGTGGCCTGCTGGGTGGGGATTGCCCCCACCCGGTTTGCGGTGGAAGCCCCGGCGGTGGAAGCGGGGATGCTGCTGCGGGTGGCTCTGCTGGGGGTGCTCTGCGCCTTTGTGTCGATGCTCTTCTGCGGCGTCATCCACCTGGGGGAGCGGCTGGCGAAGAAGATTGCAAACCCCTGGCTGCGGGTCGTCGCCGGGGGCCTGCTGGTCGTCCTGCTGACCCTCCTTTGCGGCAGCCGGGATTATAATGGCGCTGGGATGGACGTCATCGTCCGGGCGGTGGAACAGGGAGAGGCTGTCCCTGCCGCCTTCCTGCTGAAAATCCTCTTCACTGCCATCACCCTGGGCGCCGGGTACAAGGGCGGCGAGGTGGTGCCCTCCTTCTTCGTGGGGGCGACTTTCGGCTGCGTCGCCGGGAGCCTGTTGGGAATACCGGCCGGGTTCGCGGCGGCGGTGGGGCTGGCGGCTGTCTTCTGCGGAGCGACCAACTGCCCGGTAGCCTCCATCCTGCTGGCGGCGGAGCTGTTCGGAGGCGGCGGGCTCTCCTACTTTGCGGTGGGATGCGCGGCCAGCTTCTTCTTCTCCGGCTACGATGGACTCTATTCCAGCCAGAAATTCCCCTATTCCAAGTTAAAAGCCCGCTACCTGGGGACGGTTTACGCCAACCAGTTCCACGAAGAGAGCAAAGAATCCATTTCCGTTCAATAAATAAACACAGCAAAAACCCCCGTGGTCCGGAAATTTTCGGTCCATGGGGGATTTTTTTATCAGATTGCGGCAGTCGTCGATTCTTCTTCAAACTGCTTGGTGTAGAGGGTGTGGTAGTAGCCTTTCTTGCGGAGCAGCTCCTCGTGCTTGCCCTGCTCGATGATCTTGCCGTCCCGGACGACCAGAATCAGGTCGGCCTGGCGGATGGTGGAGAGCCGGTGGGCGATGAGGAAGGAGGTCCGGTTTTTCAACAGGTAACTGATGGCGTCCTGAATCAGCTGCTCGGTCTGGGTATCAATCGAAGAGGTGGCCTCGTCCAGGACAAAGATCGCGGGGTTGGCCAGTACCGCCCGGGCAAAGGAGATCAGCTGTTTTTCGCCGGTGGAGAGCCGGTCGCCCCCCTCGCCGACGTCGGATTCCCAGCCGTTTTCCAGCTTCTCGACGACGGTATCCGCCGAGACAGCCCGGGCCGCAGCCTTGACCTCCTCGTCGGTGGCGTCCAGCCGTCCGTAGCGGATGTTGTCCATAACGGTGCCGGAGAAGAGGTGGGGGCTTTGGAGGACGTAGCCCAGGCTGGAGTGCAGCCAGAGCTGGCTCCGTTCCCGGTAGTCCTTGCCGTCGATCAGAATCTGGCCGGAAGTCGGTTCAAAGAACCGGCAGGCGAGGTTGACCAGGGTGGATTTGCCCGCCCCCGTTTCGCCGACGATGGCGATGGTGGTGCCAGCGGGGATATGGAGGTTGAAGTGACTCAAGACATATTCGCCGCCGTCAGGGTATTTAAAGGAGACGTCCTTAAATTCGATTTCCCCTTTGATCGGCTCCCAGTTTTCCTTTTTCGGTTCAAAGGCGGTGCCGTATTTGGCGACCACTTCGGGGGAGTCGGTAATCATCGGCTTTTCATCTAAAAGGTCCATGACCCGTTCGATGTTCGCCTGGGCGGAAATCAGTTCCGAGATGTTGGCGGCCAGGTTCTGAATCGGCTCAAAGATGCCCACCGCGTAGGTGGTGAAAGCCGACAGCGTCCCCAGCGCCATCACCCCGCCCAGGACCATGTGTCCGCCCTGGTTGAGGACCACGGCGGTGACAATGCTGGAAAGGAGCAGCATCAGCGGCAGGAAGATGCCCCGCAGCCGTGCAGCTCGGACACCCGCCACCCGCATTTCGGTGGTCAGCTCCTCAAACTCCCGGCAGTTCTGGTCTTCGATGACCAGAGTTTTGGAGGTTTTGGCGCCGGTGATGCCTTCGTTGTAGGCGGAGGTGATTTTGGAGTTCTGGCGGCGGATTTTCCGGTTCCAGAGGAGGATTCTCTTCTGGAAATAGATGGTCAGAATCACCAGCAGGGGCACGACAATCATGACCATCAGGGCGAGCTTTACGTTTAGGAAGAGCATCGCGATGAACACCCCGAAGACGTACCCCACCTGCCAGGTCATGTCGGTCAGCTGCCAGGCGAGCATCCCGGCGATCCGGTTGGTGTCGCTCATGACCCGGGCCAGCAGGTATCCGACCGGCGTGACGTTATAGTAGGAGAGGGAGAGGGTCTGCAGGTGGACAAAGCAGTCGTGCTTCATATCCCGGCCGATGTACATCTCGTTTTTCATCGACAGCCGGCAGAAGACGATGGTAATCAGCGTCTGGAGGACGATGGCGGCGGTGTAGGCGATGGCGAAAAAGCCCAGCCCCTCCACCGTGCGCCCTTCCACGAAGGTGTCGATGGCGTACCGCTGGAACAGCGGCAGGCTGATGTCGATGACCGCGGCGCCGATGTTCAAAAGGAAAACCGCGATAAACGCGAATTTATAGGGCTTCATAAACCGGCCCAGCCGCAGCCAGGTTTTCAGTTCAAAGCTTTTGTTATATTCCTTTTCTTCCAGGCGGATACTCATGCCTGATCGCCCCCTTCCTCAAGCAGTTCCCGGTCGGCGGCAGCCATCTGGATATCGTAAATATCCTTATAAATGCCGGGGTGGGAGATCAGCTGCTGGTGGGTACCGATGTCGGAGAGTTCGCCGTCCTTGAGGACGAGGATTTCGTCCGCCTGCATCAGTGTCGTAATCCGGTGGGAGATGAGGATGACGGTGGCGCTGCCCATCCGCTCTTTGAGGGCCGCCCGGATTTTCGCGTCGGTCTCGGCGTCGACCGCCGAGAGGGAGTCGTCGAAGATCATGATGGGCGCCTCCTGCATCAGCATCCGGGCAATCGCGACCCGCTGCTTCTGGCCGCCCGAGAGGGTGACCCCCCGTTCGCCGACGACGGTGTTATAGCCGTCCGAGAAGGTGTCGATGGCGTCGTCGACGCAGGCGATGGCCGTCGCCTGGCGGATGCCGGCAAGCCCGGCCC
>CALXHB010000150.1 GCA_944387995.1 uncultured Clostridia bacterium | reverse complement strand
CAAGCGGACCCCGGCGTCCCGGATGCGGCTGGACCCGGAGGCCAAAATCTGGGTGGCGTAAGCTGCTGTTGCCTGAATCCTGATGGGAGGTTTAATCTGTGAAACTGCGTAAATGGGCCGGAAAGGTTCACTTCCGGCGGGAAAAAATCCCCCGCACCGCCGAGATGAAGGGCTTGTCCCTGATGATGGGCGGGGTGTTCCTGCTGGCTGCCCGGCTGATGGTGGCCCCGGGAATTGGAAGCCTGTTCCTCATGCTGGCGGCTGTCCTCCTCACCTGGGGGATGGCCCGGTGGGGGAGACGGGTTCCCTATTTCCCGCTGGGGGTTTTGGCGGCGCTGCTGCTGATTCCCTGTGCCGTCGTCGAAATCATCGGCTTTGCCGAGCCCGGGGGGGTCTTTTTCCTCGCCGAAGGCGCCGCCTATATCGTCGGCACCGCCGCGTCGATGACGGTGGCCCTTTTGGCCTTTGCCTACTGCCGGACGATGGTCGGCGACCGTTCGGAAAAGGTGGAGGGTATCCTCGCCCAGCGGCGCTGGTGGATTGGCGTCGGGTATCTGGTCTGCGGCGGCTGGGCGATGCTGGACGGATTTACCGGCCTGTGGCCCAACGTCGGGGTGATCCTGCGGATTGTCTCGATTCTGCTGGACGTCTTTTTCCTCTCGGTCCTCTTCCAGGTCCGCCGGGCAGTGATCGACGCTGGTCAGACCGTTCCGGCGCCGGTTGGCCCGGAACCGCTGAAGATGCCGGAAACCGAAAAGAAATCCTAAGTTAAATTTGGGCCCGTAAAATGGGAGAATTTCCATCAAAGGGCCCCTTTTGCCTATAAAACCGTGCTCGTGAACTCCGGTTAAAAAGCCGTAGTAAATATATTGTTTCTATCAGAAAGGAGTATTCTCATGAAACAGGTTTATAACCCTTATCTTCCTCTGTACGAGTATGTTCCCGATGGGGAACCCCATCTCTTCAATGGCCGTGTGTATATCTACGGCTCCCACGACCGTGCAGGCGGCGTCAAATACTGCGAGGGGGACTATGTCACCTGGTCCGCTCCCGAGGACGACCTGACCGACTGGCGGTATGAAGGGGTCATCTACCACCGCACCGACGACCCCTCCAACAAGGAGGACAAGTTACAGCTCTGGGCCCCCGACGTCACCCAGGGTCCCGACGGCCGGTACTACCTCTACTACTGCTATTCCTTCTACCCCGAAATCGGCGTCGCCGTCAGCGATTCTCCCGCCGGCCCCTTCACCTTCTACGGCCATGTTCACTATCCGGCCAACATCCGGGACGGGGCGACCCTGCGGGAATACATGCCCTTTGACCCGGCTGTGCTGACCGACTCGGACGGCAGAGTTTACCTCTACTATGGCTTCGCGCCGGCTGCGGAAAAAGAGATGAAACTGGACCCCAACGACTTCCCGCCGGAAAAACGGGCGGAAGTGGAAGCGATGGCTGCCCGGCTGCCTAAGTTCGGCGAAAACGGGATGGTCGTCGAGCTGGAACCGGATATGCTCACCACCAAGGAGGAGCCCCGGATCTGCATCCCCGGCGGCCACCACACCGCTGGCACCGGGTTTGAGGGCCACGGCTTCTTTGAGGCTTCCTCTATCCGCAAGGTGGGGGACAAGTACTACTTTGTCTACTCCAGCCATAAGTCCCATGAGCTCTGCTACGCCGTCTCCGACCGCCCCGACAGCGGCTTCCGTTACGGCGGGACGCTGGTCTCCAACGGCGACGTCGGCCTGGATGGCCGCACCAAACCGGTCAACACCCTCGGCAACAACCATGGTGGCATGGTGCAGGCAAATGGCGAATGGTACATCTTCTACCACCGCCAGACCAACGGCACCGAGTTCTCCCGCCAGGGATGCGCCGAAAAGCTGGAAATCGCCCCCGACGGCTCCATCCGCCAGGTGGAAATCACCAGCTGCGGCTTAAACGGCGGCCCCTTAAAGGCGGAGGGCGCTTATCCCGCCGCCATCGCCTGCCATATCACCAGCGAGACGACGATGGACTACATCAACTATAACGACCCGGTCATGAAACGCCAGACCCGCATCACCGCCGAGGAAACCGGCTCCGGCCATTCGGAACAGTATATCACCGGCATCGAAAAGGGCAGCAAGGTGGGGTATAAGTACTTCGACTTCGACGGAGCGAAAACCCTGACCCTGACGGTGCGGGGGAACTTCTCCGGCAGCGTCTCGATTTCCGGGGATGAGATGGGCGAAAAGGGCGCCTTCGGCGGCGAACTAAGCGTCCACAGCGGCGACTGGACCGAGGTCTCCTACCCGGTCAGCTTCTCCGGCAAGTCTGCTCTCTACCTCACCTTTGACGGGGAAGGCTCGATGGACCTCAAGACCATCGCTTTTGCGTAAGCTTGATTGACTCTCGCGGGGCGGGTTTTCGCCTGCCCCTTTCATAAAAGGAGGATTACCCATGCGGGAAGAGGATAGAATCCGGGCCGGGGTGCTTTTCACCCCCGGCGACCCGGAACTGAAAGCGATGAAACTTCACACCCATAACCTCAACACCGTCTATAACCAGACGATGGAGGATGAGACCGAAAAACGGGCCCAGATCCTCCGGGAGATGCTGGGGCAGATGGGGGAGGGGGTCTTCATGCAGGGCCCCATCTACTTCCACTACGGCTGTCACACCAAGATCGGCAACCGGTTTTTCGCAAACTTTAACCTGACCGTCCAGGACGACGCCGAGGTGACCATCGGGGACGACGTCAACTTCGGCCCCGGCGTCACCATCGTCACCCCCATCCACCCGATGATCGCGTCGGAGCGGAACCAGATTCTCGACCCCAACGGCAAGAAATCCCGCCTCTGCTACGCCAAGCCGGTCCACATCGGCAACAGCTGCTGGTTTGGGGCGAATGTCACCGTCTGCCCCGGGGTCACCATCGGGGACGGGTGCGTGATCGGCGCCGGGAGCGTCGTCACCCGGGATATTCCGCCGAACTCCTTTGCGGCCGGGGTTCCCGCCAGGGTCATCCGCCCGATTTCCGAAGCGGACAGCATGAAGTATAAACCGGAGGTCCTCGGCGGCTGTCAGGTTATCGAGGAAGAATAAGAAAACGTTTCCCTTTTTGCCTGGCGGACCTTTTATCCGCCATCCTTTCAGCGCGAATGATTGAACATTCCGGAAATGGGAGAAAAAAAAGGAAAGTTTTACTCGATTTTTTTCAAAAAATCGCGGGTGTGCAGAGGGCAGCGCCATCTGCCAGGCGCGGATTTTACGTGAAAGCCCATTTTCCACAGTTTTCCCCGCCAAAGGTTACCCGTCGCGCAGCGACCATCTAATGCTCAAAAAATCATTAAAAGACCGGCGTCTTTTTGGGACTATCATCCCTCGAAA
>CALXHB010000149.1 GCA_944387995.1 uncultured Clostridia bacterium | reverse complement strand
CGACCTCCACCTCCGCTGCCGTCACCGGCAGGCAGAGCCCGGTCTCCCGGTCGTAGGGCGTCAGCAGCCAATGGATATCCGCCCTCACATGAACGCAGGCGTTGACAAAGGAAAGGTGGGCGTTGCGAGCGGCGAGGATGGTTCCCCCTTCGGGAGTTCCCACTGCCCGCAAAGCTGCGGCCACCATCGTCAGGATGCAGAGGGTCGAGCCGCCGGCTGAACAGGCGGTCCATCCGCTGCCGTAAAGGGCAGAGGCGGCCTCTTCCGCCTGGGCAATCACCCCTTCCGGTTCGTACAGTTCGTCGGCTCCCTGGATCTCGGTGAGATCAAAGGGGTAAGCGGCTTTCAGAAAATCCGGAAACGACCGGGGGGCGGTTCCCTTATGTCCGGGCATATGAAAACGGGAAAAACCCGATGCGGCATATTGGGTCAGAAAATCAGTCAGCGGGGTCAAAACGATAAACGCTCCTTTCGGTTTGAAAACGGCCGGTTAAAAATACCGCCGGCCCCGGGCGATTTCCCCGGCGACCTCCTGCAGGCGGGGCATCGCGTAGGAGAAAAACTCCTGGTAAGCGGGGCAGAAATAATTTAATGAAGGGACGCCTCCGGCAATCGGTTCCCGGTCCCGCCGGCAGCCGCCCCGGCAGATTCCATACCATGGGCAGGTGCGGCAGGTCTCCATCCCCCGTCCGGCCACGGCGAGAAACTCTGCCGCCTTGTCCGAGGTAAACAGTCCGGGGAAATCTCCCGTCTGGATGTCCCCCAGCTTCCACTCGTCGAGGCAGTAGAAGTCGCAGGGGTAGACGCTCCCGTCCGCCTCAACGACGTTTTGGATGATGCACTGGCCGCTCACGCCGCAGCTTTCCGGCCGTCCGCCCAACAGCATCCCCAAAAGGTTTTCAAAATAGCGGATGTAGATAAACTTTCCCGCCTGCAAATCCCGGTACCAAAGGTCAAAGAGGGTTTTCAGAAACTGGGCGTATTTATCCGGCGTCAAGGCATAGGGATTGCCGCCCCGCTCCTCTCCCAGAGGGTCCAGGCAGGGAATGTACTGCTGGTACAGAAAACCGCTGCGGCGGTAAAAGCTGTAAATCCGGGTAATGGCAGCGGCGGTCTGGCCGGTGACGACGGTGAGGACGTTAAAGTCCACCTTATGGGCGGTAAACAGCTGGGCAGCTTTTAAGACCTTGGAGTAGGTTCCCTTTCCGGAAGGGTCTAAGCGGTAACGGTCGTGCAGCTCCTTATTCCCGTCCAGCGACAAGCCCACCAGAAAATGGTTTTCGGCAAAAAATCGCGCCCATTCCTCGTCAATGGCGATACCGTTGGTCTGGATGGCGTTGGAGATACGGGTGTGGTGGATGTTGTACTTCTTTTGCAGCTCGACTACCTTTTTAAAGAACTCCAGTCCCCTTACCGTCGGTTCCCCGCCCTGAAAGCCGAAGGAACACTCCCGGTCGGCATAGCGAAGGGCCTTTTGAATCAGCGTCTCCAATGTCTCCTCCGACATCATGCCATAGGAGTAGGTATCGCGGTTTTGCTGTTCATCCCGGTAGAAACAGTAGCGGCAGCGGATGTTGCAGTTGCCGGAAGCGGGTTTGATGAGTAGACTCAGTGACGGCATCGAAAACGCCCCTTTCTGAAAGGTTGATAAAACAAAAGCCGCTGAACGCTCAGCGGCCTTTAAAAATCCAATGGTTATCGCGGGATAGCGGTTACATCGCGTTTTCCGCCTTAGGATGATCTTTACTGCCGGACTTCTCCATCAGGAAATCATACCCTTCCGGCAGTTCGCCGGTAACGCCCTCGGTGGAGTCGGACTTGAACAGCACCTTGACCGTCTGCAAAATCAGCTTGATGTCGACCCAGATGGAATATTGTTCGATATAGATCAGGTCGAAGATCAGCTTATCCCGGGGGGTGGTGTTGTACTTGCCCTGAATCTGAGCCAGACCGGTCAGGCCGGCTTTGACCTTTAAGCGGTAACGGAACTCAGGCAGCACCTCGACGTATTTTTCGGTGATCTCCACCTGTTCCGGCCGGGGGCCGACAATCGACATATCCCCTTTGAGGATGTTAATAAACTGGGGCAGCTCGTCCATCCGGGTTTTGCGGAGGAACCTGCCAACCTTGGTGATCCGGTCGTCGTTTTGGGAGGCGAGCCGCTTTACATCCTTATCCGCGTCCACAATCATCGTCCGGAATTTTAAAACGTCAAAAACCTTGCCGTCCTTGGTCATTCGGGGCTGACGGAAGAAGACGGGGCCATGGTCCTCCAGCTTAATGGCGAGGGCTTCAATCAGCATGAAGGGGCTGGCGACCAAAAGGCCCGCGCCGGAGATGATGATATCCATCGCCCGTTTGAGCACCCGCTGTTCAAAGGAAAGCCCGGTAACACGGGATTCCAGCACCGCCAGGTCGTCGATAATCACATGCCGGGACTGACGGGTGATGATATCTGACAGTTCAGGGGAAAGGTAGGTGGGCCGGCCGTGCTTATAGCAGTATTCCAAAATCCAGGCTTTGTCCGCCTCGGGAATTCCAAAGAGGAAGATAGACTGGTGAGCCCGAATCTTCTGCTTGAGCTCATCCTTGGAAAAGGCCGTCACATCGGCCATAGCTTCCACCTTGTACTGCTTTTTGTACTTGGAGATTTTACCGACAAACTGCGGCAGTCCCTCTTTGCGGCCGAAAATAATCAGGCAGCGGGCCGGGGGGTTGACCTGGAAGTACAGGTAGTTGCCCAGATAACCGAAGAGGTTAATTGCAATCAGCTGCAACAGGAACACACCCATAAAGGTGAAAAAGTCCTGAACATAGCTGCGGTTGGGGAAGTTAAACCGCATGATTGCCAATTGCAGGTAGGTGATGACATCGGTCAGAAAGGTGGCGATAACCGCTGAATAGACAATCTCTCGGGTCTTTTTGACGCCAATCGGAAAACCACCGTAAATCTTGAGCATCGCAATGCAGATAATCGGGAAGCAGATCAGCGTAATCGCAGCCGTCCGGCTGGCTCGCAGCAGCTCCGGTTCCGTCAGCGCGAACAACCCGTAAAAGATCAGGAAGAGCACCAGCACCAGCAGAAATTTAAACAGGCGCAAAATTGACAACTGCAACGTTTGCGCGATTGATTTTACCATGTTGAATCCTCCAACTTGCAGGAATTACCGTCCCCAGCCGCAGGGACAAAGCTATCACCCTACAGTATAACATAAGCTCGTCCATTGCGCCATGGGTCAATCCGCAAATTCTCATGGACAGAGCGGCGAAAAACTGGGCAACAGCCCCAAAATCAGACGGATTTGGGGGAATTTTGCGGATCAGACCCAGTTTCAGATTCCGCAGAGGGTTCAGGTGCGGGCTCCGTTTTTGGGGGTTCTTGTTCTGCCGGTGCAGTGGTTTCGGCAGCGGGCTCCGATGTTTCCACCGGTTTTTCGTCCGGCTGGTGATTTTTCTCTACCGATTCGGTATCCGGCGTTTCGTCCGACTCTTCATCGGATTCTTCCTCCGGCTGCTCCGAAGGGTCCATCTCTTCAATCATCGATAACAGTTCCCGGGCAGCCCGATCGGCCGGTTCCTCCGGACGGGGCTCCAGCGGAATCTCTTCCGGTTCTTCTGCTTCCGCCGGTTTTTCCTCCGCCTGCGTTTGCTCCGCCGGGGCCGCTTCTTCTCCGGCTTCGGTATCCGGCTGCTCCGAAGAGGCAGCTTCTGCGGTTTCTTCCGCTTCCGCAGGTTCTTCCGGTTCTTCTACTTCTGCGGCCTCTTCCGCCGCTTCGGCTTCTTTTTCCGCTTCCACCTCAGCCGCCTGTTCCTCTGGCTTCCAACTGTGGAAGTGGCGGTGTTCCTCTTTGGGCGGCTCGTCCGGCTGGATGTTTTCGACAGCCGACAGCTCGGTGGCAAAGGCCATGCAGTTTTCCGCGGCGTTGAACCACTGCTGCCAACATTCAAAGCCCAATTTTGCCCGGGCGGCGAATTTGTCCTTATCCATGCTGCAGAGCATCTCGAGGAAGGCGGTGAGCTGTTCAACGGTGGGATTTTCCGGCATCAGAAGGCCGGTTTCATTGCTGAGCACATCGGTGACCCCGTCCACCGCGGTGGCGCAGACAAAAATCCGGTTGGCCATCGCCTCCAGCATGGCCGAAGGGACGCTTTCCGAGCTGGACACCGACAGAAAGACGTCCAGCCGGTGCTCGGCGTAATACTTATACCGCTCTTCCTGGCTCATAAAGCCTAAAAACTGGTATTTGACGCCGGGCTTGTCCCCCAGCTTTTCCTGGGCGAGCTTTTCGACCGCTTCCCGCTGGGAACCGTCGCCGATATGCACCCACTCGAAGACCCCCACCTTCATCCGGCTCATCGCCTCGATCAGCAACGGCAGCCGCTTGTCATCCTCGATCGGAGAGCAGGTGACGATCTGAAGAACATAGTCCTCTTCCGGCGGGTCCAGCAAAACCAGCGGCTCCGGCACCCCCAAAGGCGCTACCCGGTATTTGCCGGGAGAGCTACCGTCGGTGAAGTGGTGAACGTAGACGTTCCGCCGCTCTTCAGAAGTAAAATAGAGGGCGTCAATCGACTGGTTGACCAGGCTGTTCAGCGTCTCCCGCCGTTCGCCGGTCTGGGGGTCAAACATATTCGCCCGGTGGCAGCGGGCTGCCACATGGATGTCCTTCCCCATCTCCTTAATCCGGCAGAGGCCGTACAGATAATCGTTAAAGTTGGCCGAATAGATAACCAGCGGCCGCTCGTCCTGCATCACCGGCAGGGTCATAATATACCGCCGCAGCAGCTCGCTTTCCACCAGAGCGTCCAGGGTATGGGCGGCCGAAGCGTGGTTCCAGCGGCCTTCTTCCTGGGCCACCCGGCGCTCCACCCGGTAGCTGTGAGACATCCGGCAGAGAAAACGGATCCAACTGCGGTAGAGCTTGCCGCTGTGGGTCACCGGCCGGGAGAAGGTCACCCCCGCCGGCAGAATCCGGGACATCCGCTCGTCTACCGCCCGGGTTACAACATGTACATTGAAAAATCTGGCCAGATAAGGAATTTCGGTTTCCAGAAAGCTCTCCTGATTGGAGCAGGGGTAATGCTCTGTCACCAGGATGAGGTTTTGCGGTTTCCGCGCCATGGATAATCCAACCTTTCTAGGCCCGGCTTTCCCCGTAGGCGCCGGGCAATCATGCAAAATGCAATTTGTTTTTAGTATAGCATAAAAAATGTAGCAAAAAAAGCGGGATTCTATGAATTTTATGCCCGTAACATCCACAAAAAGGCGATGATGGGCGTTTTATCCAATAAACTCCCCCTGGAAATGGTTATTTTTCCCGAATTTCCAGCAGCTTTGCCACATCTCCATCCACCGAAAACCGAACTTCTTTTCCTGCAAAGGCCATCCCGTACACCCGCTCGGGGTCGTGCTGATAGGAAGGCCGGGGGTCCTGGGCGAGAATATGCAAAAGGGCCTCCCACTTTTCCGGCGGAAGTTTTCCCGCAAGGGCAGGGTCCGCCTCCACCCGCAGCTTATCCCCCCGGACCGGGTCGGAAAACCCGCCCCTGGCCTCGGGGTGGCTGTCGGTAAAGGGAAGGTAAGGTTTGATGTCCAAAACCGGCGTCCCGTCCATCAGGTCCGCCCCGGCAATCCGCAGGCACTTTCCCTCGGGACTGTCCTCGATGCCCAACAGCCGTACCGACGAAAGCCCGATCGGGTTGGGCCGAAAGGGCGAACGGGTCGCGAAGACCCCCATCCGGGCGTTACCGCCGAGTCTTGGGGGCCGGACGGTGGGGGACCAATGGTTTCCCGACTCGGAAAAGACCCAAATGAGCCAAAGGTAATCATACCCCTCTATCCCCCGGAGCATCTCCGGCGCCCGGAATCCCGGCTCAAACACAATCCGGGAGGTCAGCTCCGGCAGCAGCCCCGACTGGCGGGGAATCCCGAACTTTTCGGGGAAGTCGGAGCGGATACGGGCCACCGGCTGAAAGGTATACTCATCCATTGCCGATTCCCTCCGCCACAGCCTCTGCCGCCGCGCAGGCGGTGGCAAAGGCGATCTGCAGGTTAAACCCGCCGGTATAGCCGTCCACGTCGAGAATTTCCCCCGCAAGGTAAAGCCCTTTACACTTTTTGGACTCCATCGTCTTGGGGTCAACCTCCTTAATCGACACCCCGCCCCGGGTGACAATGGCCTCTTCCACCGGCCGGAAGCTGGATACCGTCAGAGTAAAGTGCTTGAGGGTGTGCAGGAGGGTCTCTCGCTCCTCCCGGGTGATCTCCCGCACCTTCTGGTCATAAGGGATGCCCGCCCGCTTAAGGGCCACCGGAATCATCTTCCGAGGCAGCAGGGCGCCGAAGGCGTTGATTGCGTCCCGGTTGAGGTTCTCGGAGAAGTCCCGCAGCAGCCGTTTGTCCAGCTGTTCGGGGGTGAGTCCAGGCTTTAGGTCAATCGAGAGCTGATACTTTTTCTTGCCCAGGGCGAGGATGTGGGCGGAAGCGGACAGAACCAGCGGCCCCGAGACCCCAAAGTGGGTGAAAAGCATCTCCCCCAGCTCAGAGAAGATCTCCCGGTTATTTTCCAGAAGGGACAATCTCACATTCCGCAGCGACAGCCCCATCATATCCCGGGGGTCCTTTTCGGCGGTGACAATCGGAATCAGCGAGGGGGTGGGCGGAACCACCGTATGTCCCACCGACTGGGCCAGCCGGTAACCGTTCCCGTCCGAACCGGTGGTGGGGTAAGAAGCACCGCCGGTGGCCAACAGGACAGCGTTCACCTGCTCGGTGCGGCCGTCGGAAAACCGGACGCCGGTGACTCTCCCCTCTTCGGTCAGCAGTTCGTCGGCCTTGCCGGTCATCAGGGTGACCCCGGCCTTTTTCATCTCCCGCATCAGTGCCTCCCGGATGTCGGAAGCCTTGTCCGACTGGGGGAAATCCCGTGCTCCCCGCTCGGTCTTCAGGGGGACCCCCGCCGATTCAAAAAAGGCCATCGTGTCCGCCGAATCAAACCGGGAGAAGGCGGAGTACAAAAAACGAGGATTCCGGGGGATATTCTGCATCAGTTCCTCCCGGGGGCAGTTGTTGGTCACATTGCACCGGCCTTTACCGGTAATCAACAGTTTGCGGCCGGTCTTCTCCCCCCGTTCCGCCAACAGCACCTTTACCCCCCGGCGGCCGGCCTGAACCGCCGCCATCATCCCGGCAGCTCCGCCGCCGATAATCAGAAGGTCGTACATGATTTCTCCTTTCCCTACGATACAGCAAAAACCGCCGGTTTCCCGACGGCTCATTTAAGCCATGAAGAGGTCCTTCCCCTTCCGGCCATTATTTCTGTGAAAAGCCGGGGTCTTCCTCCGGCAGGCGGGCAAGACTTTCCGCAAAACGGTCCCAGGGTTCTCCCTCCGGCCGGGCGAAAAAGGTCCGTCTCTCCCCTGCCGCCGTCAAAAAAGCAATCCGACAGGACCAGAGGGCGAGGTTACCAGTTTCTTTTCCTCCGTACCGGCGGTCGGCCCAGAGGGGCATCTGCCGGGAGGAAAACTGCACCCGGATTTGGTGGGTGCGGCCAGTCTCCAGCCGGACCCGAACCAGGGACAGTTCCCCGTCTGACTGAATCCGGTGAAACCGGAGGACTGCCTCCTTCACCCCTTTGCGCATCCGGGTTACGGGGAAGGATTTTCCCCTTTTCGCGTCCCGGAACAATAGGTCCCGGTACTCCCCATACTCCTCTTCGGGGGAACCGTGGACCAGGGCGAGGTAATCCTTCTCCATCCGCCGGGCGGAAACCTGTTCCGACAGATACCGGGCGGAGGCCGGGGTCTTGGCGTATACCATCACCCCCGCCGCCTCCCGGTCCAGCCGGTGGACAACCCCCACATACTCGGCCCCGGTGGCCTCTCGAATCAGCCCCGGCACTGTGAGCCCATTTCCATCCTCTGAAATCGCCCCGGCGGGCTTGACCACCGCCCAGAGGTTCTCATCCTCCCAGAGGACCCGAATGCCCATCAGTAAAGGGGCAGATCGCCGGTCAGGGGATCTGCCTGTTCCGGATAAAGGGGTTCAAAGGCCAGGCAGGTATAGGTCGGTTCCCCGTGGAACTCGGTCATTCCCGCGTCCCGGACCAGGGCGGAAATGTACCCCAGCTCGGTGGCCTTTTGATGGAGGGCCAAAAGCTCCTCCTCCGAATCCACATAGACGCAGATCTTCGCGGTCCCGCACTGGAACCACTGGGACAGGGGGGTCTCCGGCTTTCCAGCGGGGTCGAGGGTCATATACCCGTCGGACTCCCGGAGGTCAGCAAGTCTCCCCTCTTTTTTGAGCGCCCGCAAAATGGCGTCGACGCAGGCGTGGCCCGCCTGGGCGGCAATTTTACCCTTGCGCATCTTCAGGTCCCGCCGCATCACAATCATCTGCTTGGATTTATACATACCGTTCTCCTTATAAAAGATCGTTTTCAATGGCCACCTTCATCACTCCATCCCGACGGTTTTCAAAAAGGTCATAAGCCTCCGCAATCCGGGAAAGAGGGAAGGTGTGGGTAATGAGCGCTTGGGCGTCCAGTTTCCCCTGGGCGATCAGCTCCATCACCGCTCCGCAGTCGCAGCCGTCCACCCCGCCGGTTTTAAAGACGAGGTTTTTGCCGTACATGTCCGGCAGGGGTAAGGTCTGCGGCCGCTCGTACATGGCCGCCAGCACCACCGTAGCGTTGGGGCGGGCCGCCATCCAGGCAAGCCGGAAGCTCTCGTCGCTGCCACCGAACTCCAGCACCGCGTCGGCTCCATCGTGGGGAGCCTCTTTCCCCAGATATTCCATCAGATCTTCCGGCGGGAGGACCACGAGATCAGGGTAATGGGTGCGGGCAAACTGCAACCGTTCGGGGTCCCGTTCACAGAGGATAATCCTCCCAGGGTGGTGGAGTCTGGCGCAGAGCATCCCGCAAAGTCCCGCCGGTCCGCCGCCGATCACCAGCACCGTGTCTCCCGGGTGGATGTCTGCGATTTTGCAGGCCCAGTAGCCGGTGGACAAAAGGTCGCCAGTGAAAAGAGCCTGCCGGTCGGTGACC
>CALXHB010000148.1 GCA_944387995.1 uncultured Clostridia bacterium | reverse complement strand
TCCAAGGGCATCTCCCTCGGGGCGGTAAAATAACAAAGCAAAAAGCCGCGGCAGTGGAGTTCTGCCGCGGCTTCTGTATATCCAGCTATACGCAAGCGAAAGGAGCATTACCATGAAAACCGTTTCCGTTAAAACCGGGTCCCCCACCGGCCCCGTCATCTCCCCTGCCCTCCACAGCCAGTTTATCGAACACCTTGGCAGCTGCATTTACGGCGGCCTATGGGTCGGGAAAGAGAGCCGGATTCCTAACATCGAAGGCTTTCGCAAAGACATTCTGGAGCCCCTCGCAGCCCTCTGCCCTCCGGTTATCCGTTGGCCGGGCGGATGCTTTGCCGATACCTACCACTGGAGAGACGGGGTCGGAGAAAACCGTCCGGTAATCTTCAACGGCAATTTTGGCACCAACCGCACCGAGGACAACTCCTTTGGTACCGACGAGTTTATGCGGCTGTGCGCCCTCACTGGGGCGAAACCATGGCTGAATCTGAATCTCCTCTCCGGCAGCGTCCAGGAGGCGGTAGAGTGGGCGGAATACTGCAACCGCGCAGAATCCACCGCCCTTTCCGACCTGCGGCGGGAAAACGGCTCGGAAGCCCCCTATGACGTCCAACTTTGGGGAATCGGCAACGAAGTTTGGGCCGGCGGCGGCAACATGACCCCGGAGGACTACGCCTCTCTCTACCGGCGGTTTTCCTCGGCGATGCCCCATTTCACCCAATCGGACGGCTCCTCCCTCCCCCAGACCTTTATCCTCTCGGGGCCTGACGGCAACAAGCCAAAAGAACGGGTCAGCTGGACCCGGGACCTGTTTGCCGCCCTCGCCCGTTACCGCCAGCCCAAACTGGACGCCATCGACCTGCATTTCTACAACTGGAATGTGGGGCCGGAAGCGGATGAGGTGGATGCCTTCGACCGGGAAGGGTGGTATCGGGTTCTCAAAGGAGCGCTGGAAATCGAATCGGTCATTCTGGAACAGGACCGGCTGATTCAAGAGGGGCTCGCCCAGTTTCCCCAGCCGGAAGGGAGCTTCTTCCCCTCCCCCAAGCCCACCTGCAAGCTCTACATCGGCGAATGGGGCAACTGGCATCAATCTGCCTTCCGGGCGGAAAGCGCCCTCTGGCAGCAATGTTCAATGCGGGACGCAGTGACCAGCGCCCTGACCCTGGATGTCTTCCACCGGCAGGCGGATAAGCTCTCCCTGGCCTGCTGCGCCCAGACGGTCAACGTCTTAAACGCCCTCTTTTTAACCGACGGGGATACGACCATCCTCACCCCCCACTATTATGTCTACCGGATGTATATGCCCCACCGGGGCGGGAAACTCCTGTCCCTTACCGCCGACAGCCCGGAAACAGACGGCCTGCCGGCGGTGATGGCGCTCGCGTCGGAAAAGGACGGGGTGGTCAGCGTAAACCTCGTCTGCACCGACTACGATACCCCCTGCCAGGTAGAACTGGACCTGGGGACCCCGGCGGAAATCCTGTCAGGGGAAACCCTTTCCTCCAGATCTTTAACCGACTGCAACACGCCGGATGACCCCTTCCGGGTTATCCCCCGGGAAAATCTGCCCCAAAAACGGACAGACGGAAGATTTTCCGTCATCCTTCCGGCGGGTTCGGTCAGCGTCCTGCGGTTTAAAACAAAATAACCGGAGTTACACCGGACAAAAACGGGGAACGCCTATAAAAGCGTCCCCCGTTTTTTCGTTACTCCCGCGCCAATACCTCCAGCGCCGCCGTCAGCCCCTTTACAATCTCTGAAAGCTCTAACGCAAACCATTCGGGGTGGCCCGCCTGCTGCTCGGGGATGCAGGGAACGTGGATAAACCCGCCCCGCACACCGGGGAAGCGGGTACAACAAGCGTGAAGGATATGGTACATCAGATGGTTGCAGACAAAAGTCCCGGCGGTATTGGATACCTTACCCGGCAGGCCAGCATCGCGGATCGCTTCGACCATCTCCCGAACCGGCAGCAGAGAAAAATACCCATCCGGTCCCCCTTCCACCACCGGGCTGCCGGAGGGCTGAAATCCTGCGTTATCCGGAATGGAAGCCTCCTCGTAGTTGATGGCGATTCGCTCGGGGGTAATCGCCGTCCGGCCAGCGGCCTGTCCCACCGCCACGATGTAATCCGGCTTTTCCCGTTCCGCCATCTGCAGCACCGCTTCCGGCGCCTTTCCAAAGACGGTGGGGACCTGGAGCCGGAGAATCTCTGCCCCGCCGATGTGATCGGGCAGCCGGCTGACCGCCTCCCAAGCGGGATTGACCGTCTCCCCGCCAAAGGGATCAAACCCCGTGACCAGAATCTTCATATGAACCATCCTCCCTTATAATATATGGTTCATTGTATCACATTCCGTTCTTCCCCGCAAGCCCGGGTAAAAACGGGATAAAATATTCCCAACCGGCTGTACCCACTGGACAGCCTATGGTATACTGGAAATATGGAAAAAATGGTACCAAAAGAAAGGCTGGTAAACATGTATCAGGTAAAAGTAGACCCCCACACCCACACCATCTATTCTGGCCACGCTTTCTCCACCGTCGGGGAAAACGCCGCTGAAGCCGCCCGGCTGGGCCTGGAAGGCATCGGCATGACCGACCACTTCGGCATCATGACCCCACGGAAAGAGGGCGGACAGCTGGATTTTGGGCCGCTGATGAACAAAGCGGCTCTGCCGCCTCGGGTGTATGGCGTCCGGGTGCTCCAGGGGGTGGAAATTGATATTATGGACTTTAACGGGGAGCTGGCCTTCTGGCACGACGAAGCTCAGTTTGGAGGAAAGGGGCTTTCCATCGGGGAAACGGTCCTCAAAACCCGAGACCTAGTGATTGCCTCGCTGCACTTTTTCCCAGGCTGTAAGACCGGCAATGTGCAGATGAACACCCAGATGTATATTGGCGCCCTGGAAAACCCCTATGTAGATATTCTCGGACATCCCTGCCGGCCCGGAGTGCCCTTTGAGATGCGGGAAGTGGTCCGGGCGGCCCGGGACAACGGCAAGTTCCTTGAAATCAACGAGCACTCCTTCGACACCACGGAAGCCGTACCCCGCTGCCGGGAGCTGGCAATCTGCTGCGCCGAGGAAAACTGCCCGGTGGTGGTTTCCAGCGACGCCCACAGCGCCTGGATGATCGGGCAATTCCCCCGGGTGTTTGAGATGTTTGCAGAAATCGGCTTTCCCCAGGCCCTCATCGCCAACGAATCTTTGGAGAAGATGGCACGGCTTCGGGGCAAAGAATGGTAAAAACGCAAGCAATCTTCACAGAGTGATAAAAAAGTCATATTCGGCGCTGACTCCAAAGTTTCCAGTCCACGGGGGCCAATCAGAAGTTTAGGATTGACCCCTTTTTAAAGGGGTCACGGGAATGGAAGGGGCAGAGCCCCTTCCCAGGCGCTGATTTATCATGAACGCCTACTTCTCACAGTTGTAGGCACCACAGGTTATGCGTCGCGCAGCGACCATCCAATAATGAAAGTAGATTTCGCTGCCCTTAAGGCAGCGACAAAGCGCCGCTTTGATGGGCCAGGCTCCGCGCCTGGACGCGCCAGGGACCAAAGGCCCCTGGACCCCGTATTCGACGCGGCCGCAAACCACGCTCGGAAAGTCGCATCCACTTGCAAAAAAACGCGGTTTCACGCTTTAGCGGGAAATGTCGGTCATCCTGACCGGCCGGTAAGTTTTTTTTCTGGCATTACGGCTTTCAGCCGTATGCCTAAGCTCGCAGTCTTCGATAGGGACTTGACCGCTTGGGAAGTCTCGCCTGTCTGCTATTCCTTCACGATGATTTTCATAAATAAAAAGCGGCCGCCTCTTTAGGCAACCGCTTCAGTGTATCAATCATATAAGGTGCCTGTTTAGAGCAGGCGCCTTTTTCATACCCTTCTATCAATCAATATCCCAGTCGTTCCCGAACCAGCAAAACCACGACCCGGCCGGGAATGTTGTTGCGGCGAATCAATACATGGTCGTTGCAGATCGAGCTGCCGCCGCAGCCTTTGGTGATCCCCTGGTCGTCCGCCACGCAGACCCCTTTGGAAGCACAGTAGGTCTGGCAGTTCAGCCGCATGGTGTTGGCCGGGCAGGCGGTCCGTTTGACCCGCTCCACTGCCGCTTCAAAGTCGGGAACCAGCTTGTTTTCTCCGATGACATAAACCACCTTCCGGGGGCCATAGATGGAGGCGGCGGTCCGGTTGCCGTTGCCGTCGACGTTATAGATCATGCCGGATTCCAGCAGAGCGTTGGCCGACAGCAGGTACACGTCGGATAAAAGCGCCTGCCGCATACATTCTGTCCGTTCCTCCGGGGTAATCCCCTCCCGGTCCCGATCGAGATAGTGATAGGTTCCGGATTTTAACAGCTCCATCACCCCGCACTCCGCCAGAGTCACCGACCCACCGTGGGCCACCGTCGCCCCCTCGGGAATAAAGGCTTTGAGCCAGGGAACAACCTCCTCCTTCCGCTGGAGGATGTGGGTTTCCATCCCGTTTTGTTTGAGATTTTCCGCCGTCCGTTTGAGCCGAAGCATGACGGTCCGTTCGAGATTGCCGTCCATTTGTCTTCACCAGTCCTTTCAGTAGGTTATTTTGATATACGACCGGCAGCCGATATCCTCTGCCGGCTGGAGTCCCAGACTGCGGTAAAAGGCATCGGTGGCCGGATTGATGTCGGTCAGCAGTTCCAGCTGATAGATATTCGGATAACGGGCGGTCAGAGCCTGAAAGAGCGCGGTGCCAATTCCCTGCCGCTGGCGGTCCGGACGAACCAACAGGTCCTGGATAAACAGAATCGAGACGCCGTCTCCCACAGCCCGCAATATTCCCACCAGCGCCTCCCCTTCGAAGGCCCCGAGGACGCAGAGCGACCCGCGAAAAGCCTGGGGAAGGAAATCGGGACGGGCCGTGTAAGTCGACCAGCCCACCGCGTTATACAAAGCAGGTGCATCCGGCGGAAAGTCCGAAATCTGCCGAATCTCAAAACCTTTTCCCACTCTTATCCTCCTGTTTGCCGGGAAAATCCCCGTTCGTATTCCGACCGGTCCAGTTCATACACCCGGCAGTAGAACAGGCCGTTTTCCGTCTTAACCGGCTCCGGCGGGCAGTCTTTCCGGTGCATCCCGCACTTTTCCATCACCCGTCCAGAGGCGAGGTTCGGCAGGGCATGCATCGCAATGACAGAGCTGCACCCCACCCTGTGGAACATCAGCTCCAGCACCGCCCCGGAGGCTTCGGCGCAGATTCCCTGTCCCCACCAGGGTTTTCCGATACAGTACCCCAGCTCCATCACCGTCTTCATCCGGGCAATGCGGGTGACACCGATGGAACCGATTGGCTTGCCATAATCCTTGGGGACAATCGCCCATTCGTAAAAGTCCGGCTTGTGGTACTGGCTCTCCCAATATTCCAGCACATCCCGGGTTTCCCGGCTGGTCATATGGGCCCGCCAGGTGAGATACTGGGTGACATCCGGGTCACAGGCCCAGTTTTCAAACATCGGATCGGTGTCGGCAACAGAAAATTGTCGCAAAATCAGGCGAGGGGTGCTGAGCGGCACCGTCCCGCAATGATGGAGGCCACCGGTCCAACGGTTCAAGAAATTGATCATGGTTCAAGACTGCCAACGCTTTGGCAGATTCCCCCCTCTTTCGGTTTCCATCTGGACAGAAAGGGAAAAACGTGTTACAATCGGGTGTATAAAACCCGCTGTCCCGAAAAATGGAAACGCTTCTCGTTTGTATTATAGCACATCCCCCGTTAAAAAGAAAGGTATACGTGAAAACAATGCTATTAGACTGCCACAACCACTCCCGCCACAGCTTCGACGGCAAAGAAACCGTCCCGGACATCTGCCAAACCGCCGAGGCGCTGGGACTTTCCTACTTTGCCCTGACCGACCACTGCGATATGGTGGGCGGGTTTACGGGAGAGTTTCTCCGGAAAGCCATCGGAAGCTCCACCGGTGAACTGATCGCCTACCGGGAGAGCCATCAAACCCGCTGTCAGCTGCTCTGCGGGATGGAGCTGGGCGACCCGCTGGATAACCTGACACTGGCGGAGGAGATGCTTTCCCTTTATCCCTACGACGTCGTCATCGGCTCGGTCCACACCGATGGGCAGGAGGACTACTACTTCGGGGATTACCGCACGATGCCCCAGGCAGCGCTGGAAAAGAGCCTGGACGAGTATTTTAAGCGGATTCTCCGGATGGTGGAGTGGGGAAAATTTGACGTCCTGGCCCATCTGACCTATCCGCTGCGGTATGTGGTGGGCGACGCCGGGCGGAAAATCGACCTTGCCCTCTACCAGGATACCATCGACAACATCTTCCAAACGGTCATCGAAAAGGGACTCGTTTTGGAGGTAAACGTCAGCGGCTTGCGGCAGTCGATCAAAGAAACCCTCCCCGGGAAGGAACTGCTCAAACGGTATTATGCCCTGGGCGGCAGGCTGGTCACGCTGGGTTCGGACGCCCACCGGTGCGAAGATATCGGCGTAGGGATTGACGAGGGAGAAAAACTGCTGCAAGAGGTGGGATTTACCGACCTATGCTGGTTTAGCGAAAGAAAATTGCGGAAAATTCCCCTTTCCACTTCCCTTTTGGGCAAAAATCCGGTATAATGCTGGTAGAAGCTTTTAAATCGAGTCTGACAAAAAGGATGAAGATAGATGAAAAAACGACTGATTTTCGGCCTTTCGATTCTGCTGGCGATTACCCTTTCCGGCTGCTCGCTGGAAGCGCTGGATAAGATGACCGACGACGCCATCAATGCCATCGGCACCACCGTATCCGACGCGATGGGAGACGTCGACGTCCGGGAACTGCTGGATGGGGTGGGTGAAAAGGTGTCCGGCATCATGGATTCCCTTCCCGATACCACCAGCAGCCTTAAGGAGGCGGTTTCCGCTTCCTCCACCGGTTCTTCCAGCCTGACCGAAGGGGAAAGTTATCTCTCCCGGGAGGAAGTTGCCGCCTATATCCATACCTATGGGACACTTCCCCCCAACTTCCTGACCACCGAACAGGCGGAGGCCCTCGGCTGGGACGGAAGCAGCGACCTTTGGGCAATACAGCAAGGCGCTGCTATCGGCGGAGACAGCTACGATAACCTGGCGGGGTTGGTGCCGGACAGCGAGGGACGGAGCTGGAAACAGTGTGACGTCAACTATGCCGGCGGCACTCGAGGCACCGAGCGGCTGGTCTATTCCAACGACGGGTTAATCTATTACAGTCCCGACCAATTCGCCACCTTTGAAGAGATGTACGCTTAAACCCAGTCCCCCGGTAAACCCGGGAGATTTAAGCCTATCGAAAAAAGTCTATGAGCATGGAATAGTCGCTGCGCGATGGGTGACCTTTGGCGTGATGAGCTGTGGAAAGCAGGCTTTCATTACAGGTTGGTGTTGGCAGAAGGCCCTGCCTTCTGCACTTCTGCCAGTCCTTTAAAAAGGACTGGACCCTAAACACCTGATTGGCCCCCGTGGGCTAAAGACTTTGGAACCAGCGCCGAATGCTTTGAAGTCAAGAACTTCATTTATACACTGAGTCCCCCGGATCTACCGGGGGCTTTTTTATCCACGGAAAGTATATAATAAAAAAACCGGTATCTCCGGGAGCAAACAGCTTCTGGAGATACCGGTTTTATTCAGCCTATTTTTTCACAGGCTCTTCATGATCAATCGTCGTCGGGGTCGTCCTTAAAGAGATTTTTCCCGTGGCACTTTTTAAATTTCAGGCCGCTGCCGCAGGGGCAGGGATCGTTCCGGCCGACCTTCTGAACCCGGACCGGCTGTCTCTTGGGCGCTTCGCCGTTTTCACCGGCCCGTCCGGCGACAGTATCCCGCATAATGCTTTCGGGGCTGCGGGACTCCATCTTCGGCAGCATCGGAGTTACTTCAACGCCGTTATCCTCGACCTTCTTGGCCTCTGCCCCGTCGGAATCCTCGGCCACTGCAACGTTGTCGTTGGGGTCAAGCTGAACCGCCTGGGACTTGGGCGCAAAACGGACCTGCATGGTAAGCAGCATCCGGACGGTGTCCTCACGGATAGAGGCGACCATCGCGTCGAACATCTCAAAACCCTCAATCCGGTATTCAACAACCGGGTTATGCTGCGCGTAGGAGCGCAGGTAGATGCCCTGACGGAGTTCTTCCATATTGTCGATGTGATCCATCCACTTCTGGTCGACATTCTGCAAGAGAATCCGGCGTTCCATTGTCCGCATGAATTCCTTGCCGTAAGCGACGTCCTTCGCCTCGTATTTGGCGATGGCCTTGTCTTCCAGGAGCTTGACAATGTCTTTCTTCTCGACCTGAGCCAGTTCGTTGACATCGTCGTACTTGAGGTCCCCTTCCTCGGTGATGATGCCGAGGTAGTGGTCGCACAGGCCCTTCATGTTCCAGTTATCGTGGATTTCGGTATCGGGCAGATACTCGTCGACGGTGGACTGG
>CALXHB010000147.1 GCA_944387995.1 uncultured Clostridia bacterium | reverse complement strand
GGTTTTCTACCGCCTCAGCCCGGGGAGCAAAATCCGGAAATTCCCGCAATCGGTCCAGGGCGCCGGCGGCGTCGGAAAGGAGGTCGCAAGCCCCCGGCAGCTCTTCGGTCCCGGAGAGAGCCCGGCAGGCTTCCCCAAGGGCTTCGGCGATCTTCTCGCTGTCCCTCAGTTTCCGGCCCTTTTCCTCCAGCATCTCTTCCAGCCGGGGAGACAGCTTAGCCTTTTCAATCTCCGCAATCTCAAAGTTTAACAGCTCCACCCGCCGTTTTTTCTCTTCCTCGTCCACCGACAGGGCTTTCATCGCCCTAAGATCATCCCGCAAAACCGCGAACTCCGCCCGATAGGCTTCTGCCTGGGTTTCCAGACCGCCAAAGGCGTCGATAATCCCCAGGTGACGTTCCGCCGAAAGAAGCTGCTGGTTGTCATGCTGACCGTGGATATTGATGAGATACTGTCCGATCTCCCGCAGGAGAGAAACCGTCGCCGGACGGCCACCGATCCGGACGGTGCTGCCGCCGTCGGAGGAAATCTCCCGCTGAACCACCAAAAGGTCCTCATCGTCTCCGTAGCCGTTTTCCCTAAGCAGCGCCCGAACCTTTTGAGGGATATGGGAAAAGGAAGCGATGACCAGCGCCTTTTTGGCCCCGGAGCGGACAATCTCCCGGCCGGTGCGCTGGCCGAGGCAGGCGTTTAGGGCGTCGATGACAATGGATTTACCGGCCCCGGTTTCACCCGTGAAAACGGTCATCCCTTCGGAAAAATCAATCGACGCCTTCTCGATCACCGCAAGATTTTCAATATAGAGCTGGCAAAGCATCGCAGCGCCTCCTTACCGCTCCTGCAGGATATTGGAGATCTGTTCGGTCATTGCCTTCGCCTGCTCCTCGCTGCGCATCAGCACAAAAATTGTGTCGTCTCCCGCCAGGGTCCCGACCACACCGGCAAAGCCCATCGTGTCCAGCGCCGCGCAGGCGGCATTGGCCATACCGGTATGGCAACGGATGCAGGTGATATGCCCGGCGTAATCGACCGATTTCAGCGATTGAACAAAAACCGCCTGATACCGCTTTTCCAGATTGCCGTCATCCCGCCGGCCCAGGGCATAATAATAGTTGCCTTCCCCGTCGGAAATTTTCACCAGCCCCAGCTCCTTGATATCCCGGGAGATGGTCGCCTGGGTGGTTTGGATGTTCTCCTTTTCCCGCAGCATCTCTTGCAGCTGTTCCTGGGTATCAATCCGGTTGTGTTCGATCAGTTCCATAATCTTCTGCAGACGGACGGATTTAATGGACATTGGGCATTTCCTTTCTGTAAATTGGGAGCACGCCGTTTATTTTCTGCTCCGCCAGATCAGTTTTTCGTTGAGGACATCGGTAAAAGACTTGCCAGTCAGATTGAGCAGTTTGACCGGCGTCTCACTTTTTTCAATGCGGACGGTTTTTTCCGGCCCGACCGAAACAGTTTCCTCCCCGTCAATGGTCAGATAAATCCCCTGTTTGGGACTGCCGGAGGCCGGCTGGGCATAGAGGACGCTGTTGGCGTCGAAGATGATAGGCCGGGAAAAGAGGGAGTGGGATGAGAGAGGAGTAAGGCAGATGCATTGCAGAGCAGGGTCCACAATGGGCCCTCCCGCCGACATGGCGTAAGCAGTGGAGCCAGTGGGGGTGGAAAAGATAAGCCCGTCTGCCCGGTAAAACCCGACGCCCTGTTCCCCGTTGCGAACGTTTAGCTCAATAATCTGGGTCAGCGGGCCCCCCTTGGACAGAACCGCATCGTTCATCGCGAGCCATTCCCTCGAACCATCCGGTGAACAGAGGGTGATCTTTAACAGCATCCGCTCCTCGACGGTATATTCCCCGGTCAGCAGGTACTGAAGCTTTTCCAGCTGGTCGCTTTCCAGCGTCGCCAAAAAACCCAGCCGTCCCAGATTGATTCCCAGCACCGGCTTATGATGGCGGGCAGCGGACTTGCCGCTGTGGATAATCGTCCCGTCCCCGCCGATGGCGATACAGGCGTCGCAGCCCTCCATCAGCTCGTCAAAGGGGCCCCATTTAAGCGGACCGCAGCCGGAAAAGTTCCCTTTGAGCCGCTCATCCATCATAAAGATGACCGGTTCGGGGAAATGCATCGCCGTAAGCCGTCTCACGCAGGCGTGTACATTTGGTTTATCGAGATTGGGCATCAACAGCAGTTGCATGGGAGGTTATCTCCTTTCCCCGCGGAATGAGAGGGCTTTATGGGATTCGTCGGCCAGCTGGCGGAGATCCTCATCGGATACCGCCCCCTGATCTTCTCCCCTTTGGAGCCAGTAGAGATACTCAATATTCCCCTCCGGGCCGCGGATTGGGGAAAATCCTGCCCCTTTAAGGGCAAACCCGTTTTCCAGGGCATAACCTTTGACCGACCGCAGCACCTGGAGGTGGGTTTTCGGGTCTTTGACCACGCCGTTTTTACCCACAGCCCCTTTCCCAGCCTCAAACTGGGGCTTGACCAGTACAACAGCCTCACCCCCAATCGGTAAAAGGAGCTGAATAACAGGAAGCACCAGTTTTAGGGAGATAAACGAAACGTCGGTGGAAGCAAACTGTATCTCCTCCGGCAGGCCGGTCAGCGAACGGATGTTAGTCTTCTCCATATTGACCACCCGGTCATCCTCCACAAGCGAGGGATGCAGCTGACCGGTTCCCACGTCGATGGCGTAGACCTTTTTGGCTCCGTGCTGGAGCATACAGTCGGTAAAGCCGCCGGTGGAAGCGCCAATATCCACGCAAACCTTTCCGTCCAAGCTAATGGGAAAAATTTCCAGCGCCCGCGCAAGTTTTAGTCCGCCGCGGCTGACAAAGGGAAGCCCCTCTCCGGAAAGGGTGATGACATTTTCCGGAAACACGGGGGTACTGGGCTTTGTGACCGTCTTTCCATCCAGCATCACCTGTCCCAGACGGATCAGCCGCTGGGCCTGTTCCCGACTGGGGGCAAGCCCCCGGGCCGCCATCGCGGCGTCCAGCCGTTGTTTCACTGCAATCCCTCCATCTCCTGCCGGAGCCGTCTTTCAATTGCGCCGGCGGATAAACCGAACCGGTCGAGCGCTTCCGGAACGCTGCACTGAGGAATAAACCCATCCGGCAGCGTCACCATCATAAACTGGCCTTTAAAGCCCAAGCGGTTCAACGCCGTCAGCAGATGTTCGGAAATGCTTCCGCTCTGAATCGATTCCTCGAAAATCAGCACCCTTTCCCGCCGGGACAAAACCCGCAGCATCTCTTCGGAAAAGGGCCAGATCTTATTGAGATAAACCTGTTCTGGCGGCCGTTCCATCTTTTCCACCGCCTGCCAAAGAGCGGCGGCAACCCTGCCATAAGAGAGCACCGTCAGCCGACGGTCGCCATCCACCCAAACATCGTCTTCACCGGGACCCAATGGACAGTGGGCCTCTTCCCCGCCCCGGGGATACCGAATCGCCACCACTCCCTCTTCCTGATACAGAGCGCGGTTTAAATCCGCCCGCAGGCTGTCAAATCCCGACGGAGAGAAGATGGTGATGCCGGGAATACAGGTGAGCATCGGAACGTCAAAAACGCCCTGGTGGGTGTCACCGTCATCTCCGACAATCCCCGCCCGGTCGATGGCCAGAACAAGATGGGTCTTCTCCAGGGCCGCGTCGTGCAGCACCTGATCAAAGGAACGCTGCAAAAAGGTGGAATAAACCGCAAACACCGGCAGGTACCCTTTAACCGCCAGTCCGGCGGAAAAGGTGACCGCGTGCTCCTCAGCAATGCCCACATCAAAAAAACGCTCCGGACAGCTGCGGCTGAAACCATCCAGACCAGTGCCCAGCTTCATTGCCGCCGTAATTGCGCAGATTCGGCTGTCCGCCCTGCCGAGTTTTTCCAGTTCAGCTCCGAAGGTTCCGGAAAAGGTGGGGGCGGGAGGGGCAGGGCTATTGCCAAAGGTCCCTGTACAGATATCAAACCGGCTCACGCCGTGATAGGCGGGAGGATTTTGTTCGGCAAACTCGTAACCCTTTCCCTTAATCGTCTCCACCTGTACCACGGAAGGTTGGTCCAAATTCTTGGCCTGAGTCAGGGCGTGTTCCAGGTCTTTTAAGTTGTGACCGTCCACCGGGCCAATGTAGTAAAGACCCATTTCCTCAAAAAACGTATTATGATACAAAATATACTTTAAAACCGATTTGGACGAACGGATAGCCTGTTCAAGAGGCGGTCCCACCAGCGGAATCCGGTCCAAAATCGTCTCCACCCGCTGCTTAAGGTGCAGATACCCAGGCTTTGCCCGGATAATCGACAGGTAACGGGCAAAGGCACCAACATTTTTGGAGATCGACATATCGTTGTGGTTTAAAACAATCACCAGCCGAGTGTTGCTGCGGCCGGCGTTGTTGATCGCCTCGTAAATCATCCCGCCCGTAAAGGCGCCGTCGCCTACAACCGCCACCGCTGTATGATCGTTGCCAGCAAGCCGGTTGGCACAGGCAATCCCGTAGGCAGCGCTGACCGAAGTCGAGGCATGTCCCGCCACAAAGGCATCATGGACGCTCTCGTGGGGCTTGGGGAAACCGGAAAGTCCGCCCGGCTGGCGGAGGGTATCGAAGCGGTCCTTCCGACCGGTGAGGATTTTATGGGTATAGCTCTGGTGGCCCACATCCCAGACGATGCTGTCCTCGGGCGAATGAAACACCCGATGGAGAGCAACGGTCAGCTCCACCGCCCCCAAATTGGACGCAAGATGACCGCCGGTTCGAGAAACGTGGTCGATTAAAAAGGCTCGGATCTCATAACAGAGCCGTTCCAATTCCCAGTCGCTTAAATTTCTTAAATCCTCAAGTCCATTGAGTTTATCCAATATTGGATATCCGTCCATATTGCAATACTTCCTTAAAAATTATACATAGATGGATTTGCTGACAGCTTGGAGTCGACACATGATAGATTAAACCGGCATCAAAAGCCCGATAACTATGCCCAACACTGCCCCTGCCAGAACCTCCAGCGGCGTATGGCCGAGGAATTCTTTGAGCATCTTCTGAGAAGGGGTCAGCCGGTCGGGATCGGAAAAAAGCAGCTGGTTTAAGAGCTTGGCATGCTCCCCCGCTGCCCGACGGACACCGGTCGCGTCGTACATGACAATACAGGCCACCACCAGCGAAAGGGTGAAGAGCGGAGAATCCAACCCATAAATCCGGGCCATCCCGGTGCAGAGCCCGCAAACGGTGGAAGAGTGGGAAGAAGGCATCCCCCCGGCTCCAAACAGCCGCTCAAAGCTAAACTCCTTGTGCCGGATGGCGTCAAAGAGCGCTTTTAAGATCTGCGCCGCCGCCCAGGAGGCCACCGCAATCCATAGGACCCGGTTGGCAAGAAGATCAGAAAACACGGTGTATCCCCCTTAATGGTCGCGGGAAAGAAGCGAACGGGTCAGTGCAGAAAGGTCCTCATGCTCCGGAAAAGCTGTCAACGCATCCAACGCCTTTTCGGTGTACTGGGCGGCAATCTCCCGGGCGGTTTCAAGCCCCAGCGCCGTTACATAGGTGGACTTATCGTTTTCCACATCGCTGCCCACCGGTTTGCCGAGGGTTTCCGCCGATGCGGTCGCGTCGAGAATGTCGTCCACCACCTGGAAAGCCAGCCCTAAAGCGTAACCATACTCCTTAGCCGCTTCCATCTGGCGGCCGTCTCCGCCGGCCGCCAGGACCCCTAAAACACAGCTGGCGGTCAAAAGAGCTGCCGTCTTCTTTTCATTGGTCCGGCGGATGATTTCGATGGGAAGGCCGGATTTCCCTTCGTTGGCAAGGTCCATTTCCTGTCCGCCGATCATTCCCTGTACCCCGATGGCCCGGGCCAGTTCGGACACGGCCGCCACTACCTGAGAGGCTGGTACCGACGCGTCGCACAAAACCTCAAACGCCATCGTCAAAAGCCCATCTCCCGCCAGCAAAGCGGTCGCCTCGTCAAACTGAGCGTGGCAGGAGGGCTTTCCCCGGCGAAGGTCAGCATCATCCATGCAGGGAAGGTCATCGTGAATCAGAGAATAGGTCTGCACCATCTCAATCCCGCAGGCAAAGGGCAGAGCGTCCCGCCAGTTGCCACCGCACAGCCGGGCAAATTCCAGGGTTAAAATCGGACGAATCCGCTTGCCGCCGGCAAAGGCGGAGTACCCCATCGCGTCCAGCACCCGCCGAGGGTCACAGGGGGCGTCGAGATAATGGTGAAGGGTCTGGTCAATGGCCGACAGATATTCCTCAAACCTTGCCTGCATCGTGGTTTCCTCCTTCTTCCCCGGCCGTTTCTTCGGTGTACTCGGTCAGCCGGAGTTTCGCGTCTGCCAGTGTCTTTTCACAGAGTTTAACCAGGGCAATTCCCTCTTCATAGGCTTTCAGCGACCCTTCCAGCGTCATGCTGCCATCCTCAAGCCCGGCGGCGATTTCTTCCAGCCGGGAAAGAGCCTGTTCAAAGGTCGGATTTTTCTTTGCTGCCATCTTCTACCCCCTTGGGAAACACGCCGGTCACCCGGCTGGACACCATTCCATCGATAAACCGGGTGTGGATTTCATCCCCCGGCTGCAACTTAGACAGTTCCGCTGTCTGCCCTTCTTTCGTCGTTACGGTATATCCCCGCGCTAACACCTTCAACGGACTAAGGGCTTCCAAAGACGCTTCTGCCCGCTTTAGTTCTGCCTCCCGCCGGGAAAGGGTTTCCCCCATTCCCCGGGCCAGCCGTCCGGACAACACGTCCATCGACTGGGAAAGCTGCGGCAGACGTTTTTCTGGAGACAGGGCAAAAAAACGCGCTTTCACCCGCTCAGTTTCCGCCTGGGAAAGGGTCAGCTTGCGGGATGCGGCCCTTTGCAGACGGCCAGTTAAAACCACCAGCCGTTCCGCAGCCCGCCGGGTCAGGTTTTCCGGCGAGGAGACACCCAGCCGACGGGAGAGGGCCGCCAGGGCCGCCCCTTCCACCTTAATCCGGTCTGAGAGTCCCCGCCGAAGGGCTTCTTTTAAATCATCCAGTTCTTCCCGAATTCCCGCGATATCTGGCGCGCACAGCTCCGCCGCCGCAGAAGGGGTCGGGGCCCGCAGGTCGGCCACCAGGTCGCAGATGGTATAATCCACCTCGTGACCCACCGCTGAAATCACCGGCACCGGGCAGTCATAAACCGCCCGAGCGACCCGCTCGTCGTTAAAGGCCCACAGGTCTTCCAGCGAACCGCCTCCCCGGCCGACAATCAACAGGTCCGGTTTATCCCGCCCGGCTTCCCCAATGGCTTTCACCAACGAGTCAGGAGCCAAATCCCCCTGCACCAGTGCCGGATAGAGCACCAGTTCTCCCAGCGGATACCGCCGGGAAAGGATATGGATAATATCCTGCAAGGCAGCGCCGGTCTTGGCGGTCACCACCCCGATCCGCTTAGGGAACGGAGGCAGCGGCTTTTTATGGGCAGGGTCAAAAAGGCCCTCCCGGGCCAGTTTCTCTTTGAGCTGTTCATAGGCCATATAAAGGGCGCCGAGGCCGTCCGGCTGCATATCCGCGCAAATCAGCTGGCAGATGCCGTCCCGCTCGTAGAAGTTTACACTGCCAAACAGGATGACGTTCATCCCGTTTTTAGGGATAAACCGAAGCCTAGAGGCGTTCCACTTAAACATCACCGCCCGGATGGAAGAGCGCTCATCCTTCAGGGTGAAGTAAAAGTGCCCCGACTTTAGGTGGTGGATAAAGTTGGAGATTTCTCCTCGGACGTAAATGCTTTTCAGCTGAACATCTTCGTCCAGCAGCTCTTTGAGATAGCCGTTAATCTGTGAAACCGTCAGAACCTGATTCAAAACCGTTTCCTTTCTGCGTTTAAACCGTCTCTCCGGCAGACAGCGCCGCCAGAAGGGCTATCCCCGCGGCGTTATCGGAAGAAAAGGCCGGCTGGGCAAAATAGCCGCCAAACTTTGCTTCAAAATAGGGGCGGATGACGCTGGAGGCCATCACCCCGCCGGCGTAGAGAAGCGGTAGTTTTCCGTACTGATCCAAAAGTGCCTGGGTCATCCCTTCCAGCGCCGCTTCAATGGAAATTAGGCAGTACCGGGCGATATAAGCCGGGTCCCGTCCCTCGTCCAGCAGCTTGCGGCAGCGGTTTTCGACACCCGAAAGGCAACAGTCGGCCCCCTTCATCGTCGGACGGACCTTGATCCGCTCGGAACAGTTCTCCGCAAGGGCGCTCAGCTGCGGCCCGCAGGGAAAGGTCAGTCCCAGCATCAGCCCCACCCGGTCGACAGCCTGTCCCGCCTTTAAATCGAGGGAACGGGCCACCGGAGTGACCTTAAAGACCGGCTCTCCCGGCTCTACCAGCAAAGCGTCGGTGGTGCCGCCGGAAAGGTGAAAGGCGATAAAACGCTCCTTCATCAGCTCCAGATGACCGGAGGAATAAAGGGCGGCGGCGATATGCCCCTCCTGGTGGGAAAAGGTATATAAAGGCGCCCCAATGGCAGAAGCCAGCAGTTCAGCGGAAGTTTTCCCCACGAGAAAACAGGGCATATAAGACCCCTCTGCCCGGCGGGGAAAGATGGAAACACCGACACCCGAAAGAGCCGGACGTCCAGCTGCAAACAGCTTTTGCGCCAACTCCCCCAGTTGCTGCACATGGGCAAAAACCGCGTCGCTCTGCCGAAGGCCCAACGCCCCAGGAGCCGTGGGCAACAGACGTTTTTCCATCCGGACTTCGCCGGTATCGGTGTCCAAAAGGGACAGGGAGGTGGTGTAGTTGGAAGTGTCGATTCCGAGATAGCTGCCCATCAGTCTGCCTTTGCCCCGGCGGCCTCCGCCTTCTGGGCCCGCACGATGTTGCCCAGAATCCCGTTAATAAAGGCAATGTCGTCCTCATAGGCAAAGTCGGAAGCCAGTTTAACGCATTCGCTGACAGTAATGTCGTCGTCAACGTCCGCGCAGTATACAATCTCATAAACCCCCAGCCGCAGAATCGCGAGGGAAACCTTGGAGATCCGGTTCATCGTCCATTTTTTTAGGTTGTGGGAGATAATGTCGTCGATAGCCGATTGGTTCGCAACCACCCCTAAAAACATCTTCTCAACCTCAGGGGTGATCTCCAGTTCCTCATTCTCCCGGGCGGTGTCAAGGAGCTCCTGGGCGCTGTCGTTGTTGAATATCCGTTCAAAAACCAGAATAAACGCATTTTCCCGCATCTGGTGCCTGCTGATTTTTTTCATCCCGCAAAAATTCCTTTCTCTTTTTCCCCCGCGTAAGCTGGGCTGTTATTCCGCATCCGCCGACACAATGTCCGAAACGTGAACGTTGACCCGGCTGACGGCAATCCCGGTCATATCCTGCACAGCGTCTTTGACCTTCTGCTGAATTTCGGCGCAGACGGCCTTGAGCCGGCAGCCGTAGGAAAGCTCGACCGATACATCCACGATCGCCGCGTCCCGATCAATCCGGGTAACCATCCGCCGGGATGGTTCCGGGTTTATGAGCCCCAACAGGCCCGTTTTTCTGGGGGCAAGCCGTGCGACGCCGGGAATCTCTTCCAATACGTTTTGCACGATCGTTTCCAGCACGTCTTCGGAAATGCGCACGCTGGATACCGTTTTGTTGACTTTAGGCTGCATAAAAGTCCCTCCTGTCGAAAATATTGACCGTTGCCATTCAGGCGGCGGATACCATCTCAGAATTTATTATAACACCAAATCTCCCATTAGACAACAGTTTTGCATATTTTTTTGAATATGACGGGATTTTTTGAATATAAAAAAAGGAGTCCCCGCCGGTGGGCAGGGACTTTTCTTCCTCAAAATGATCTGAAAAAACAGTAGATCGCTTTGTGATGTGTAGCCTTGGGAATGAATCGCTGTGAAAGGATTACCGATCAACCCTCCCCTTCGGAGGTCTCAGTCTGGACCGTTTCGGCGGTTTCCGACGTTCCGATTTCCCCTACGGTGATGCAGTCGGCGGAAAGGCCAGTTTCTTCCACAATGATGTTCTTGATCTGGTTGGCGGTCTCGGCGGTCAGTCCGTCGGTCTGAACAATAATCCGGGCGGAGCCGTCATCCACATAGGCGAGGCACTCGGTGAAGCCCTTCGCTTTGACAAGGGTCTCAATCTTGTTTTCACTTTCAATCTGGGCCGAAACCTGAAGGGCCTTTTCGGCTGCCAGCTCCTTCTCATCATCGGTCATTTCTTCTGCTCCCAGGGTCTGGGCGAGGGTTTCAATCGCCTCGTCCCGGGCCTTGCGCCGCTCCAAACGGGCGGACTCGAAATAATCGCCGCTCCCGTCCACCGGTTCGGTGCTGGTCAGCTGGGCTTCCCCGTAGTTTTCGGTTTCAGAAGGGGTACTGGACATCGACAGCAGATCGGTGCTGCCAGTATCGGCAAAGATATAGTTGAGATAGACCGCGATGCCGAGGATGGTCACCAGGCTCGCCAGGACGATCTGTTTTTTCCCCAGAATAACGCTCATTTTCATATAAACCCATCCTTTCACTGACTGATTGATTTTGCAAAATGGACAGAGAAACCTTTTGGTATTATCAGTGCATCTGTTCGACGCTTATCCGGGCCGAAGACAGCCCGTAAAGAGCGTAGAGCACCTCATAAATATCGTTTTGGACACTGGCCAGGCCGCCTCCTTCACAAACCACCGCAATCCCCTCTATCGACGGAGCCAACTCCGCCACTGCCACCGCGCCGCCTCCAGCGGTGACATAACTCTCCGACTGTTCTTTTTTCTGCATCAGGCCCTCCGACCATTCCTCCGTTTCGGTTCCTTCCGAAAGGTACTGGGTAGAACCGGAGTCGGAAAGGGAAACCATGACCTTGGTATGCCCCGCCCCATCAATCTGGGAAATCAGGGCTTCCAGGCTGGTTTCAATCTCCGCGGCCGGATCGTCTGTGGGAAGAACCGTCTGTTCCTTCTCAGAAGGGACAAAGGAAGAAATCAGGATGAGCACCATCCCCAAAATCCCCAGTATGACCAGAAGCCACGGCTTTTTTCCCTGCAAAAGAGCCCACATCTTTTTAGCTTCCATTTTGACTCTCCTCAATTTCCAGACGGGCGGTTACACCGAAGGCACTGTTGAGCGCTGGCGCCGCCCGGGCGGCCGTCTCCATCTCGTCCGGCTGCACCCGGATGATCAGATCGGTAATAGATATGCCGTCCTCGGGGTCATTATGTATCGAAATTTCCACCTGGGGGGCCGCAAGGCCGTTACTCGTTAAAATTTCTACGGCTTCTGCTTCCAGAGAGGCGACCACGGCGCTTTCCAGCTGCTGCTGCGCCAGGTCCTCCAACCCCTCCCCCAGATCGGAGACATCGGTGGTTTCCGGAAGGCGGAAGTCCTCCGGTTCAAGACCAACCAGCGGCAGGACAATCGACAAGAGAAAAAAGACCCGCACCGCAAATTTCAGCATCTTCCCGTCCTTCTGGGGAGAGATAAAAAGGATAATCGCCGACAGAATCATCGTCCCGCAGAGGGCGGCGGCAGTTAGCTTTAACTGTTCCATAAAATGCCCCCTAACTTTTAGCCAACAGCACCATCGCCAGCGCCCCCAAGAGCATCACCCCGTAACAGATGACAATCGACAGCATGATCGACACCGCCCCGGCGGCGCTCTTCATCACCTCGGCAGTCCGGCTCTCGGAAAGGGTTTCCGCCGCCGCGGCTCCCAGCTTTAAGGCCCCGCTCAAAAGACCTAGATAGAGAATCTGCGGCAAAAAAACCACCCCGATCACCACGACCCCAAAGACCCCGATGGTGCTTTTCACCAGCCCGAGGCATCCGCTGACCGCCGCCCAGGCATCCCCGACGGCGCTTCCGACCACCGGAATGGCCGACGAGAGAAGGAACTTCGCGGTTTTTAAGGTTACGCCATCAGTGGCGCCGCTGACCGAAGTCTTAATGGTCAAAAGGGCAAGAAAGATAGTCAGGCAAAAGGAAAGGATCCACAAAGCCAAACTTTTCACCGAACGGATTAAAGCGCCGGCCTGAAGGTCCGGGGCCAGAGCGGAAATCAGCCCGAGGGCGATAAAAATGCAGCAAAGGGGCAGCACCAGCCCTGAAACCGCCATCGAAAAAAGCTCCACCGCCGACAGGGTGGTGCCGTACCAGGCCAGAGCCGACGCCGGTTTCCCCGATGCGGCAGCAGAAGCCGCAAAGACTGGCAGAAAGCTATACATAAACGCCGAGAGGCCTTTGACCACCTTCACCGTTCCCCGCACCGCCTCCACCACTGGTCCGGCCAGCAGTACTGCCATCGTCAGGGCAATCACCGAATGAAAGGAGGCGTATTGTCCCCCATTCCCAAAACCGGACAAGAGAGTTGACAAAAGGGTCACCGCCAAAAGGGAGGCCAACAGTTTTAAAGGCTCCATTCCCCATTCCTTCAGGGCGGATAGCCCCGCCTCCAAAAGGCTTTGGGGCGTCAACTCGTCCAGGTCCTCCGCCGAAAATCCATCGGCAAAGTAATCCTCCGCCTCCTCCGGCAGAAAGGAAAAAAGAGAGTAATACCCACTCTCCTCCAACTGTTCCTCCAAAAACTCATCGGTATCATCGGCCGCTGAAACAGAGAGAACCGGGCAAAGGAGAAAGATGCTAAAAACCATTAAGATCACTGTCCACACCCTTTTCATGTTCTCCCTCCTATTCCATCAGCGACAGCACCAATTTTAAAAGCTCCTCGTAAACCGGCATACAACTGGCGAGAATCAGTACCTTCCCTGCCAGCTCAATCTGGGTGGCGGCGGCCTGTTGACCCGATTCCCGACAAAGACTCGTCCCAATCTCCGACAGGCAGCAGATTCCCAAACACCGGAGCAAAATCCGGATATGGGAGGAGCGGATGCCCGCTTGGCTGGCGAGATTGGTGACCGAGGTGAGAATCGGGATCATCTGCAAAACCGTCCAACCCATAAAGATGGCCGCCGCCGCAATCGAGGTGAGCATCCCGTACTCCGGCTTCCAGTTTTTTAAAAGCAAAGCGGCCACCGCCGCCACCAGGGCCGCGGCCACCAGCGAAGCAAAACTTTCCATCCTTCTGCCCCCTTAATAGAGGCCGAACAGCTGCTGAATGGTGCCAAACAGGCTGCTGATCTGGGTCACCAGCATCGTCAGCACCACAATTACCCCGGCCAGCGTCGTCAACATTGCCTGTTCCTCCCGCCCCGAGCGGATCAGCACCTGGTTTAAAACCGCCACAATGATGCCGATTGCCGCAATGCGGAAAATGAAATCCACATCCATCCCGAGTCCCACCTTCCCGTTTCCGTCACAGCGACATCACCGCCGCCAACATTCCCAGCATCAGCCCCAATGTCGGGTAGAGCTTGCCCTTTTCCGCTTCCTCCCGGGAAGCCTTTTCGGTCACTTCCCGCAGTTCCTCCGCCGCCAGACGGACCGACGCGGCCTGGCTTTCAGCGTCCCCGTGGCCCAGAAGTGCTACCACCCGGGCACAGATTTCCGCTTCGGGAGGCTGTCCCATCGCTTCCAGTGCCTCCCAGCCCGCTTCCGGCAGCAGCCCTTCCCGGATCAGCTCATCGGTCAGCACATCGGTGGGGAGACGCTGAAGCAGCAGTTTTTCAAGCCGGATCAACAGCCGCTCCAACGCAAGCAGCGACCGGGTCCGGGCTCTCAGCCGGCCCGCCATCCAAAGCCCGGTTCCCACCGATGCCGCAAATAAACATCCGGCCGCCGTAATCCGCAGCCATATCAAACCCATCCACCACCTTTTCCACCTTCCCGCCCTGAACCAGGGCCACTTTGGCAAACGCCCCGGCCTTTAGAAGGGTACAGACCCAGTCCCGGCTCAAAAGCTCCGCTAAACTACCGGCGTGTACCGTCGCCACCAGCGGAACGCCGCTGTGAAGGGCCTGCAACACCGCTTCCGATTCCATCGGCGACAGCTCGTCACAAACCATCAGTTCTGGCGAAAGGGTCCGCACCGCCAGTTCGATGGCCTCTGCCTTGGGGTATCCGGTCAGCAGGTCGGCGCTGAAAGCCCCTTCCGGCAGCGGGGTCAGTTCCCCCCGCTCGTCCAAAACCGCCAGCTTCATCCCGTTCCCCAACCGGGCAATCAGCGCCCGCAGAAGGGTTGTCTTTCCGCTCATCGGTTTCCCGGCGATCAAAAGAGAGGTAGGAAACCGCACCGCCCGCAGAATCGGGTCCGCTGCCTCGGGAATAAAGGCGGGAAAACGGAAATTAAGGGCGGAGATGCTGTGGACCGCCATCACCTTCCCGCCCACCCCGGCGGCGGTACCGGCTACCCCCAGCCTCGCCCCGCCCGGCAATGGCAGAAACCCCTTGCAGATGCTCTCCATTGCACTCTGCATTGACCGGCCGCTGGCGAGAAAGAGGGTCTCTTCCATCTGACCGGGGGTCATCCTGAGCGCCTCCTCCGGCATGCCGAAATCTCCGCTCCCTTTGAGCCACCCCCTGCCGTAGGCGGCGATCAGCTGGACTGGCTGTCCGGCCCGCAACCGCAGTTCATAAACCTGTCCCTTCCCCATCGCCCGCTGAACCGCCAGCGCCACTGCCGGCGGTAAACAGTTATCCAGATACTCCATGCCCTTTTGCATCGTCCCATCCCTTTCCGTCCTGTTTGTCCCATCATATGTGGACGGGCAGGCGGTTAGAACCGATCCGGAGAATTGCTCGTCAGAACTGCCTATTTGTGATTGACAGAAGTGGATAAATTGTGTATAATCAGATAGAAAGTAAATGGAAATGACAGTTTTCCATCTCAATATAATGTATGCAGAAAGGATGATCCATATGGATATCAGACTGACCAATGAACAGATTTTCCTGGACGTAAGCTCCGCCGGCGCGGAAATGCAGTCGCTGCGGGACTCCAGCGGCCGCAGCTACCTCTGGGACGGGAGCGAGTACTGGAAACGGCATGCCCCCTATCTCTTCCCGATTGTCGGCGGGCTCAAATTCGGTGAGACGATGATCGGCGGTCAGATCTACAAGATGGGACAGCACGGATTTGCCCGGGACATGGAGTGGACCTGCACCCAGTCGGACGAGACTTCGGCAACACTCGTTTTAACCGCCAATGACGATACCCTCGCCCGTTATCCCTATCCCTTTAAGCTGAAAGTCCGGTATGAACTGGTGGGATTCGCGGTACAGATCACCATTATCGTGGAAAATACCGGCGAGACCGAAATGCCCTTCTGCTTCGGCACCCATCCCTCCTTCCGCTGCCCCTTTGACAGAAGCGGCAGTCAGTTTACCGATTATGAGGTCCGGTTTGCGGAAGACGAGATTCCGACCCAGCCGGTATTAAATGAAAACAAACTGCTGGACCGGGTCAACCGTCAGTCGTTTACGGCGGACCCGAGAACCATTAAGCTGGATTACAACGTCTTTGAGAAGATCGACACGATTATCTTTGACGAAATCCATTCGGACAAGGTAAGGCTAGTGGACACCAAGACCGGGAAATACCTGGAACTGCGGTATCAAGGCTTCCATCAAATGGGCATCTGGACCCCGAAGGCGGGGGCGCCCTTTGTCTGCATCGAGCCCTGGAACGGGACGGCCGATACCGCCGACACAGATGGGCTCTACTTAAGAAAGGTGGGGCTCCGGCTGCTGGCTCCCGGCAGCGAAGAAAGCTACACCCTGACCATCGACTTGGCGGGCTGCCAAGGATAAAAGGGCATGAAAAAACCGGAGGGCTTAAAAGCTCTCCGGTTTGTTTTAATAAGGATATGCTTCAAAAGAAAAATAGGCTTTTTCTATATGACATCATTTAATTTCATTTTTCCCGGCGGCATGTACGGCGGGAAAAATACCTTGATCGGGGCAAGTGTCGACCGTAGGGAGGCATGCAGCCCCGATGTAATTCTGTCGAAAAACTGGTTTTTCGACAGTCAGACCGGAGGGCTTAAAAGCTCTCCGGCTTGTTTTATGCAAAAGCTTGTAAAAAGAGGAAGACGGCGATGATGGCAGCGACTCCCCCGCCGATGCGGTAGACAACAAGGGCGTAATCGGACGGTTCAACGTTCTTATATTTCCATCCGCTGCTCCAAAACCAGGCGGTTTGGGGGCGGACAATGTTAAAGACGCCAATAGCAAGCAGGATAACCGCGAAAACAATGAGAGCATAATTCGGCGGGTCGGGCAGGCCCATCACAACAGCGTCGCACAGGGCACTCCCATCGACATTTTGATATCCGCCGGCCAGTTCATCCTGCCATCCCCCATGGCCGCTTCCGTCCGACTGGCTCCACCAATAGGAGCTACCGTCCGGAAAGGTAATCTCCATCGTATAACGGTCTTTGGTTCCAGAAAAGGTATAGGTATAGGTGTTTAACCCGTCGGAAATGGTCTGGGAATCGGTGTCAATCCAATATTCCCGACCGTCAATCTCCGCAGAATAAGCTGCCGTCCGGGAACAGGCTGACAGTAGCAGGGTACAAAAGACTGCAAGGCAAAACAAAAGCCATTTTCGCATAGGGGCACCTCATATAATGGAAAGGGGTGTAAGGTCTTTGTTTACCGGATGATAACAGCCCGCTTGCCCATCGCCTCATAAATCGGCCAGAAGAAGTCAATGGTCAGGGTGTGCTTGCCCCTAGCCGGGTCGGAGAAGGAAATCTTTCCCCCCGCGATGTCGATGCCAGTGACCACCAGGGCGTGGGTGCCGATATAGGGTTTATAGGTGGAGCCGTCCGGAAGGGTCCAGCGAACCGACGAGTATCCAAAGGGCTTCAACCCCGGCGTCATCCAAACCATCACCGGGTAGCCGGCTTTTAAGTAGCTTTCAATCTGTTCAAGGCTGGCCCCCGACACCTTTTCCGCCCGAAGGGAACTGCCCTGGTCAGAGAGGTAACGGTTGGCGCAACTGATAATCGCACCTTCGAGGCAGTACCAACCAGTATCGTCTTCCGGATTGCCCACAAAGTAGTCGTAGGGGTCAGGGCCGTACATCTTCCCACCGGACCAGCGAAAATGCTGCCGGGGAAGGTAATCCCGAGAAAGGGCAGTGTGGCTGATGGGAAACCCATTGTACCGCAGAAGTTCCGTCAAGGCGGTCACTTCACATCCGTTGGGCAGGGCGGGTGCCTGGCGCACCACCGGCACGTCCAGCGGATGGGCGGGCGTCACCTGGAGCTGGCCGTTTTTGTCGAGGTACCAGTCGTGTCCGCCGGTGGTGACGACGGTGTTCTGTTTCATTACACCCCCGCCGCCTAGGAAGTACCATTTCCCTTTCCACTGAACCCACTGGTTTTCCGCCATCCGGCCGTCCTCTAATAGATAATACCATTTTCCGGTGTCGGGGTCCTGGAGCCAGCTGGAGGTGAGAAGCGAACCGTCCGCCTGATAATAGTACCAGTCGTCCCCCTGCTGCTGCCAGCCGGTAACCGGCTGACCGGTTTCGTCCAGCCAGACATCCCCGTCATCCGTCTCGGTCAGACCGTCCGAAAGCCAGCGGCCCTCTTCATCAAAATAGTAGGTTTCCCCCTCCACTTCTGCCTGTCCGGTCAGCAGCGGCCCTGTTTCGGTGGCATAATACCGATCTTCATCCAGGGTAAACCAGCCGTTTTGCGCCATCAGGTTGGTATCCGGATCGAAATAGTAAAGATTTCCTTCAATACGGACAAACCCTTCTGCGTATCCGCTTCCTTTAATTCGGAAACGGGTCTTCTCCCCGATGGTCACAAACCGGCCTTCCAAATCCGGAATCGAGTCTTCCTCCGCAGCCGTATCGGCGGTATCTTTGGAAGGCTCCTCCGAACCGGAAGTCTCCGTGGAAGAAGACGCCGCGCTTTCATCCGGCGGGACAAGCAGCAAGGACGGGTCAACCGCCAGGGTCTGGACCGGCTGAGCCAGCATCAGCGACACCATCAGGCATAGAGCGGAAAGGCGGCGAAAAAAGCGCTTTTTTTCCATATAAAATCCTTTCTCTCCGGTTGGCAATCTGCCAAAAACGAAGCATATGATTTAGTAAAATGTTCACAAAAAAACCGTCATACATGCATCTAGCAAGTATGACGGCCTGACAGCCTGGTGCGGGCAACAAGACTCGAACTTGCACGCTGTAAGCATTGGTTCCTAAGACCAACGTGTCTGCCATTCCACCATGCCCGCATGAAAAGGGCTATCAAAGGCCATGTTAAGCCTTTTTTACGCCCCGGCAGTAAACATATTTTAGCATATACAGCAAAAACTGTCAAGTAATATGCCAAAACTCTTTGTCTGTTTTATACGGCAGATATCGGTTGCTGCATTTTACTGATAAACCAGACAAAAGTTTATATGATGCTTTCGGTAGTTTTATGATTTTTGCGTAAATATCAATAAGGTATGCACAGCTGTTACAAAATTAACAAGCTGTATAAAGTCGTTTTATGCACCTGCACTTTTTTTAAAATAGGGACTTTTTTTCTTGCGCAAGATATGGTATATTATAAGGGAAAAGAGGTTCTTCGTACTTTTTCCCAAAACTTTGTGATATTTTTGACATTCGGTCGTGTATCCCCCGAATGCGGGCAAAGGGATGGGCATCAGTGGTTAAAGCAGGACGCCGTAAGGCCTTCTGGAAGAACTATGACAAAAGAAACAGGAGGAAATAAGCTATGGGCAAGAAAGTAACTATCATCGGGGCCGGCAGCGTTGGCTCCACGATCGCCTACACCATGGCCGTCAACGGTATCGCCACCGAAGTCGTCATGATCGACATCAACGAGTCCAAATCTCTGGGGGAGGCGCTGGATATCCGCCAGGGCGTTGCCTTCTGCCCGCCGATTTCGATCTACGCTGGTTCCTACCAGGACGCGAAGGATTCTGACATCGTCATCCTGACCTCCGGCGTTGCGAGAAAACCCGGCCAGTCCCGTCTCGACCTGGCTCAGGTCAACGTCAACATCACCAAATCCATCATTCCGGAAATTGTGAAGTACGCACCCAACGCCATCTACATCATTGTCGCCAACCCGGTCGACATCCTCACCTATACCTTCCACAAGGTCTCCGGCCTGCCCGAAAACCAGATCCTTGGTTCCGGCACCATCCTGGATACCGCCCGTCTGCGTGCAAGACTGGCCGAGTACTTCTCGATCAACCTCGGTAACGTCCATGCCTATGTTTACGGTGAACACGGCGACTCTTCCTTCGTTCCGTGGTCGCTGGGCACCATCGCCAACATTCCGATCGACAAGTATCGCGACTACTTAATCGACGCCAACAAGAACCTCATTCCCGAACTGAACCACGATGAAGTCGAGACTTACATCCGCAAGTCCGGCGGCAAGATCATCGCCCGCAAAGGCGCTACCTTCTATGCAGTCGCGGTTTCGGTATGTCACATTGTTAAATGTATCTTCTCCGGCGCTGACACTTCGATGACCGTCTCCACGATGCATCACGGCGAATACGGCCTGGAAGATATCTGCCTGTCCACCCTCGCGATTGTCGGCCCCACCGGCGTCAGCGGCAAGCTGGTCTCGCCTCTGACCGACCACGAGATGGAACTGCTGCATAAGAGTGCCGACAGCCTCCGCAGCGTTATGAACGGCCTGACTTTCTAAGCCGCGTCGGCCTAAACGATCAAACATTTTAAGAAAGAAGGATCCTGCAATGGAATACCGCATTGAACACGATTCGATGGGTGAAGTTAAGGTCCCCGCAGACAAATACTGGGCTGCCCAGACCGAAAGAAGCCACGAGAACTTCCTCATCGGCGTCGGTATTGAAACGATGCCCCGGGAAATCACCCACGCTTTCGGCATCCTGAAAAAAGCCGCCGCTATCGCGAACCACAAGTTAAAACCCGAAAAGATGACCGACAAGAAGCTGGCTGCCATCACCGCCGCCTGCGACGAGGTCATCAGCGGCTCGTTAAACGATCACTTTCCTCTGGTCGTCTGGCAGACCGGCAGCGGCACCCAGTCGAACATGAACGCCAACGAAGTCATCGCCAACCGCGGCAATGAGATCGCCGGCGAAAAACTCCTCCACCCCAATGACGACATCAACATGTCCCAGTCCTCCAACGATACCTTCCCGACGGCGATGCACATCTCCGCCGTGCTGGCCATCGAAGACAAGGTCTTCCCGGCTATCGACACGCTGGTTGAGACCTTTAAGCGGCTGGAAAAGGAAAACGAGGACGTCGTCAAGAGCGGCCGCACCCATCTGCAGGACGCTACCCCGATCAAGTTTTCCCAGGAAATCAGCGGCTGGCGCACCTCTCTTGAGAAGGACCGCAAGATGCTGGAAATCGCACTGCCTGAGCTGAAACAGCTGGCACTGGGCGGCACCGCCGTCGGCACCGGCTTAAACGCTCCCAAGGGCTTCGACGTGGAAGTGGCAAAGGCTGTTTCCGAACTGACCGGTAAAGAGTTTGTCACCGCTCCCAACAAGTTCCACGCTCTCACCTCCAAGGATGAGCTGGTCTTCGCCCACGGCGCCCTCAAAGCTCTGGCCGCCGATATGATGAAGATTGCAAACGACGTCCGCTGGTTGGCTTCTGGCCCCCGCGACGGCCTCGGCGAAATCTTTATCCCCGAAAACGAACCCGGTTCCTCCATCATGCCCGGCAAGGTCAACCCGACCCAGTGCGAGGCTGTTACGATGGTGGCTGTTCAGGTCATGGGCAACGATGTGGCCGTCGGCATGGCAGCTTCCCAGGGCAACTTCGAGCTGAACGTCTTTATGCCGGTTTGCATCTACAACTTCCTCCAGTCCGCTAGACTGCTGGCTGAGGCGATTGTCTCCTTCAACAAGAACTGCGCCGTCGGCATCAAGGCCAACCGCGAGAAGATGCACCATAACCTCCACAACTCCCTGATGCTGGTCACCGCGCTGAACCCCTACATCGGTTACGAAAACGCTGCGAAGACCGCGAAAAAGGCCTTCAAGGAAGGCATCTCCCTCAAGGAAGCCTGTGTCGCGCTCGGCTTCTTAACGGCTGAAAAGTTCGACGAAGTCTTCCACCCGGAACAGATGGTGTAAAACCCAGCCTGTCCAAACTTTAAGCACGGATCCTAACCTTCTCTCCCCCGCCCTTTTCTCTTGAAGGGCGGGGTCGGAAAGGTTTTGAGGAATTCTTCTTTTGATAGAGAGGATATATGCATATGGTTTATCATTACTATCCCGGATGCACGCTGAAAACCAAGGCAAAAGACCTGGACCGCTACGGCCGCAAGTCGATGGAAGCTTTGGGCATTACGCTCACCGAACTGGAAAACTGGCAGTGCTGCGGCGGCGCCTTTACGATGGCGAAGGATGAGATTGCAACCAAACTCTCCTCTGTGCGCGCACTCGCTGATTCCCGGGACGGGGTGCTGGTGACCCTCTGCTCCGCCTGCCACAACGTCATCAAACAGACCAACTACGCAATGGCCAACGACGCTGAATTTGCGATGAAGGCCAACAACTACTCCAAATTCGACGTGCCCTACAACGGCGAAACCAAGGTTATGCACTACCTGGAAGTCCTGCGGGATGTCGTCGGATTTGACAACCTTGCAAAGGCTGTCAAGAACCCCTTAAAGGGTAAGAAGATTGCCGCCTACTACGGCTGTCTGCTGCTCCGCCCCAGCAAGGCGCTCCAGATGGACAACCCCGAAAACCCGAAGATCCTCGAAGATTTCATCCGGGCCATCGGTGCTGAACCCGTCCTTTACCCCTACCGCAACGAATGCTGCGGCGGATATATGGCGACGGAAGACCAGTCGGTCGCCGCTAAAAAGAGCGGCCAGGTTATGGACAGCGCCGCTGAAATGGGCGCCGACATGATCATCACCGCATGTCCGCTTTGCCTTTACAATCTGACCAAGAACGCTCCCGGCCATCAGATCCCGGTCTACTACTTTACCGAACTGCTCGCCGAGGCGCTGGGTGTAAAAGACTAAAGTAAGGAGGGAAATCTATGAACAATAACCTTAAGGAGCAGGTCCTCCGCATGAGCGGCGTCAATCCGCTGAAATGTATGCGCTGCGGCAAATGCTCCGCCACCTGCCCTTCCTACGATGAGATGGAGTACCATCCCCACCAGATTGTCTACATGGTCGAAAAAGGGGAAATCGAGAAACTGATGGCTTCCCCGTCGATTTATAAATGCCTTTCCTGCTTCGCCTGCGTTGAGCGCTGCCCCCGCGACGTCGAGCCGGCTAAACTGGTCGAGGCGATCCGCCTCGCGGTTATCCGCCAGCAGGGTCAGAACCATCTGAAGGCCAAAGACATCCCCGACCTGATCGAGGCCGATCCCGACCTCCCGCAGCAGGCCCTTGTCACCGCCTTCCGCAAATACACGAAGTAAGGAGGAGAAACCATGCAGAAAATTGGCGTATTCGTATGTTGGTGCGGTTCTAACATCGCAGCAACTGTCGACGTCCAGGCGGTTTCCGACACCCTCGCCAAAGAGCCGGGCGTCGTTTATGCCACCAACTATCAGTATATGTGCTCGGAATCGGGTCAGAACCTCATCAAAGACGCGATTAAGCAGTACGGCCTCACCGGCGTCGTAATCTGCTCCTGCTCTCCCCGTATGCACGAAGCTACCTTCCGCAAGGCGGTCGCTTCGGTGGGCTTAAACCCCTACATGCTGGAAGTTGCGAACATCCGTGAGCAGTGCTCCTGGATTCACAAGGATAAGGCGCTTGCCACCGAAAAGGCAATTACCCTCGGCCGGGCTGCCATTGCCAAGGTCCAGCTGAACGCTCCCCTTCAGGCGGGCGAAAGCCCCGTTGTCAAACGGGCGCTGGTCATCGGCGGCGGTATTGCTGGTATCCAGACTGCTCTGGACATCGCTGAAGCTGGGTTTGAAGTCGATATCGTCGAAAAACAGCCCACCATCGGCGGTAAAATGGCGCAGATCGATAAGACCTTCCCCACCCTGGACTGCGCGGCCTGCATCCTGACTCCTAAGATGGTCGAATGCTCGCAGAACGACAAGGTCCACATCTACTCTTACTCTGAAGTCACCAGTGTCAAGGGATTCGTCGGAAACTTCACCGTTTCGATTAAAAAGAAAGCCCGCTATGTCGCTGAGAACAAGTGCACGGGCTGCGGCGAATGCACCACTAAGTGCCCGATGAAGAATGTCCCCAACGAGTTTAACCTCGGCCTGGACAACCGCCGGGCAATCTACATTCCCTTCGCGCAGGCAGTTCCGAAGGTCGCCACCATCGACCCCAACTACTGCAACATGCTGAAAAACGGCAAATGCGGCCTCTGCGCCAAGGTTTGCACCGCAGGTGCGATTGACTATAAACAGCAGGATCAGGTCATCGAGGAACGCTACGGCGCCATCGTCGTCGCCACCGGCTACAACCCGATCAAGCTGGACAAATTCGAGGAATTCGACTACTCCCTCTCCAAGGACGTCGTCACCTCCCTCGAGCTGGAACGGCTGATGAACGCGGCCGGCCCCACCGGCGGCACCCTGCTCCGTCCTTCCGACGGAACCCATCCGCACACCATCGTCTTTGTACAGTGTGTCGGCTCTCGTGATACCTCCGGCTGCGGCAAACCTTACTGCTCCAAAATCTGCTGCATGTACACCGCGAAGCACGCGATGCTGATTCGGGAAAAATATCCTGACACCGAAGTCTATGTCTTCTATATCGACGTCCGGACCCCCGGTAAGAACTTCGATGAATTCTACCGCCGGGCTGTGGAACAGTACGGCGTCCACTACATCAAGGGCATGGTCGGTAAGGTCGCGCCCAGAGCCGACGGCAAGATCATGGTTCAGGCTTCTGACCTTCTGGCCAACGAACAGCTGCACATTGAGGCCGATATGGTCGTCCTGGCTGCTGCTATCGAGCCGGATAAGTCCGCTAGACCCCTCGCTACGATGCTGACCGCCAGCATGGACACCAACGACTTCTTCACCGAAGCCCATCCCAAGCTGCGCCCGGTCGAAAGCCCCACCGCGGGCATCTTCCTCTCCGGCGTCTGCCAGGGCCCGAAGGACATCCCCGAGACCGTCTCCCAGGCCAGTGCCGCTGCGGCGAAGGTTATCGGCCTGCTCGTCACGGCCAAGCTGACCACCAACCCCTGCGTCGCCCACTGCAACGAACTGATGTGCAACGGCTGCTCCAGCTGTGAACGGGTCTGCCCCTACGGCGCAATCACCTATGTGGAGAAAGAGTTCCGTATGCCTGACCGTACGACCCAGCTCCGCCGCGTCGCATCGGTTAACCCCGCTGTCTGCCAGGGCTGCGGCGCCTGCACGGTTGCCTGCCCCTCCGGCGCTATGGATCTTAACGGCTTCTCGAACAGTCAGATTATGGCGGAGGTAGATGCTATATGCCAGAAGTAAATGCTTATAAACCCAAAATTGTGGCGTTCTGCTGCAACTGGTGCTCCTATGCGGGCGCCGACCTGGCCGGCACCAACCGGCTCAATTACCCGGCCGACGTCAAGATCATCCGTGTCCCCTGCTCCTGCCGGGTCAACCCGATGTTCATCCTGCGTGCCTTCCAGAGAGGCGCTGACGGCGTCATCCTCTGCGGCTGCCACCCGGGCGACTGCCACTACACCACCGGCAACTATTACGCCAGACGGCGTATGACCCTGCTCTTCTCGATGCTCGACTACCTCGGCATTGAAAAGGAACGCACCCGCGTTGAGTGGGTGTCTGCCGCTGAAGGCGCGAAGTTCGCGGCGACGATGAACGACTTTGTCTCCACCGTTGCGGCCCTCGGCGAGAACAAGAGATTGGAGGACTTACGATGCAAGGAATGATGATCGCCCGCGCGAAGGAGCTTCTCCAGAACGGTACCGTTAACCGTGTTCTCGGCTGGCAGACCGGCGAATTTGTCTACGACATCACCCCCGCAGTTTTTGAGACGGCGGAGGAACTGGACGAGAAGTTTGTCTATAACGCATTTTGCGGCAACAACCTCTCCAAATACCTGGTTAAAGAGACCAAGAAGGACGGGAAAATCCTCGTCTTCCTGAAACCCTGCGACACTTACAGCTTTAACCAGCTCTTAACCGAGCACCGGTTCGACCGAGAAAAGGTCTACGCCATCGGTATTCCCTGTGACGGCAAGACCAGCGGCGAGATGGTCAAATCCAAAGGCCTCTCCGGTATCACCGGCATCGACGAGGATGGCGACAATATCACCGTCCACACCATCTACGAGGACAAGACCTTTAACCGGGACGAAATCCTGGAAGAAAGATGCCGCACCTGCAAGAGCAAAAAGCATGTCGCCTACGACGAGCTGATCGGCGAAGACGGTGAAGTCCTCGACTCCCATCGGTTTGACATGGTCGCCAAACTGGAAGCGATGACCCCCGACGAACGGTTTGCTTTCTGGCGCAGCCAGCTCTCCAAGTGCATCCGCTGTAACGCCTGCCGCAATGTCTGCCCGGCTTGCACCTGTGAAAAATGTGTCTTCGATAACCCCGCCTCCGGCATCGCCCAGAAGGCTGCCGCCGACTCGTTTGAGGAGAACATGTTCCACATCATCCGCGCTTTCCACGTGGCCGGCCGCTGCACCGACTGCGGCGAATGCTCGAGAGTCTGCCCGCAGAATATCCCGCTGCACCTCTTAAACCGCAAGTTCATCAAGGATATCGACGAGCTGTACGGCGATTATCAGGCCGGTGCTGAGGTTGGAAGCCGCGCACCGCTGGTTAACTACACCGCAGAGGACGTCGAACCCAGTATCGTCTATCACAGGGAGGGTAAATAAATGCTGAAAATTTCCCTTTCCAAAATCCAGGACCTGTTCGCCGCCATTGCGGCTGACGAAGCCCTTTACATTCCGGCCGACAACGCCGGTCAGCCGCAGTTTATGCGCTGGCAGGAAGGTCTGGCGATGACCGACGCTCTCAACACCGTCCGCAGCGCCAAAGACTTCTTCTTCCCCCAGACCGAAAACCTCGTCTCCTTTAAGATTCAGGGCAAGTCGATCGAAATCGTCGACCCCAGAACCGAAACCGAGGACTTTGTGGTGTTCGGCGTCCGCGCCTGCGACGTCAGAAGCTTTTCGATCCTCGACCGGGTCTTCCTGGTCGACCCCAAGGATACCTACTACGAGAACCGCCGCAAACACGGCACCCTTGTTTCGATGGCCTGCTCCCGTCCCGCTGAAACCTGCTTCTGCCATACCTTCGGCATCGACGCAGCGGAGCCGGAAGGAGACGCAGTCTGCTGGAAGACCGAGGACTCCCTTTACATCCGTGCTAACACTGAAAAGGGCGAAAAGCTCCTGGAAAAACTCCGTCCGATGATGGAAGAGTGCGGCGACGAAGCGGTCAAGGCACAGCAGGAAAAGACCCACGAAATCCTCGGGAAGCTCCCGCTGAACAACTTCACCACCGAAAAATTCGACGGTGACGTACTGCTCAAGGTCTTTAACTCCGACAAGTGGAAGAGCCTCTCGGAAGCCTGCCTCGGCTGCGGCACCTGCACCTTTGTCTGCCCCACCTGCCAGTGCTACGACATCCGCGATTTCGACACCGGCCATGGGGTTCAGCGGTTCAGATGCTGGGACTCCTGCATGTACTCCGACTTTACGCTGATGGCGAGCGGCAACCCGAGAACCAGCCAGCTGGAGCGGTTCCGCCAGCGGTTTATGCACAAGCTGGTTTATTTCCCCGCCAACAACGATGGCATTTACGGCTGTGTCGGCTGCGGGCGCTGTCTCTCCAAGTGCCCCATCTCGATGAATATCGTCAAGGTCGCAAAATGCCTGGAAGGAGAACTGTGATATGAACAATGAAACGTTGATCCCTAAAATTGGCGTTGTGACCGATATCCGTGTCGACACCCCGGACATCAAAACCTTCCGTGTAGTCGGGCTGGACGGCAAAAAGGTCTTCGAGCACATCCCCGGCCAGTGCGCCATGCTCTCGATCCCCGGTGTCGGCGAGGCGATGTTCTCCATCACCTCCTCCCCCACCCTCGAGGAATACATGGAATTCTCCATTAAAAAGTGCGGCTGCCTCACCAGCTGGCTGCACGCCATGGACGTCGGCCAGCAGATCACCATCCGCGGGCCTTACGGCAACGGTTTCCCGGTTGACACCGACTTCAAAGGCAAAGACCTGCTCTTTGTCGCCGGCGGCGTCGGCCTCGCGCCTCTGCACTCGGTCATCAACTACTGCCGGGCGAAACGCGAGAACTACGGCCACATCCGCATTGTCTACGGTTCGCGCTCCAAAGATGACCTCCTGGATTACCAGGAAATCCTCAACGAGTGGATGGCTGACCCCAACATCGAGGTCAACCTGACCATCGACCGTGAACAGGAAGGCTGGGACGGCCACGTCGGCTTTGTCCCGAACTTCGTCAAGGAATTAAACCCCGACGTCGGCATGACCGTCGTCCTCTGCGGCCCCCCTGTTATGATTAAATTCACCCTCGCAGGGCTGAAAGAGCTGGGATTTAAAGAAACGCAGGTCTACACCACGATGGAACTGCGGATGAAATGTGGCGTCGGCAAGTGCGGCCGCTGCAACATCGGCAACAAGTACGTCTGCAAAGACGGCCCCGTCTTCCGGTTTGACCAGCTGGACGAACTTCCCAACGAGTACTAATAAAGGAGCGTGTACGGAAAATGGAAAATATGGTTCATGTTTTTCTGATGGGCAAAATGTACGAAGTGCCCTCCAGTCTGACCATCATGAAGGCAATTGAATACGCCGGCTATCAGCTGATCCGCGGCTGTGGCTGCCGCAACGGCTTCTGCGGCGCCTGCGCGACCGTCTACCGGATTAAGGGAGACCCCGAACTGAAGGCCTGCCTCGCCTGCCAGACCAAGGTTGAAGACAATATGTATATCGCAATGCTGCCCGGCTTCCCGCTGGTCAAGCAGATCTACGATATCGAGAAAGTCCGTCCCGACGAGACCATCATGATGCAGCTCTATCCGGAGATTTACTCCTGCATCGGATGCAACGCCTGCACCAAGGCCTGCCCCCAGGGTCTGAACGTTATGCAGTACATTGCTTACGCTCAGCGGGGTGAGTACGAGAAGTGCGCAGAAGAGTCCTTCGACTGCGTCATGTGCGGCATCTGCTCTTCTCGCTGCCCGGCGGGCATCTCCCATCCTCAGGTCGCAATGCTGGCTAGACGGTTAAATGGCAAATACATTGCACCGAAGTCTCAGCACCTGGCTGACCGGGTCCAGGAGATCAAGGAAGGCAAGTTCGAGGGTATGATCGAAGATCTGATGGGCAAACCGCTCTCTGAGATCCAGGAACTTTACAATACCCGCGAAATCGAGAAATAAGGAGGGAACCACCATGGCCATTTATACGAATGAAATGCTCGAGTCGATGAAAAAGGTCGAGGCGGCCCGCGCGGTCAACGTCACGCTGGACCCCCGGCGGATGACCGCTGAGGAAAAGGATACCCTCCTGAAGACCTATCATCCCGACTACAAGGAAGGCGAATTCACCAACCTGCAGATCGGCCCCAACAAGGGCGACAAGGTCCCGCTGGAACTGGCTGCGATTCTCCAGGCCAATCCCCGGATTGACCCTGAGAAGGTTGACCTTTCCAACCCTGACTACGACGTCGACGTGCTGATTATCGGCGGCGGCGGCGCTGGCGCTTCTGCTGCTATCGAAGCAAACAACGGCGGCGCAAACGTCATGATCGTCACCAAACTGCGGATGGGCGATGCCAACACCATGATGGCAGAAGGCGGCATCCAGGCTGCTGATAAACCCAACGACTCCCCCGCCCAGCACTTCCTGGACGCTTACGGCGGCGGTCACTTCGCAGCTAAGAAAGAGCTGGTCTACAAACTGGTCACCGAGGCTCCCGAAGCCATTCAGTGGCTGAACGACCTGGGCGTCGAGTTCGACAAGGCTCCCGACGGCACCATGATCACCACCCACGGCGGCGGCACTTCCCGCAAACGTATGCATGCTGCGAAGGATTACTCCGGCGCTGAAATCATGCGTACCCTGCGGGACGAGGTCTTAAACCGCGGCATCCCGGTTGTCGACTTTACCGCAGCCATCGAGCTGATTAAAGACGATAAGGGCGCAGTTGCCGGTGCGGTCCTCCTGAACATGGAAACTAAGGAAATCCTGATCGCCAAAGCTAAGACCGTCATCATCGCAACCGGCGGCGCTGGCCGTATGCATTACCAGGGCTTCCCCACCTCCAACCACTACGGCGCTACCGCCGATGGCCTGGTCCTCGGCTACCGGGCTGGCGCAAAGCTGCTCTACCCTGACACCCTCCAGTACCATCCTACCGGTGCTGCGTTCCCGGAGCAGACCTTTGGCGCACTGGTCACCGAAAAGGTTCGTTCCCCCGGCGCTATGCTGAACAACGCCAACGGCGAAGCCTTCATGAACCCGCTGGAAACCCGCGACGTCTCTGCGGCTTCCATCATCCGTGAATGCTCCGACCGCGGCAACGGCGTCCACACCCCCGAAGGGGTCGGCGTCTGGCTGGATACCCCGATGATCGAAATCAAGGGCGGCGAAGGCACCATCGAGAAGCGGATCCCTGCTATGCTTCGGATGTTTGCTAAGTACGACATCGATATCCGCAAGGAACCGATCCTCGTATACCCCACCCTCCACTACCAGAATGGGGGTATCGACATCACCACCGACGGTATGAGCTGTGTTGAGAACCTCTTTGTCGCCGGCGAGGCGGTCGGGGGTATCCATGGCCGCAACCGTCTGATGGGCAACTCGCTGCTGGACATCATCGTCTTCGGCCGCAACGCTGGCCGCAACGCCGCCGCCAAGGCGAAAGACGTTACCGTCGGCAAGCTGAACCTCGACCACGTCTCTGCCTATAAGAAAGAGATGGAAGAGGCTGGTATCCATTCGGATATCGTTTCGCCGAAACTTCTGCCCGATTACAGACGGCATAAATAATCATCCAGAAAACCAGGCTCTCTTCGGGGGCCTGGTTTGGGTGAAAAAAATACACTGGAGGAATTACCCCATGTCCATCCCCGAAATACTCGAGTTTTTGATGATCCTGTCGTTTGGTGTTTCCTGGCCGCTAAAAGTTTACCGCTCTTATAAGTCTCGGACTGCAAAGGGTAACTCGGTTACCTTCACCATTTTCATCGCACTGGGCTATGTCTGCGGTATTATCTCCAAAATCATTCTGATTTCTGAAGGCCAGATTGAACCCTACAACCTCGCCTTTATCATGTATTGGCCGAACATCATCTTTGTTACTACCGACATCATCCTGTACTTCCGCAACAAGCGGCTGGACGCTATCGCTGATAGTAAGAAATAAGGAGGAAATTTCTGTATGAAACTCACCGTTTGCATTGGCAGCTCCTGCCACGTCAA
>CALXHB010000146.1 GCA_944387995.1 uncultured Clostridia bacterium | reverse complement strand
GATCCGCTGCCCGCTGCACAAAGTCGTCCTCATACTGCGTCACATACTGAATGGCTTCCCGCAGGTTCCGCAGTACGATTTCTTCAAGGACAACGCGCCGGATTGAATGGGTCGTACATAAGGTGCGGTCTTTGCGGTAGGTAGAACAACGGTAACACCACCATATATGAACATAGCGACAAGTGGTTTCCAAGGCTCCTCCAATTCGGTGGCCATTTCAGCTGCAATGGAGCCGATGGTTATCCCCGTGATATAATCAAAAAAATCCAACTGGGAAATTTGTTTATGCCCGATAAACTTGGCAATTAGAAAAAGCGCCCCAAATGATCCCAATGTGGTCAGGCAAAGAATCAGAAAATTCATATGATTTCTCCTCCTTTTCATATCTTGCCCAAACCCTCTGAAAGCATACGCCAAAGATGCTTTTCGCTATAATTTGCAATACACAGAGAATATAAATGGTTAATCTCATACATCAGAAAATGAAAAAGACTAGACCTGCGCGTTTAAATGTGGTAAGATAAATATAATAACGCATAAAGCGCATTTTGTGTATGCGTTTGTAGATTTATCATAAGGTTTAACTTCCCTTGAGTTGTTTATTTGGGGTGTTTTATTTACGGTGTATATCTAAACAAAGGATAGTACCCCGCTTACATCGATTATCGGTTTCAATATTTTCTTTTCTATAAGGAGGATTATCATGTCGAATGGTAAAATTTTCCCGCCCATGTCGGAACGGGAAATCCAGGGAGCAGAAATTTCCCGGTCTGCGGCTGCGGAAGGCATGGTGCTGTTAAAGAATGATAACTGCACCCTTCCGCTGGCGCCCGGACAGGCGGTAGCTCTGTTTGGCAACGGCGCGGCCCGCACGGTACGGGGCGGCACCGGTTCCGGCGACCCCTTTAACGGCGGACTTTCTGGCGGCGGAGATGCGAACATCAACCTCTCTCCCCGCTATCACGTCAACATCCTGGATGGGATGGAGTCTGAGTATAACGTTATCACCAGCGATTTGCTGCGGGAATACGCGGTTGAGTACGACCGCGCCCGGGACGCCCAGACCGACCATGTCATGTCGGTTTTCGCCTTCCCGGAACAGCAGCTGACCGAAGAGATGCTTAAAGGCTATCCGGAAAAGACCGGCACGGCGATTTTTGTCATCTCCCGCAACTCCGGCGAGGGCAACGACCGGGCAATGACCCAGCAGGCCACTATCGACGGTGAAACCAAGGAAATCGGCGACTACCGTCTGGCCCAGGCTGAAAAAGACAATCTGAAACTGCTCCGCAAGCTGTTTGATAAACTGGTTATCATTCTGAATGTTGCCGGTCCTGTTTCGGTGGAAGATCTGTCCGCCACCGGAGCCGACGCGATTTTGCTGATGGGTCAGGCGGGTCAGGAAGGCGGAAAAGCGGTGGTGGATATCATCTCCGGTAAAGTCACCCCTTCCGGCAAGCTGACCGCTACCTGGGCGGAAAAATACGAGGATTACCCCACCTCCGATGTTTTCCTGAAGGACCCGATTCAGGCGCCTTACCCCGAAGGTATCTACATGGGTTACCGATATTTTGATACCTTCCAGAAACATCCCGGTTATCCCTTTGGCTACGGCCTTTCGTACACCACCTTCTCCCTCGATTCGTATACGGCCGCTTTGGACGGAGAGACCCTCAAAGTCTCGGTGCGGGTGAAGAACACCGGCAGCTGCGCCGGCAAAGAGGTGGTTCAGCTGTATGTCTCCGCTCCGGTGACCGAACTGGACATGCCGGCTAAGGAGCTGAAAGGCTTCCAGAAGACCGATTCCATCCAGCCCGGCGGGGAACAGACGGTGGAGATCGCGGTGCCGGTGGTTTCGCTGGCCTCTTACAGCGCTAAACATGGCGGATACATCCTCTCCAAAGGCAGCTATCGGGTCAGCGTCGGCACCTCTTCCCGGGAAACGACCGCCGTCTGCTGCCTCAATGTCCCCGAAACCCGTCTCACCCTGCAGGTGGATGTGGCCCTGCCTCTCGCCCAGCCGCTGGAGGAACTGACCGGCTGGACCGAGCGTCCGGAAGGGACCGTCTGGGAAAAGGTTCCGGTGCTCCATCTGGAGAAGATGCCGGCTACTGTGGACGGACGTTCTCCCTATGCCGATGAATCGGTGGTCACCTATACGACCGACGAAAATTACCACCCGGTGATGCCTTACGAGAAGGTCAAAGTGGTTCCGAAGGCGGACTGGAAGCTGGCGGACGTTTTCCACGGCAAGGTTTCGATAGAAGAGTTTGTCGCTCAGCTCTCCAACGCCCAGCTGGCGGACCTCTGCTGCGGTACCGGCTGGGGCGTGGCGGATGCCGATCATCCTGTCGTCGGTTCCAGCTCTGAATCGGTGCCCGGCGCGGCCGGTGAAACCACCCATCAGATGGAGGACACCTTCGGGATTCCTTCCATCGTCATGGCGGATGGCCCTGGGGGCGTGCGGGTGACCCAGCAGTTTGAGGCAACCAACCTGGATACTGGGGAAAAGACCACCGTCTATCATTTCTGCACCGCCTGGCCGGTGGGGACCCTGCTGGCCCAGTCCTTTGACCCGAAGGTCCTGGAACAGGTCGGTTATGGGATGGCCAAAGATATGCAGGCGCTGCAGATTTCGCTGATCCTCGGCCCTGGCATCAACATCCAGCGGGACCCGATGTGCGGACGAAACTTCGAGTACTACTCGGAAGACCCCCTGGTGGCAGGGACTTTGGCGGCTGCGATGATCCGCGGTATCCAGAGTGTACCCGGGTGCGGCGGCTGCATCAAGCACTATGCTGCCAACAACCAGGAGCTGAACCGCCATATGTCCAACTCGATTGTGGGACAACGGGCGCTGCGGGAAATCTACCTGAAGCCCTTCCAGATTGCCATCCAGCAGTCTCAGCCCTGGAGCATCATGACCTCCTATAACCTGATTAACGGCGTACCCACCGCCGACAGCTACGATCTCTGCACCAATCTGGCGAGAGGTGAATGGGGCTTTAAGGGGCTGATTATGACCGACTGGAACGGCGGCAGCAGCACCCCTTGGATTTCGATGCACGCCGGCAACGACCTGATTATGCCCGGCGGCAAGTCCCGCGTCCTCAACATCCTCCAGGAAGTCGAGACGGTTTATCCGGTATTTGATGCCCGGGGACAGGTTACGATGGAGAAGGAACTGCCCTTCCTGCCGGCCTACACGGCCCGTTGGAACTCCTTTGAGCCCTGCAGCGATGGGGACGAAACCCTGAAAGCAGAGCTGAAAGACGGTCACACCGCCGCTTTGAAGGATGGAAAGATCTTGGTAGACGGGGAACCGGTCTATCTCCGGGCCAACGGCATGAGAGAGTTCATGCGGGATCGGGAGAACTTTAAGCCCTTCTATCAGATGCTGGACGAGACGATTGGCACCATCACCGATGGCGGTCATGCGATTGTCTACCGCGGCAAGTTTAACCACCGTAGACGGATCTGTCGCGGCGATATTCAGAGATGCGCCGCCAACAACCTGTCGATTATCATCAAGTCCAAATTTGCCGAATAATTTCGGCATCCAATAAAAAATTCCTTAGAGTCCGTGGGGGCTCTAAGGAATTTTTTTATGGAAAGAGGTTATCCGGATTCACTGGGTTCTACCTGTCGCCTGCTTTTGACCCGCAGGTTATAAACCCAGTAAAGGAGGATGCCAAGGATAAACATACAGGCGCTACAGGAAAACATGACGCCGTACCCTTGGCTGTCGGCACCGCAAACCTCGACAATTTTTCCGGTAAACATCGGCCCAAGTCCCTGGCCAATATCGCCGCCGATGTAAAAGGTGGAGGAGGCAACGCCGCTTTTTTGGGGCGGCAGCATTTTCAAAGATTCCGACTGGAGGGTCAACTGGCCGGAACCCTGTCCCACTGCCTTAGAGACT
>CALXHB010000145.1 GCA_944387995.1 uncultured Clostridia bacterium | reverse complement strand
AACTCCCAACAGTTTGTCAAAACGCGTTTCCAAAAGCTTGGCTGTTTCTTGTGCGTCTCCATCCACCGCATGGCCATAAATGCCGAAGCTGCACCGTTGGAGCCAGCAGTTCCTCCACCGCCTCATTGGGCACGGGGTAAAGGATCGATTCATCAAAGGTTTCAGCCGTGAAATAACGGGTGGCTGCGTTTTGCAGGGCCCGCTGGGTGCTGTATGCCTGGCTCAATTTTCGCTGAACCGATTCCAGCTTTTTTTGTAGATTGGTTAGCGTTTGGTCTTTCTTTTCATACTCGTCTTCTTTTTGTTTGACTTCCTGATCGAGCAGTTCCAATTCCCGTTGCTGCTTTTGGATTGACAGGGTCAGTTGGTCATGCTCGAGGACTTTAGGGGTCAATTGTGCTTCCAGCTGCTGTATTCTAGCTTGCAGCGGTTCCAACTCCCGGATGCGAGTTTGCAAAGAGGCGTTTTCAGCCTTCAGTCGTTTTATTTCCTCCTCGTGTAAAGGAGGAGAGGGGGTATTTTCGGGAGGCAGATTGTCCGACGGTTTTGGCAAACGATATATTGACCGGCAATTCGAGGCACTGGCGAACAAATACGGCGGGTGCAAAGATGCTTTTGACATCGGCAATGAATACGACATCAAAACCGAAGTCCGAAAGACGGTGGAACTGATCGAGCGGACCATCCAGGCGTCCTGCCAGAACGCCAGATACCAAAAACTGCCCTATCCGGAAGTGACCATCCACGCCTATGAGCTGGACAATTATCAGATTCAGCGGGACTGCATGTATGTCCTGCGGGTCATCCAGGATGGCGTGCCCTACGAGTATCTCATCAACCGCAGAAGCAGCAGCGACAAACTGATCGTCTTTAACAACGGCGCCATTGCGGAAGGGAACATCTCGGTACCGGTTTTCCAGCGGTACAGCTGGGCAAAGGTTTTAAAGACCTCTTCGGTGTTCTGTATGGACCCGACCCTCTATCTCAGCGGCTTTCTGCAGGTCGGCTGGGGGATCGGGAAAAATGACAACTATTACCTGGAAAACAGCAGCCTGATTTTGAAAAAGATCATCGCGAAAATGGGTATCCAGCTGGAGGACACCGTCATTTACGGAACTTCGGCCGGCGGGTATCTGTCCATCATCATGGGCATCTATTTAAAGGGCGCTAAGGTGGTGGCGGATAACGCCCAGCTGGATGTGAGAAACTGGATTTTCAAAGACGCGTTAAGCTCTGTTCTCACCTTTTCCTTCGATAACATCGGCGACGCGCTGAAATATCCCGAGCGGTTCAGCGTCGTAGACGCCTTTGAGAAGCACCATTATGTCCCGAAAATCTATCTGCACGTCAACCTCTGTTCCGTCGCCGACAATTCGACCCAGCTTGTTCCCTTCTTGAAAGGGGCGGAGACAATGTCGTCGATCAAGGGCTATCAAAACATCGAAGTGATCCTCCATTACGAACCGAAAAAGGGCCATAATGGACTGGATATGGAGGAAGCCATCGGATTTTTATATGGTATCTTGGGCGAGTCCTGACGGGAGCGGGGTTGTTTTTTGGTGTGAAAGGTCCTGGGATAGAAAAAACTGCCGGAGAGCATTTTGTAACGCTTTCCGGCAGTTTTTTATACTTTCTCTTTTAGGAGGTTCCGCGCCTCTTCGGCGTTGGCCAGTACCGTCTGGGTCAGTTCCTGGAGGGAGTTAAACTTCCGCTCTCCCCGCAAAAAGGCGTAGTAGAAGAGGGTCACGTCCCGTCCGTACATATCCCGGTCGAAATCCAGCAGGTGGGTTTCGGCTGCCGGCTGGAAGCTGTCTCCGACGGTGGGTTTGACCCCGATGTCGGTGGCGCCGATGTACCGCTTGCCGTCGATCTCGGCGATGGTGGCATAAACCCCATACCGAGGGATCAACTGTTCCGGCTGAAACAGCTGGTTGATGGTGGGAAAGCCGAGGCTGTGGCCCATATGCTGCCCGTGGACCACAGTCCCAGCGGTCATAAAGGGGTATCCCAACAGACGGTTGGCGGTTTCAATGTCCCCTTCCCGCAGCGCATTGCGGATGCGGGTAGAGCTGACCGGCTGTTCGCCGTCCTCGACCGGGGGAACGGTGGTAAACTGGATGCCGTTTTCCCGGCAGAGCTTTTGCAGCAGCGCCGCGTCTCCGGCGGCGTCCTTGCCGAACCGGAAATCCTCCCCGCAGAAGACCGCCCCAGCGTGCATGAACCCAGCGATGATCTTATAGAAGAAATCGGCGGGGTCCATCGCCATGATGGTGGAGAAGGGAGGTTGCAGCACAACCTGGATTCCCAGTTTTTCCAACATCGCCATCTTCAGCTCGGGGGAGAGGATGCGGGCGTAGTTCTTTTTGGTGACGACCGACTTTGCGTCAAACCGGAAGGTGAAAACGGCCGGACTGAGGCCCGGACATTCCACCGCCCGCCGGATGACCGCCTGGTGGCCCCGGTGGAGCCCATCAAACAGCCCCAGCGCCACCGCAGTGGGCGGAAGCGCCTGGGAACCGGTTACCGAATCGCAGATTTGCATAGATCAGCCGTTCCTTTCGATGAAAAATTTGAGAAGCCGCAGTTCCTGCTCCTCCTGGAATCCCTGCCCCAGGCCGAGAAACAGTTCCTCATGGCTGTAAATCCGCCACGGGGTCAGGGTCGTCAGCTTATCAGCTCCGTGAATCCGCCCCAGGTCCAGCCGGACCCCGTTTAGAAACATTCGGGTTTGAATCTCGTTTAGCTTTAAGCTGGGATAACCGGTGAACAGCTGTTCCGCTGGCAGAAGCGAATCTTCCAGCGTCCCCGCGTCCATCCGCTCCTCCACCTGTTCCAGGGTCAGCGCTTCCCGAAGGGTGAACCCACAGGCTTCCGTCCGCCGCAGGGAGGTCATCACCGCCCCCGTTCCGAGAGCATGGCCGATGTCGGCGCAGAGGGTGCGGATATAGGTTCCCTTGGAACAGCTTACGTCCAGGGCGCCTCTCCCGGTTTCCGGGTCATACTGGAGCAGGGTGAGGGCGGAAATCTCCACCGGCCGGGGCTGCCGCTCCACCGTTTTGCCCTCCCGGGCCAGTTGGTAGAGCCTTTTCCCACCGACGGAAATTGCCGAGTACATCGGCGGCACCTGCATAATCTCTCCCCGGAAGGAGTTGAGGGCCGATTGGACCGCCGGCTCCTCCGGATAGGGGGTGTCGACGGGGGAGAGGGACCCCCAGATGTCCTCGGTGTCGCTGGTGACCCCCAGCTGGAATCCCGCCCGATAGCGCTTGCCGCTCTCCGGCAGCAGGTCGCAGGCCTTGGTGGCGGTGCCGAACAGCACCGGCAGCAGCCCGGTGGCCATCGGGTCGAGGGTGCCGGTATGGCCAATTTTGCGGGTGTGGGTGATCCGGCGGAGACGGGCGATGACGTCGAAGGAGGTCATCTTTTCCGGTTTGTCGATGCAGAGAACGCCGTTCATCCTCTTCCCATCTCCTGATAGGCCGCCTCCACCATCTTCTTCTGGATTTCTCCAGTGGAGAGCCCTTCGAATTGGCAGCCGGCTGCTCTTGCGTGGCCGCCGCCGCCAAAGTGGGCGCAAATGTCCGAAGCGGAGGTGGTTTCACCGGTGCGGACCGAAACCTTGAATTCGGTTTCACCCCGCTGCTTGAGGGTGATGCCCACCTCAACCCCTTCGATCTTGCGGGGGAGGGAGGTGATCGCGTCCAGGCCGGTTTCGTCTACTTCGGCCTCCTCCATCAGCTCTTTGGTGATGGTCATGACGGCGATTTTGCCGTCCTCCGACATCCACAGCCGGTCTAAAGCCAACCGTTCCAGCTTGAGCTCCTCGAAGGTCTTGGTGTCAAACATCACCTTGTTGATGGTTACATAGTCGGCGCCCATCTCGATCAGCTCGGCGGCAATCCGATGGGTCCGGGGGGAGGTGTTGCTGAATTTGAAGCAGCCAGTGTCGGTGGCGACGCCGGTGTACAGACAGTCGGCAATCGTCCGGTCCAGCTTCCAGCAGTCCTTCTTTTCGTTTAACAGCTCCCAGATGATTTCACAGCAGGAGGCGCTGTTCCCCTCCAGATACAGCTCCTGGGCAAAGGGCCGGTGGGAGGGATGATGGTCGATGGCCAGTTCCACCGGCCCATAGAGGGCAATCTGCTCCTCAGTCTTATCCCCGAAGAGAGCAAAGTCGGCCACATCCACCGAAATCAGGTGCTTTGGCTCAAACTCCGGCATTTCGGGAACCATATACCGGAACTTGTCCGGAATCTTGTCCTGACAGAAGACCCGCGCCCGCTTGCCGATGTTTAAAAGCGCCCGGCAGAGGGCAAATCCGCTGCCAAGGGTGTCTCCGTCGGGGTTCCGGTGGCAGAGAATCAAGAGGTCATCCAGTTGCAGCAGCTTTTCAGCCGCCTGGGTTTTGGTTAGCATAGGCACCGTCCTTACTCTTCCTCGCCGCTATCCTCTTCGGTGGAAGGGGTCTTGCGGGAGATTTCATGCAGCAGCTCGTTGATATGGGCGCTGTAGGCAATCGAGGTGTCGGGGATAAAGTGCAGTTCCGGGCACTTGCGCATTTTGAGCCGGTTGCCCAGCTCCCGCCTCAGATAACCGGACGCAGAGGTCAGCCCTTTGCAGCTTTCTTTGACGGCGTTTTCGTCCCCCAGGGCGGTGACATGCACCTTGCAGTGGGAGCCGTCAGGGGAGATTTCGCAGCGGAGGATGCTGGTCATCTCGGAGATGCGGGGGTCTTTCAACTCCCGCAGCAGGGCGGAGAGCTCCCGTTTGATATCTTCGGACAAACGCCCGATGCGATGGTTCGCCATAGAATTTTCCCTTCTTTCTATCATCTATGCCGCCACCCATAGGGGCAGCGGTACACGCTTATCCTTTACGAATCCAATTTTGTCTGTTTCGCTGCCCTTATGGCAGCGACCAAGTTTCACTTGGATGGACCAGGCTCCGCGCCTGGACGCGCCAGGGACCAAAGGCCCCTGGACCCCGTTTCCGACGCGGCGTAGATACCCCGTCTCAAAGCCGGCGGACCGTTCGACAAGCTCACGGTCTTCCCACAGACCTGGTCGCTCGATACATCCGGCGGATAAACCAAAACGTTCCAGCTTATTTACCCTATCTTTCCGCGGCCAGGTCTGTTCTGAGAACTGCGAGCTTGTCGAGCAGTTAAATCCGTTGTCCCGCGGGAACTGCGGCCGCGTCGGATAATGGGATTGTTAAGGGCCCTTTGGGTCCTTAACCGGAATCCAAGGGCTGGCCCTTGGCGGATTCTTAAGGCGGAGCCTTGAGCCGCTGCCATAAGGGCAGCGGGACTGTATCCAATTTTGCCTATTTCGCTGCCCTTATGGCAGCGACCAAGTTTCACTTGGATGGACCAGAGACCCTGTCTCTGGACTCTGCCAGGACCCTTGCGGGCCCTGGACCCACTTGTTCGACGCGGCGTGAGCAGCACGCACAAAAGGGTTAGGACTGCTCGACAGGCTCGCAGTCTTCGAAAAAGGCCTGGCCGCGGGGAAGATTGGGGTAGTAATCCAGAACATCCATAAGGGCAGCGGAATTCAACCGATAGCGTCTATATTGTCGAAAAGGGCAGCGGGCGGACGCCCACTGCCCCCAACAGAGGATTAGTCCTCGCGGTACTCTTCCATCTTGAAGATTTCGAAGATGTCGCCTTCCTTGATGTCCGAGAATTTGGTGAGGCTGATGCCGCACTCGTAGCTCTCGGCCACTTCCTTGACGTCGTTTTTAAACCGTCTGAGGGAGTCGATCTGGTCTTCGGTGATGACAATGCCATCCCGGACAACCCGGACCTGAGCATCGCGGGTGACCTTGCCCGAAAGGACGTAGCAGCCGGCAACCGTACCGACGCCGGAGATCTTGTAGACCTGACGGACTTCGACCCGGCCCAGTTCCACTTCGCGAATCTTCGGGGCGAGCATACCCTTCATAGCGTCCTTGACATCGTCGATGGCGTCGTAGATAATCCGGTACATCCGCATTTCCACTTCGTTTTCCTCGGCGTCGGCTTTCGCCACCGGGTCAGGCCGGACGTTGAAGCCGATGATAATCGCGTTGGAAGCGTTGGCCAGCATGACGTCCGATTTGCTGATCGCACCGACACCGGCGTGGATGACCTTGACCTTGACCTCGCCGTTGGAGAGCTTCTCCAACGACTGTTTGACCGCTTCGGTGGAGCCCTGAACGTCGGCTTTGACGCCGATGTCCAGTTCCTTCATCTCTCCTTCGGCGATCTGGCTGAAGAGGGTGTCGAGGGTGACCTTCTTAGCGGCGCCCCACTGTTCTTCCTTCTGTTCCTGACGGCGCTGTTCAACCAGCTCTCTGGCCAGTCTTTCGTTCTCAACGGCGTTGAAGATATCGCCCGCCGCGGGAACTTCCGCCATACCGGTGATCTCAACCGGGACAGAGGGGCCAGCTTCGTGGACCACACGGCCCTTGTCGTCCAGCATCTGGCGGACACGGCCCACAGAAGTGCCTGCGATGATGATATCGCCGGTGTGGAGGGGGCCGTTCTGCACCAGCAGGGTGGCGACCGGGCCACGGCCTTTGTCCAGCCGGGCTTCGATGACCGCGCCCTTGGCCAGACGGTTGGGGTTGGCTTTCAGGTCCATGACTTCGGCCACCAGCAGGATGTTCTCCAGCAGGTCGTCGATGCCCTGGCCGGTCAGAGCCGAAACGGGGACGCAGATGACGTCGCCGCCCCATTCTTCCGGAACCAGCCCGTATTCGGTCAGCTCCTGCTTAACTCTTTCGGGGTCAGCATGGGGTTTATCCATCTTGTTGATGGCGACGATGATCTGGACGTTGGCCGCTTTGGCGTGGTTGATGGCCTCGATGGTCTGGGGCATGATGCCGTCGTCCGCGGCGACAACCAGGACGGCGATATCGGTGACCGCAGCGCCGCGGGCACGCATGGCGGTGAAAGCCTCATGGCCGGGGGTGTCCAGGAAGGTGATGGGGGAGCCGTTGACGTTGACCTGGTACGCGCCGATGGCCTGGGTGATGCCGCCCGCCTCACCGGCGGTGACATTGGTGTGGCGGATCTTGTCGAGGATGGAGGTCTTGCCGTGGTCGACGTGGCCCATAACAACGACAACCGGGCAGCGGGGTTTCAGATCCTCTTCGGCGTCGGCTTCGTCGTGAATCAGCTGTTCCTCGATGGTGACGACAACTTCCTTTTCGACCTTCGCGCCCATTTCCATGGCCACCAGAGCCGCGGTGTCAAAGTCGATCATCTCGTTCTGGGCCGCCATAACGCCCATCATCATCAGCTTTTTGATGACTTCCGAGACGGTGGCTTTCAGCCGGGAAGCCAGTTCCGAGACGGTGATTTCGTCCGGGATCATGACCTTCAGCTGCTGCTTGCGAGCCCGTTCCAGGGCCAGCCGCTGGAGCTTTTCAGCCTCGGTTTCCCGTTTGCCGCCGAACTTCTGCTTCTTCTGCTGCTGGGATTTTTGTTTGAGCTTCTGCTTTTTCTGCTGGCTGTCGCTCCGGCGGACGGCAGACTGAGGCGCAATGTCCTCGTAGTGCTCGTTGTACTTGTCGAGGTTGACATCGGAGGTCTTGGTGTCAACATGCCGGACGGTCCGTTCCTTTTCTACCGGTTCAGCGGGCGCTGCCGGCTGGGGAGCGGGGGAGGGCTTTTTGGGCTGGGGGGCCGGTTTCTGGTTCTGGAAACGGTTGCCGTTTCTGTCGCCGCGGTTGTCACCCCGGTTATCCCGTCCCCGGTTATCGCGGCCGCCCTCACGGTTTCCGCGGTTATCCCGATTTTCCCGATTGTCTCTTCCGTCGCGGTTAGCCGGACGGTCATGATCCCGGCGCTGCTGGGGAGCTCCCCCATTGCCCGGGCGGCGGTTAAATTCTGTCTTTTCTGTCTTATCCGATCTATCTGCCACTTTTTCTACGACCTTTTCTTCAGCTTTCTTGGTTTGCGTTTGTTCTGCGGCTGCCGGCGCTTCTGCCCGGGTTTCGGGAGCAGGGGCCGGAGCAGGGGTTTCCTCCGTCTTTGCCGCGGGCTTGGTTTCCGGCTGGGGAACGCTCTTTTCTTCCGCTTTGACAGCCGGTTTCTCTTCCACCGGAGCGGCCGTTTTTTCCGGAGCCTTTTCCGGTTTTGCCGCCGGTTCAGAAACAGGTGCTTCCGGCGCGGGGGCGGCCGGTTTAACTGCCTTTTCTTCCACCTTAGCCGGTTCTTTCTGCGGTTCAGCCGGCTTTTCAGCGGGTGCTTCCGCTGCTTTTTCATGGATGGAAGCCGCGGCTTCCGCTTTGTTCTTTATCTTTTCGGATACAATTCCTGCGGCTTTTGCAACTGCTGCCTTTGCCTTGGCGGCAGGGGAGGGCTTTTCCTCTTTGGGTTTGGGGTTTTCGTCCCGGCTGGCGAAGTAAGCGTTAAAATCGCTGACCTGGTTTTGGGCGGTATAGTGCTCAAAAATGACGTTCACTTCCTGCTCATTCAGGGTAGAGCTGGGTTTTTTCGGCTCCATGCCAAAGTGGTTTGCCAGCAGCTCAGCGACTTCCTTCGCCGGGACGTTTAAATCCTTTGCAATATCGTTTAGTTTAACCTTTTTTATCGTCATAATACCATGCCTTTCTGACCGACGCCAAAAGGGCCGGTCGGGAGAACCATCTTCTGCATCTCGGATGATGATGGGCGCCTCCAGGGCGGCATCAGGCCTCGGCAGCTTTTAGAAGCGACTGAGCGAGGCCTTTATCGGTGACGGCGAGGATACCGGTCAGTTTCCCGATGATCCCTCTCAGCTCTGCCTGGGTTTTCGGCAGGGGGAGCAGGGGAATTTCGTAATGTTCGGATAGGTAACGGACCTCTTTCCCGCTTTTTTCCGACAGGTCGCTGGCGGTAAGCAGAAGGAAAACCTTTCCTTCCTGGACCGCAGCTTTGACGGTATCATAGCCAAAGGAGAGCTTTCCAGCCCGCATTGAGAGGCCTAACGTGGAGTAGAACCGATCATTCATGTTCCTCCATCTCCTTTTCCATCGCGTCATACAGTTCATCCGGGATTTTGCAATCCAGGCTGCGTTCAATCCGGCGGGTCTTACGGGCTTTTTTCAGACAGTCAAGGTTGGGGCAGACATAGGCGCCCCGTCCCGCTTTACGTCCAGTGAGGTCGAGGGAGATTTCCCCCTCCTTCGACCGGACAACCCGGACCAGTTCCTTTTTCGGCTTCATCTCACCGCAGCCGGTGCACATCCTTAAAGGTATCTTTTTCATACCGTTTCCTCGTCCGTATCCTCTTCGGGGATGGGAGCGGATTCTTCCTCCGCCCCAGACTCTTCGGGCTCATCGTCCAGTAGGATATCCTGTGCATTCCCGTCTTCCGACAGGGTGGTATCCGCGGCCGGAGTTTCTACTGCCGGCTCTTCCAGCAGCTCTTCTTTCTCATTCTGGGCGGCTTCCGCCTCAGCCTTGGCGTCCGACTCCGAACGGATGTCGATCTTGTAGCCGGTCAGCTTAGCAGCCAACTTGGCGTTCTGGCCCTTGTTGCCGATGGCGAGGGAGAGTTGGTTGTCGGGGACGGTGACCCGGCAGGACTTCTCCGGCACCGGCAGGATCTGAACGTCCAGAACGGTGGCGGGGGAGAGGGCCTCTTTGATAAACTGAGCGTCGTCCTCCGAATAGCGGATGATGTCGATTTTTTCGCCGTGCAGCTCATCCACAATGGCGGAGATACGGCTCCCTCTGGGGCCGACGCAGGCGCCAATCGGGTCGACGTCGGGGTTGTGGCTCATGACGGCAATCTTGGTGCGGGAACCGGCTTCCCGGGAGATGGATTTGACTTCGATGGTCCCGTCGTAGATCTCGGGAACTTCCAGCTCGAACAGCCGTTTGACCAGGTCCTTGTGGGTCCGGGAAATCTTTAAGGAGCAGCGGCGGTCAAGGTTGACCACGTCCACCACATAGACCTTAATCCGGTCGCCCTCATGCAGTTCGTCGGAGGGGAGTTGGTCGTTTTTGAAGAGCAGGAATTCGTTGTGGTCGATTTCGACGGTGGCGTTGCCGGTGACCGGCTCCACCTTCTGGACGGTGGCGGTGACAATTTCGCAGACCTTCTCCTGGAACTGCTCCAGCATCTGGCTCCGTTCCGCCTCCCGGATGCCCTGACGAATGACATGCTTTGCGGTCTGAGCGGCAATGCGTCCGAACTTCTTGGGGTCCAGGTGCATAACGCAGGGGAACCCGACTTTCGCTTTGGGATCGTAGGCGAGGGCCTCGTCCAGCAGAATTTCGGTTTCCGGCACTTCGACGATGTCGACAACCATCTTGGTGATCGAGACGCTGAACCGGCAGTTTTCCGGGTCGATGACAACGGTGACGTTGTCGGCCACTTCATAATCTTTCTTTACGGCAATGATAATGGCGTTGGTGATCTTTTCCACCAGGTAATCCGCCTTGATGCCTTTTTCTCTCTCCAGCATTTGGAGCGCTTCAAAGAACTCGTTGTTCATTTTTGTGAATCAATCCTTTCGGGGTAGTTACTCTGTGTCGTTTTCGTTTTTGGGGCCGTAGCCGCCGGAGAAGTCGATTTCATCCTTGCGGCGGACAAAACGGAGAGATTTCAGCTCATATTCGTGGTCATTGCCTTCGGAATCGGTGCAGATGACCGTTTTGCCGGTGTAGGCTTTGAGGGTCATCACTGGCTCCTTCTCGCCGTTTTCGGGGGCGAAGAGGCCGATGGTGACCGGCATGCCGATGGTCTCTTCAAAATGGAAGTCCCGGGTCAGATCCCGGTCATAGCCTGCCGACCAGACCTCCAGCACATAGGACTCGTCAATCGGGTCCGCCTCGTCCAGCATCGGGTCGAGGGCGCGGGAAACCGCCTCGCAGGCGTCCATATCGACGCCGCCCTCCCGGTCGATGATGATCCGCAGCGACCAGGTAGCCCCTTCCTTGACGAAGAGGACGTCCCACAGCTTCAGTCCCAGCGACTCGGTGACCGGTTTCGCCATATCCCAAACCGTCTTTACAATCGCGTTTTTGTTCATCCAAAGCCTCTCTTTCCGGGAGAAATCTCCCCGGACAAACAAAAGGACCGGGAAGTTTTTCTCATCCCAGCCTTTCATCCTACAATATTTACATTACCTATACTATACCACACCTGCCGGATAAATGCAAGCCCTCCCGCCGGAAATAGGCAGCTTTACCAGATTTTGGCGGTTCACAGCGGGAGGGTTTGAATATTTGATGAACACAGTTTGAGCTTACGGTTCGGAGCTCTCCTGCTGCATCTCTTCTATCTGATCCAGGATGCTGTTCATATCTTGGCTGCCGGAAAACGGCTTCACCCGGTCGATGCCGCCGCTGATCGCGATTACAACCTCTTCCAAAGAGGATCTGACGCCAATCAGAGTGTACAGCTGCAAATAGTTGCCGTCGCCGCCCGTCCAGTATCCGCCGACTCGGGCCGCACCCCCGTCGGCCTTGGCCGCCACCGCCTCGTCCACCAGGCCCTGGAATTCCTCTTGGCTGAGGCTCCCTTCGCCGAATTCGGTATAAAAAGCGTCCAGAATTTCGGAAAACGTCTCAGGAAATTCTTCCGGCTCGATGCGGGTGGTGTAGGTGCCCAGGTAGAGGGCGTCGCCGTCAAACGACAGCTGCCGCATCCACTCCAGCCCCAAAAATTCCGCGTTTTCTGGCGGGATCAGTTCGGTGGGGACCTGGGTGCGCCATCCTTCCTGCGGATCGCCGGCCACTTCATCCAGGCTTTCGGCGTACAGTTCTTCTGCCTCTGCCCGAGTCATTCCAAAGGGCTCTTTCTCGCTGTAAACATAGCCCTCTTCCGATTTGAAGCCGGAGAGGCCGGCATTTTGTGCCGGACTGTCACAGGAGAAGCAGAGTCCGGCGCAGGCAACCGCTGCGGTTAGAATCGGGAAAAGATGAAACTTTCTGTGGCTCTTCATTGGGATCCCTCCTTGTTACAGTTTGTAATATATTCTATTTACAATTTTATTATATCACAAAACTGTTCAGAGGAATAGCGGAGTTTTTTCATAAAAAACAGAACCGTCTCTTGTGCAGATTCATGGTATAAAGGGAAAACCGGCCTGTCCTCTTAGAAGGGCAGACCGGTTTATGGGGAATCATAGAAGGTTTATTATCCTTGCTCAGATGGTGGTGATATCGACCATCTCGATGTCGTCGATGCTG
>CALXHB010000144.1 GCA_944387995.1 uncultured Clostridia bacterium | reverse complement strand
GGGACAATGTACGGGACCCTATCCAAGATGGAAAAGGACGGCCTCATCGCTTTTTACGCAGAAGACCAAAAACGAAAACTCTATCAGATCACCGACCTGGGCCGGGAGGTGTTAAACCTCGAGATTCGACGGATTGAGCGGCTTTATAAAAACAGCAAAGGGGAGTATGTCCATGCGTGAGGTTAAAATTCGGTACTTTACGATTGCTGACTATGAGGAAGAGGAAATCTGGCTGCGGGAACAGCACAAAAAGGGGCTGCGGCTGGAAAAAATATACCTGCCCTGCTTTTACGTCTTTGCGGAATGTCCGCCGGAAGATGTGATCTACCGGCTGGATTATCAGAATCGGGAGCAGACGGCGGATTATATGCAGCTGTTCCGGGACTATGGCTGGGAATACTTTACCAGCTGTAACGGGTGGCTCTACTTCCGCAAACCCGCCTCCCAGGTGGAGCAGGAAAACGACGGGGAGATTTTCTCCGACCGGCAGTCCAAACTCCAGATGATTCAGCATGTCATTCAGACCCGTCTGGTTCCGATTTTTGTCGTTGTCTTCTGCCTTCTGCTGCCCAATTGGTATAACTGTCTCTTTGGAGACTTAAGTGCTCTCGGATGGGGGTTCGGGATTTTCTTTACCATTGTCTTTCTTCTCTGCCTCGGCCTGCTGATCTATTGCGGATGCAAGCTCAGGAGACTGAAAAACCGGTACAAAACGAAATAGTACGATACAGCAAAACGCCCAGGCATGAGTGCCTGGGCGTTCCTTTTGCGTCATTGTCCCTCTAATGGGATGGAAGCGGCTTTATTCCGTTTCGGACAGTTCCTGCTGCATCATCTCCAAAAAGGCCTGGGCGGCCGGGGAGAGAGGAAAATTTTTCTTCCAGACCAGCTTGGTGCGGGAGGAGAACCGGGGGCTTAAGGGCTTGAAGCAGAGGCTTTCGTCCTCCACCGGAAGGTCATAGGTCAGCAGGTAGCCCACCCCTTCCCGGACCAACAGGGAGGCGTTGCGGTACATGTCGCAGGTGGCGGTGATGTGCAGCTCCTGCATGCTTCGTCCCAGCCAGCCGGAAAGCTCGTTGCGGACCAACGCGTGCCGGGAGACAATCAGCGGCATCCCCAGCAGCTGTTCGGGGGTCATGGCTGATTGTTTAGCCATCGGGTCATCCCGCCGCATCACAATCCCCCAGTTGTCCTCCAGCGGCAGCTGCAAAAAGTTATATTCTTCGCTGCCGATGGAGGCGCTGACCGCCCCAAAATCCAGCGCCCCACTTTGGAGCTTGTCCACCACCTCGGTGGTGATACCGGTAAAGAGGTGCAGCATGACGTCGGGGTGAACCCGATGTATCCGGGCGATCACCCGTGTAACCGGCTCCACCGTCCGCCCTTCGCCGCAGCCAATCCGCAAGTCTCCGGTGAGGGACTCTTTGGGGCCGGAAAACTCCTCTTCGGTCTTCTGTACAATCTGGAGAATCTCCTGGGCCCGCTGCTCGAGAATCTTTCCGTATGGGGTCAGGGTTACCTTCCGGCTTCCCCGCAGGAACAGCGGCTGGCCCAGTTCTTCCTCTAACTCCATAATCTGCTTGGAGAGGGCAGGCTGGGAGACATGCAACATCTGGGAAGCCCGGGTGAAGTTCCCTTCCCGGGCCACCGCTAGAAAATACCGTAAGACACGCAGTTCCATCATTTTCGCCCCTTTCTGCCTTTTAGTATACCAGATTCCCGGAAAAGCTGCAAGGACCGCCCCTTAACGGCCTTTTTAGCCGGTTCTACCAAGCGTAGACCGGGAAAATTGCGGTAATCCATTGCGGTCGGGCGGCGTCCATGTTATACTGAAATCAGACTTCCAGGCCGGCTGGGAAGAAAACATGGATAAGAGAGGGAATGGGTATGAGTAATAGTTCAATCAATCAAACGGAAATGGGACGGTACATCGCCGCCCGGCGGACCGAACTGGGGATGACCCAGAAGGAACTGGCCGACCGGCTGCATGTGACCAACAAGGCGGTTTCCAAATGGGAGACTGGCCGTGGACTGCCGGATATCCAGCTGCTGGAACCGCTCAGTCAGGCGCTAGATATTTCGGTGGCGACCCTGATCGGCTGCGGCCGGTCTGAACCGGAAGAAGCCACCGTCAAAGAGGCCATCGCCTATTCTGCCCGCAGCACCCGCAGCCGGATTTTCCGCTGGCTGGGATGGTGTCTGCTGGTAGTGGGGCTGATCGTTGCCGGAGGGATGCTTCCCTGGCTGCTGCTGGACCTGCAGCGGCTTTCGATGGAATCAGCGTCAATTGGCGTTATTGGCGGGGCGGACGGCCCCACAGCCATTCTGGTGACCGGAAGCGCTGGGTTCCCCGACTGGATCTGGTATCTCCTGCCGGTTTTGCTGATTGTGGGAGGAATTGTCGTCCTTCTGCTGAGCCGTAAAAAGAAATAAACAGATAGGCAGCAAAAAGCCCCTCCTCCCATTCGGGAGGAGGGGCTTTTGTTATCCACCTTTAACCGACCGGATTTCGGCCGGCGGTCGAGCGATTATTTATACAGCTCAACCAGTTTCATCAGGTGTTCGTAGCGAGCCTTCGCCACTTCATCCGACTTTGCAAAGAGGGTCTTTGCCCGTTCCGGGAACGCCTTGGTCAGGCGGCTGTAACGGGTTTCGCCAGCCAGGAAGTCCTGATAGCTGCCGTCGCCTTCCTTGGAGGTGAGGGTGAAGGGGTTCTTGCCTTCTGCCTTGAGAGCGGGGTTGAAGGTGAAGAGGTTCCAGTAACCAGCCTTGACAGCCTTCTTCATCTCGTTCTGGCAGTTGGTCATGCCGCCCTTGACGCCGTGCAGTTCGCAGGGAGCGTAGCCGATGATCAGGGACGGGCCGTTGTAAGCTTCAGCCTCGTTGATTGCCTTGAGGGCCTGGGCGGGGTTAGCGCCGAGGGCGATCTGAGCAACATAGACGTAGCCGTAGCTCATAGCGATTTCGGAAAGGCTCTTCTTGCCAACTTCCTTACCGGCAGCTGCGAACTGGCAGACCTCACCGATGTTGGAAGCCTTAGAAGCCTGGCCGCCGGTGTTGGAGTACATCTCGGTATCGAAGACGAAGACATTGACGTTTTCGCCGGAAGCGAGGACATGGTCCAGACCGCCGAAGCCGATGTCGTATGCCCAGCCGTCGCCGCCGAAGATCCAGATGCTCTTCTTGGAGAGGTACTGTTTCTTCTCGAGGATTTCAGGCGCAACAGGGCAGCCTTCTGCAGCTGCTTTTTCCAGCTCTGCAACCAGGGCGGGAACAGTAGCGGCGTTAGCCTTGGTGTCTTCCTTGGTAGCCATAAAGTCAGCGTAAGCTTTCTTCATGCCTTCAGAAGCCTTGTCGCTCTCTGCCATCTCGGTCAGTTTCGCGATCAGCTGATCACGGATGACCTTCTGGCCCAGATACATACCGAAGCCATGTTCCGCGTTGTCTTCAAACAGCGAGTTGGACCAAGCGGGGCCGTGGCCGGAGATCTGGTTGACGGTGTAAGGCGAGGTAGCAGCGGGGCCGCCCCAGATAGAGGAACAACCGGTTGCGTTGGAGATATACATCTGTTCGCCGAACATCTGGGTGATCAGGCGGGCATAAGAAGTTTCCGCACAGCCTGCGCAGGAGCCAGAGAACTCAAGCAGCGGCTGGTTGAACTGAGAACCCTTGACCATCGTTTCGGAAGGCATGCCGGGTTTCTTGTGGATGTTGGAGTAGCAGTAGTCGAAGACAGGCTGCATATGAGCTTCCTGCTCCTGGGGAACCATCTGGATGGCGCCGGTCGGGCAGACGGTGACACATTCGCCGCAGCCCATGCAGTCCATCGGAGATACGACAACCGAGAACTTGTAGCTGGGGTCGATGCCCTTGATGCCTTTGACAGCAACGGTGCGGATGCCTTCGGGAGCCTTCGCGACCTCTTCCTCGGTGAGGATATAAGGACGGATGGTAGCGTGCGAGCAGACGAACGAGCAGAGGTTGCACTGTGCGCACTTCTCTGCGGTCCACTGAGGAACCATAACGGCTACGCCGCGTTTCTCGTAAGCGGAAGCGCCGATCTCAAACTGCCCGTCGGCTCTGCCAGCAAAGGCGGAAACGGGGAGAGAGTCGCCGTCCATCTGGTTGATGGGTTCCATAAGGGTCTTGACCATGTCGACAACAGCGGGACGGCCGTAGATCTCGGCAGCCATCTGGTCGGGGGTCGGGTTCTTCCAGGATTCGGGAACCTTAACTTCATGCAGAGCGTCCAGACCGGCATCGATTGCCTTGTAGTTCATCTCGACGACTGCGTCGCCCTTCTTGCCGTAGGACTTCTTCGCAGCTTCCTTCATGTAACGGACTGCGTCGTCGATCGGCATGACGCCCGCGAGCTTGAAGAAAGCGGACTGAAGGATGGTGTTGGTGCGTTTGCCCATACCAATCTCAATCGCCTTGTCGATAGCGTTGATGGTATAAACCTTGATGTTGTTCTCGGCAATATACTTCTTCGCTTCGGCGGGCAGCTTCTCTTCCAGTTCCTTGTCGTCCCACTGGCAGTTGATCATGAAGATACCGCCGGGTTTGACGTCCTGAACCATCTTGAAGCCCTTGACGATATAAGAGGGGTTGTGGCAGGCGACGAAGTCAGCCTGGTTGATATAGTAGGGGCTCTTGATCGGCTTGTCGCCAAAACGCAGGTGAGAAATGGTGACGCCGCCGGTCTTCTTGGAGTCGTACTGGAAGTAAGCCTGGATATATTTGTCGGTGTGGTCGCCGATGATCTTGGTGGAGTTCTTGTTCGCACCAACGGTACCGTCGCCGCCGAGACCCCAGAACTTGCACTCAACGGTGCCAGGAGCAGAGGTGATGGGAGCGGGCTTAACTTCAGGCAGCGAAAGGTTGGTCACATCGTCGACAATGCCGATGGTGAAACGAGCCTTCGGAGCGTCTTTCTCCAGCTCTTTGTAGACTGCAAAGACAGAGGAAGGCGGGGTGTCCTTGGAGCCGAGGCCGTAACGGCCGCCGATCAGAACGATGTCGTTCAGGCCAGCTTCCCGCAGGGTAGCGGCAACATCCAGGTAAAGGGGTTCGCCCAGGGCGCCGGGCTCTTTGGTACGGTCGAGGACAGCAATCTTCTTGACGGTCTTCGGCAGGACTTTGAGCAGGGCAGAGGAAACCCACGGACGGTACAGGCGGACTTTGACAAGGCCGACCTTCTCGCCCTTAGCGGTCAGGTAGTCGATGACTTCGTCAGCGACGTCGCAGATGGAGCCCATCGCGATGATGACACGGTCAGCGTCAGCAGCGCCGTAGTAGTTGAAGAGGTCGTAGTTGGTGCCCAGTTTCTCGTTGATCTTCGCCATGTATTTCTCAACAACAGCGGGAAGAGCGTCGTAAACAGGGTTGCAGGCTTCACGATGCTGGAAGAAAACGTCGCCGTTTTCATGAGAGCCGCGCATAGCCGGATGTTCAGGGTTCAGAGCATGGTCACGGAAAGCTTTGACAGCGTCCATGTTGACCATTTCTTTGAGGTCAGCGTAGTCCCAGATCTCGATCTTCTGGATTTCGTGAGAAGTACGGAATCCGTCGAAGAAGTTGATGAACGGAACTTTGCCTTCGATAGCCGACAGATGGGCAACAGGGGCAAGGTCCATAACTTCCTGGGGGTTGGTTTCAGCCAGCATGGCGAAACCGGTCTGACGGCAGGCGTAAACGTCGGAGTGGTCACCGAAGATGTTCAGAGACTGGGTCGCAACGGTACGGGCCGAAACGTCGAAAACGCTCGGCAGCTGTTCGGCCGCGATCTTGTACATGTTCGGGATCATCAGCAGAAGGCCCTGGGAAGCGGTGAAGGTGGTGGTCAGAGCGCCAGCGGCGAGGGAGCCGTGAACGGTACCGGCAGCACCAGCCTCAGACTGCATCTCAACAACCTTAACCTGGTTGCCGAAAATGTTCTTACGGCCTTCAGCGGACCACTGGTCGACCGAGTCGGCCATCGGGCTGGAGGGGGTAATCGGGTAGATAGCAGCAACGTCGGTAAACGCATAGGCTACATGCGCCGCAGCGGTGTTGCCATCCATGGACTGTTTTGCTCTAGGCATGGATTTATCCTCCTTGATTAAAGAATACGAAGGTGATAAAACCGGCCTCGGAAAATCCGGAGTCCGATTCGATCGAAAATTGAAAGGTAAACAGACCCTCTCAATTTATCAATCTAATTTTATCACCTATTGAAGAAAAAGTAAAGGGCGCAAATTGAAAATTTGTAGCAAAAGATTTGGATGAATGATAAATTATGGAGGAAGAAAGGATCTTTCTCCTTTCCCCAATAGGCGGGCGGGAATCGGAAAAATGTTTCAATCTGTTTACGATGGGACAAATCCCGAGCGGTTGCAAGATGGGGCGTTTTGCTGTATAATAAAAAGAAAATTACAGTCGTTTAAAAGGAGGGCACGCCATGGCCGTCGATCTCGGTATCGACCTCGGTACCACGAAAATCATCATCTACCGCCCCGGAAAGGGGATTGTGCTGGAGGAACCCAGCGTCGTCGCCTACAACACCCGCACCAGCGAGGTGGTTGCCGTCGGGCACGAGGCGCTGCGGATGATGGGCAGAGCGCCCGCTTACATCCAAATTGAGTGTCCGGTCCGGGAGGGCGTGATTTCCAACCACGAATTCACCGAGTTCTTAATCAAAGAGTTTGTCCGCAAGGTGTCCGGCAGTTTCCTCAGCCGGCCCCGGATTGCCATCTGCATCCCGTCGGCGATCACCCGGGTGGAGGCCCGGGCGGTGGTGGAAGCCGCTGTCAGCGCCGGGGCAAGAAAGGTCTACCTCATCGACGAGCCGATTGCCGCCGCCATTGGGGCGGGGCTGGACGTCACCAAACCGGTGGGCCGGATGATGGTCGACCTGGGGGGCGGCACCACCGACATCGCTGTCATTTCGATGGGCGGGATCATTGTTTCCACATCCCTCAAGGTGGCGGGCAACAGCTTCGATGAAGCCATCGTCAAATATATCGAGACCACCTACAAACTGGCCATTGGGACGACGGTCGGGGAGCAGCTGAAAAAGGAGATCGGTTCGGTTTTCCGGCCGGAGACCGACTTTAAGGCCACCATTCGGGGCCGCAACCTCGTTTCGGGCATTCCGGAGGAGATCACTGTCAGCCAAACCGAAATCTGCGATGTGCTGCGGCCGCTGGCGGATGAGATTGTCGCCGGGGTTAAGCAGGTCCTCTCCCGGACGCCGCCGGAACTTTCGGGGGACGTTTTGTCGGAAGGGATTCTGATGACAGGGGGCACCGCCCTGCTGCGGGGATTGGACGGCCTCATTGAGGACGCCACCGGTATTCGCACTTCGGTGGCCCGGGACCCGGTTTCCTGCGTCGGTATCGGCACTGGCAAGTGCTTCTCGCTGATCGGGGAGCTGAAGGAAGGGTTTGAACTGGCTTCCGGCAGGAATTGAGCCGGACCGATGCGTAAAACGGGTCCTTCTGTAGGACCCGTTTTGCGTCCTTTGCTGCCGCCATAAGGGCAGCAAAACCGAAACGATAAATTTGAAAGGGTGAAAGCGATGATCTATACCGCGATGGAACAGCTGGTGGGGCAGACGCCTCTCTTCTCTCCCGAACGCTTTTTGGCGGGAAAAAATCTGGGCGGGAAAATCCTTTTAAAGCTGGAAATGTTCAACCCGGCCGGGTCGGTGAAAGACCGGGCAGGACTTTATATGATTCTAGACGCTGAGGAAAAGGGAATTTTATCCCCCGGCGGGACGATTATCGAACCTACTTCCGGCAATACCGGTATCGGACTGGCGGCTGTGGCGGCGGCAAGAGGGTATAAGGTCATTCTGACGATGCCCGATTCGATGAGCGCCGAGCGGCGGGCGATGCTGGCGGCCTACGGGGCAGAGCTGGTGCTGACTCCCGGGGCTGAGGGAATGGCCGGTGCGGTCCAGAAGGCCGAGGAGCTTCACAAGGCTACCCCCGGCAGCATCATTGCCGGACAGTTTGAAAACCCGGCCAATGCCAAAGCCCACTACGAGACCACCGGTCCCGAAATCTGGGAGGATACCGAAGGAAACGTCGACCTCTTTGTGGCCGGAATTGGCACCGGCGGAACCGTCACTGGCGTGGGCCGCTATTTAAAGGAAAAGAGGGATTCTATTCAAGTGGTCGGTGTGGAGCCGGCGGAATCTCCTCTCCTGACCGCTGGAACCGCCGGTTCCCATGGGATTCAGGGAATTGGTGCGAACTTTGTGCCCGAACTATTAGACCGGGATGTCCTGGACGAGGTAATGGCGGTGCCCACCGCAGAAGCTTACCGGATGGCCAAGGAACTGGTGCGGACCGAGGGCATCCTCTGCGGCATCTCTTCCGGCGCGGCCCTTTGGGCGGCCTGCCAGCTGGCCAAACGGCCGGAGAACGCCGGAAAGGTCATTGTGGCCTTGCTTCCGGACAACGGTGACCGGTATCTGTCGGCAGGGGTATACGACTGAGAAAAAATCCGGCGGGGAATTTGCCCTGCCGGATTTTTTACTACCTTTTATCAGCCGTCCATAAACGGTTCCATTGCTTCTTCTGTTTTGGCAACGTAAACGCCAACGGAAATCATTTTGTCATCAGAATTATAAACATCGGCGATTTCAATTCGGATGGCATTTTCTTTTTCATCCTGCCAGATCATGTTGTTTCCATTCAGAAGACTACCAGTCGTCAGCATCATTTCTTCCGGTATGTAGTCCTCCGCCTGCTGCTGCAAAAGGGTGCAGATTTCGTCATATTCTCCCGGAGAAACCGCAATATTGTAGGTAATCGAAGCCAGACGGTCATTATAGAAGCTGCAGATTTCCCGAATGTCATCCGACAGGCCGTCGATGGAGATCGTCTGGACAATCCGGCGGTCGTCTTCCCGTGCATAGTTGATCGCTTCCTCTGTAAGTCCTTTGGCCTTTAAAACCTCGTCGAAGGGGGTCGCGAAATCACAGTCCCGGGGATAGATGATGCCGTCTTCAAACCGGATGGCAGTTTGGAAGATACCACTTGTGTTGGAATGTTGAGAACAACTAGTTAAAAAAAACAGCCCACACAATATAAACGATAAAAGAACAGTTCTACTTACTAAAAATCCAAATCGATTCATCATGGGTATATGTCCTTCCATTCACGGTATAGTTTATTTCTACTAAAAGATTCCCTCCATGCTCAAAATAATTTGTTGGATATATTGCTCTATTGTCAGGAAGGACATTATCGTAATCCGAATATACATGTCGCATAACTGGATTATCAATATTAAATCCACTATCTATAAGATAATCATCCCATATTTTTGCGCTTTCTGCCAATCCTAAATCATTTTCTGAACGATCATTTATACATTCTGGATATCGATATAGCGCACCACGAGCATCGTAATCAACAACCATGTTGTGAAGAGACACATCGTAGTTAGAGTACCAATATGCATCAACACCTTTTGGCTGATAAACAGTTATATATCCATCTCCATATTTATTTAGATAAGCATTAACTGTAACTGTGGTATCCACAAATCGAACATCTATTGGCTCATCAGAACGCTCTTGCATAGAAAGAACATAAGAGAAGCTGTTTATCAGTTCGCCATGGGGTGAAAGTTTGTATGGAATAATAGTAGTTATGGTAGTCATTGCACCATTTTCTTCAATAATTTGAATTGCTTTTTCGGACGAAGAATTGTAGATAGATCCAACTGTAGGATTAGAATTAAGAATGTCAACAATCTTATATTGCTTGCTCTGATCAAGATCGATTCTCGTATCAAGTTTTTAAACTTGTTGTACTATATAGTTTGTATAATTGGAAGAAGAATCAACTGCTAGAGCACTACCAGGTAATACTAATGTTACTAAGAAAGCGATAAGAAGAGTACACATCTTTTTAAACATATACTATACCTCCTTGTATAAAAAATGGCTTTATGTACGAAAATCACCTGTATTCATTGAAATCAGTTCTTTCTTTAAATTTGTTCAAAGTATATCATATAATACGGAAAATGTAAATTGACTAAATAAATAAATTTTATTCGTTGAGTTTATATATATTATATATCTTGTAACTATATTGTAATTCTTGATTGGTATGTATTGGATTCAGTCGGTACGCAGTTCGAAAGGGCTGCGTATTTTTGTGCAAAAAGAATGAACTTTTCGGTTAATGTATGCTTACTTATTGACAATCTCTATAAATACCGGTACAATGATAGGGAAATGTCATTTGGAGAGGAGAACCTTGCCTTGGTAAAAATGTTGACCCGAACCTTTGTCAAAAATGCGGAGGATGTCCATTCCCCGGAAGTCCGGCAGCAGTATGGGACGCTGTCGGGAGCGGTGGGAATTTTCCTCAACCTCTGTTTGTTTGCTGGAAAACTGATTTCAGGGTTGGTTTCCGGCTCCATCGCCATCACCGCTGATGCGCTGAACAACCTGTCGGATGCCGCCTCGTCGATTGTGACGCTGATCGGCTTCCGGATGGCCGGCCGCAAGCCGGATATCGAGCATCCCTTCGGTCACGGACGGATTGAGTACATCGCGGGGCTGATTGTGTCGTTTATCATCCTGATGATGGGGTATGAACTGCTGACCAGTTCCATCGACAAAATCCGCGCCCCGGAGGTTGTCACCTGCAGCCTGCTGCCGGTGGTGGTCCTGGTGGCGTCGATTTTGGTCAAACTTTGGATGGCCTACTTTAACCACTTCCTGGCTAAAAAGATCGACTCGGCCGCGATGGAAGCCACAGCCGCCGACTCCCGCAGCGACGCGGTGGCTACTACGGCAGTTCTGGTCGGCACCATTGCCGGCGGGCTTTGGAACCTGCCGATTGACGGATGGCTGGGCCTTATTGTTTCGGTGCTGATTTTGAAAACCGGTTACGATGCGGCGAAGGATACCATCTCGCCCCTTCTGGGTCAGCCGCCGGAACAGGAATTTGTCGATGAGATCGAAAAAACGGTCCTTGCCCACCCGGATATTCTCGGTATTCACGACCTCATTGTCCACAATTACGGGCCGGGGCGGGTGATGGTCTCTCTCCACGCCGAGGTATCGGGGGATGGAAACCTCTTTAAGCTGCACGACATGATCGACAATGTGGAGCGGGAGCTGGGAGAGAAGCTCAGCTGCATGGCGACCATCCATCTGGACCCCATCGACACCCATAACCCGGAACTGGCCGACCTGCGGCAGCAGGCGGAGGTGGCGGCCGAGTCCCTCGACCCCGATTGCAGCGTTCACGACGTCCGGCTGGTGCCGGGGGATACCCACCAGAATTTGATTTTCGATGTACTGGTGCCCTTTGACCTCAAGATGGAGGATGCCGAAATCCGCAAGG
>CALXHB010000143.1 GCA_944387995.1 uncultured Clostridia bacterium | reverse complement strand
TCAGCGTAGGTCTGCTTCGCAGACCATCGCAATCAAAGATTGCGACTTGATGGGACCAAGTTTCACTTGGATGGACCAGGCTCCAGGCATGCGGCTGAAAGCCGCGATGCCAGAAAAACCGCTTGCCAGCCGGTGGGGCTGGCTGGCATTTCCCACCAAGGTGGGAAAACGCGCTTTTTCGCAGGTTGTACCTTTCCTTTACATTGTACTGTGTACCAAAGGGCCCTGGACCCATTATCCGACGCGGCCGCACACCCCGCGGGGTGACGGTTCGGACCATTCGACAAGCGAATGGTCTTCGGTAAAGACCTGGCCGCGGGAAAAGTTTTCCCCATAACCCGATACGCTTCGGGTGAAAAAGCCCCCCATCGTAAAATTTTGCAATCCCCTTGCATTTTCCAGCGCTCTATTGTATACTGAAACTAAGTGACATAACCAATTTTCGCCATAAAAGGGAGGCTTTTTTATGCAGATTCAAACCCCTATTGTCTCGATGATCGCCAAAGGCACCTGGTGCATCAACGAGTTCGGCATGGACGCAATGTTCCTCTTGGAAGGCGGACATCGTTCCCTCTTAATCGACACCGGCACCGGTACCTTTGATGTGAAAGCCCTCTGCGCCAAACTGACCGACAAGCCTCTGACAGTGGCCTGCACCCACGGCCACGTGGACCATGTGGGCGGCATCGGGTATTTCGACGAAGTGCTGCTCCATCCGGACGACTTCGAAATGGCCCGGACGCTGACTGTGGAACAGCGGCAGGGGTATGTGTCGATGATGAATACCATGAGCGGCGGGCTCTTCTCGGTCACCGAGGGGGACGTAAAAGCCTTCGACAAGCTCCCCGTCTTCTCTCCGTTAAAAGAGGGTGACGTCCTCGACCTCGGCGGACGGAAAGTGGTCGTCTATGAGACCCCCGGCCACACCCCCGGCGGCATCTCCTTCCTGGACGTGCGGGAGCGGATTATCTTCACCGGCGACGCCTGCAACGGCAACACCCTCCTTTCCTCCGCCGACCGAAAAAAGCCGAAATCCGGCGTAGACACCCTGCTCGCCACCGCGAAGAAACTGCGGGCGCTGGAACCCTACTACGACCGGGATTACAACGGTCACATCGGCTATGCCGCCAACGTCGTCTGTCTGCCGATGCCGTCGTCCATTAACCAGGACGCCATCGACGTCTGCGAAGGCATCCTAAGCGGCGCCATCAAAGGAGAACCCCAGGAAGCCGCTTTCGGCGGCAACAGCTACTTTGCCGGCAAGGGCGCTTTCGGCGTCCGGTTTGACCCGCAGCAGCTCTACGCAGAATAAGGAGGACCCGATGGCAGAAGTCATTTACAGCGAACTGGACCACAACCCTTCCTTCTCGGGGCTGGCGGAAATCCTGCCGGATGTCTCCTACTCCGCCGCCTGGCCGGAACTGAAAATGACCTTGATCGTCCCCCAGGCCGCCCAGCGGCTGGACGACGGCAGAAGGTATCCGGTCATCCTCTTTGTCCAGGGGAGCGCCTGGACCTCCCCCAACATCTACTACGAAATCCCCCAGCTGAGCCAGTTTGCCCAGAAGGGGTACATCGTCGCCACCATCACCCACCGTTCCGCCCTGGACGGCCACCGGGCCCCGGCCTTCTTAGAGGACGTCAAGACGGCCATCCGCTTTTTACGGGAAAAGGCCGACACCTATAAGGTGGACGTCCGCCGGATCGGCATCTGGGGGACCTCCTCCGGCGGGAACACCGCCCTGCTGGTGGGCTTAACCGGCGACGACCCCACCTACCGCACCGGCGAATATCCCGACCAGTCCGACCATGTCCGGGTGGTGGTCGACTGCTTTGGTCCGGCGGACACCCCCCGTCTGCTGGAAGGGGCGCTCCGTCAGGCTGGTGACCAGCCGTTGGATGAAGAAAACCAGAAACTCTTTCTGGGGCTTTTGGGACAAACCCCCGAGGAGCAGAAAGAGCGGCTCAGCCTGATGAACCCCATCGAAAAGATCGCCGACAAGCCCTACCCGCCTTTTCTGCTGATTCATGGGGACGCCGACCCGGTGGTACCCTACGAGCAGAGCGAAAAGATGGCCGAAGCCCTCGCCCACCACGGCATCCACACCGAACTCATCCGGGTGCGGGGTGCCGAGCACGAAGGCAGTTTCTGGAGCCAGGAACTGCTGAAAAAAATCTGGGATTTCATCGGCCGGCTGCTCTAATGCGTGACCAAAACCCATATAGATAAAAGGAGAAAACACTCATGTCCCTTATGACCTTCAATTTCCAGTCCAGCTGCCTCTCGGGCAACACCGAAATCACCGTCATCCTCCCCGACAAGCCCTGGAAAACCTCCCCAGCGGAGTTTTACGGTTCCGGCAAAAAGTACAAGGTCCTCTGGCTGCTCCACGGGACCTTCGGCGACCACACCGACTGGCTGCGGAAGTCCAACATCGAGCTGTACGCCTGCGAAAAGGACCTGATTGTCGTCTGCCCCAACGGCATGAACACCAACTACGGCAACTGGCCCTCCTACGGCTTAGGGTACAACATGTACGATTTTCTGTTTGACGAGCTGATGCCGCTGATCTACGGCTGGCTGCCGGCCTCGGACAAACGGGAGGACAACTTCATTGCCGGTCTGTCGATGGGCGGCCGGGGGACCTGCGTCTACGCCTTCAGCCACCCGGAAAAGTTCGCGGCGGCGGCGGTACTGTCCGCTTCTCCCCGCAACTTTGAGACGATGGCCGAAAAGGAACCGGCCATGTGGGAGCGGATGAGCAAATCGGTCATCAACTACAAGGATCTGGAAGATTTCCTCGCTTCCCCGGAAAACACCTGGAAGATCGTCGGGGAAAAGGCGAAAACCGGCGAACTGCCCCGGCTGTACTTTGCCTGCGGCGAGGACGACGGCCTTTACCCCGCCTTTATGGACTTTAAAAAGTACGCCGAAGAGATCGGCCTTCCCGCCACCTTCGAGACCATTCCGGGCTATAAACACGAATGGCGGTTCTGGGACCTGTCGATTCAGAAAGCCCTCAGCTTCTTTGGGCTGGACGAGGACGGCGCCGGCAACCCGTTCTAAAGAAATAAGGATTTTATGTTTATTTTTTCAGCCTTTGAAAGAGGCTCAGGATATGCTCGCATATCCTGCCAAAAAAGCGGTTCGCTGACGAAAAAAGTGCATTGCCGTCAGCAAAGCTCAGCTATCAGGTGGTTTTTCCCCGCTTAAAAGCAAAAAGTGACCACTTTTCCCCCTCTTAACCGCCCAATTGTCAATATCTAGTTTTCCCTTCGATCAAACGAATGGACAGAAAGGACTCCTCTGATGAACAAAAACGAATGTCCCACCTTTTTCCGCCAGTATTTCCCCTTCTGGGACAAACTAACCCCCGACCAGCAGGGCAGGCTCTGCGGGGCCACCCACCCCGCCCGCTATGAAAAGGGCGAAAACGTCCACGGAATGGGTGGCTGCACCGGGGTGCTGGTGGTGGAGAGCGGATGCCTGCGGGCGTATCTCCTATCGGAGGAAGGGCGGGAAATCACCATCTTCCGGGCCTTCCCAGGGGAGGTCTGCATCCTGTCGGCCCCCTGTGCCCTGCGGACCTTTTCGCTGGACGTGATGATCGACGCCGAAGAGGACACCTCCCTGCTGGTGGTAGACGGACCGGTCTTTGCCGCGGTCACCCAGGAAAACCTCTACGCCGAAAACTTTGCCCTCCGGACGGCGGCTGGCCGGCTGTCGGACGCTGTCTGGGTGATGGAGCAGATCATGTTCATGCGCTTTGACCGGCGGCTGGCGGTTTTTCTGCTGGAGGAGTCGGAAAAGGACGGCCCCAAGCTTAAAATCACCCACGACCAGATCGCCCGGTATATGGGTTCTGCCCGGGAGGTGGTTTCCCGGATGCTGCGCTATTTCACCTCCGAGGGAATCGTCCGCCAGAGCCGCGGGACCATCGAAATCCTGGACATGAAAGGGCTAAAGGTTCTGGCCGGAATGGCAAAATAAGCGAGAAAAGCTTTTGGGCAATGGATGGTCGCTGCGCGACAGGTAACCTTTGGCGTAAGCAGCTGTGAAAAGTAAGCTTTCATTATCAATTCGTACCTGGCAAAGGGCCCTGCCCTCTGCACTTCTGCAAGCCCTTTAAAAAGGGCTTGAGCCTAAACTTTTTATTGACCCCCGTTTGCTAAGAACAATGGTTCAACGCCGATTGTTGCATTTTTCTTTAATCGACACGAATACACGAAAACGCCGCCCCGGCCTTTCCGGAGCGGCGTTTTAATCAGTTTGTATCAGTAGTTTTCGGCCTTAATCTGGAAATAAGCCTGGGGGTGCGAGCAGACCGGGCAGATTTCGGGGGCCTTTTTGCCGACGACAATATGTCCGCAGTTGGAGCACTGCCAGATCATATCCCCTTCCCGGGAGAAGACCAGCCCGCCTTCGATGTTGGCCAGCA
>CALXHB010000142.1 GCA_944387995.1 uncultured Clostridia bacterium | reverse complement strand
GCAGCAGGGCGTAGACTCTGCTCCCCAGCTGTTCCCTGGAGCCCAAGAGCATTCCCAGCATGACGTCGCCGCTTTCCCTTGGCATAACCGCGTAGACCCTCGACTGGGCCCAGTCGAGAAAGTCATTTCGCAGCCCGTAAAGAGGGTGCCAGAAGGTGGTCCCCTGTTCCCCCAGGTAGTCAGCTCGGAAGGCCACCAGATCGGCTCCCATCCCCATCTGGGAAAGGGTCAGCTCTTCGCTCAATTCTGCCGAAAGGATAACCTTTTCCCCACCGTCAAAGGACAGCTCCCCGTCAGAGTAAAAGAGGACATTCCCTGTCCCCACTTGGCCCTCGGTTACAATTTCGGCGTCCCGGAGAAGAAAACGGCTGCCGCCGCCCTCCCGTCGGACCACTTCCGAGACGGTGCCGGAGATTTCCGCCTCTTTCCCTGCAAAGGCCCCGCGGGCCTCCAAAAGGTCGGCGCGCTCGTTCCCGCTTAAGTAAAGCCCCAGGGCTGCCGCCAGCATAAATAGAGCCAGAAAGTCCAGCTGGGGGAGTTTGTACCCTTTGTGGGAAAGAAAGGCGAGAATAGCCGATAAAACCCCGATTCCCGCTGTCAGAAGGGCCAGCAGCCGGATTCCCCACAGGGAAAGGAGGGTTGACAGGAGAATAGCTCCCATCATGGTAAAGCCGGTGACGGCCGTGGGAGCTAAAACCTCTCCCCGGCAGGAGAAAAATCCCGCCGGAATGGTTTTGCCGCCAGGACGCAGCAGCTCGGTTGCGGTTTTCAATCGAAAGCCTCCTCGGTTTATAGAATCATCCGGACAGCCTCACAGATGCCGTAGATCACAGGCTGGTGGACAAGGTAAAGGATGAGGGAGTGCCGCCCAATCCAACAAAAGGGCTTTGCCGCCGCCGGAGCGGGAGATAGATTTTCCGATTCCCTTTTCCGCTGAATCCAAGGGGAGAGGCTCCGATGGATAAAATACCCGGTCAGAAAGAGGAAAAACCAGGGGAAGAGGGGGAAATAATCGGTGGAGAAAAATTCTCTTGGCGGAAATCCCAGGTAGGCGGTGAAGATATTCTGGTAAAAGGCCGCTGGGATGGTTCCGAGGTGAATTCCTTCAAAGCCCAAGCTCCCCCGGGAAATGTTGCGGGTGATAAAAAAGAGAAGGCCGGCGGCGAGAATACCAAAGGGCGCGTATTTTGGGGGAATTTTCCCCAGCAACTTATGGAGCGGAATCATCAGAAGCATCGAAGACCCAATCAGGGTCAAAACCCCGAACACCACCCGTTCAGCCGGCATCACAAGGAGGGTTACCGCAGTCACCAGTGCACCCCCGAAAAATACCATCAGTCCCCGTTTCAGCGGGTGTTTCCCCAGCCCCCAGCAGAAGCCGGACAGGAGGATAAAACACCAGCAGATGCTCTGCTGCCAGAGATAACCGGGCGTATCGCTATACCAGTCTGCCCGCAGACCGAAGAGGTAGACCAGATCCCAGAGGGCATGGTAAGCGGCCATGCTGATGAGGGTGATTCCCCGCAGGGCGTCCAGCTGCCACAGCCGGTTATGGGAGGGAAAATTGCGCTTTGTCATGGTGTTATACTCCTTTAAAGAGGAATGGCCCTTGCCAGAGGGCCGCAATGGTGCTAAAATGAGGGAAAAAAGATTGGAAGGGGATTTTTTATGTCCAGTTACCAGATTCGGGTCGCCCGTCCCTCTGACGGGGAAGCCCTCGCCGCCCTTTACGCGCCTTACGCCAAGGATACAGCCATCACCTTTGAATACGCCGTCCCCACCGGAGAAGATTTTGCCGGACGGGTCCGCCATACCCTTGCCCGCTACCCTTATCTGGTGGCAGAGGGGGAAGAGGGGCTGCTCGGCTTTGTCTGCGCCTCTCCTTTTAAGGAACGGGCCGCTTACGATTGGGCGGTGGAAACATCCATCTATGTGGCTAAAGGAGCCCACGGCATGGGAGTGGGCCGGCACCTTTACGAAGCATTGGAATCGGCTCTGGCGCCCATGGGCATCACCAACCTAAACGCCTGCATCGCCTACACTGGGGAACCGGACGCCCATCTGGACAATTCCAGCGTTTATTTCCACGAAAAGATGGGATACCGGATGGTCGGCCGTTTTTACCAGTGCGGCTACAAGTTTGACCACTGGTATGACATGGTTTGGATGGAGAAGATGATCGCGCCTCATACGGTTCCGGCGGCGCCGGTAACCCCCTTTGACCCGGACTCTTTCCAGCCGGTCACCTGCGAGGGATAAGAGCTTTTTTGCTTATTTTAGTATACCGCATCCGACCGGACGATGCAACCGTTTGCACTCTTGTATGACAATCTTTCTGTTATCCTACAACTTGCCGAAACGGTCGGCCATTTTTACCAAATCTTCGTACAATTTGCAAGTTCTGTTCCAGTTGACAGCATTTTTCCGGTGTGATATACTAGTTTTTGTATAAAAGGCTGTTCGCCGGGCGGTACCTGAAAAACAGCCCCAAAGTTGATTAGGAAAGGAAGGTATTTCCCCTTCCGCCGCTGGCTTTTAGGGGAATGCAGGATTATGGAAATCAAAGTACATCTTACCGATCATCCGAAGCAGAAAACGCCCGATGCGGAGCTCGGCTTCGGCAAAGTCTTTACCGATCACATGTTTACGATGGACTGGGACAAGCAGCATGGCTGGCACGACGCCCAGATTATCCCCTTTGGCAACATCTCCCTCTCCCCCGCCTGCAACGTTTTCCATTACAGCCAGGAGACCTTCGAGGGCCTGAAGGCATACCGCACCGCCGACGGTCATATTCAGCTGTTCAGACCGGAAGAGAACTTTAAGCGTTTGAATAATTCCAACGCCCGTCTTGCAATGCCGACCCTGGATGTGGACTTCTGTGTCAAGGCGCTGAAACAGCTGGTTGAGATTGATAAAGATTGGGTCCCCCATTCGGAAGGCCATTCTCTTTACATCCGTCCCTTCTGCATCGCCACCGAGCCCAACTTGGGCGCCCACAACACGACGATGGTTAAGTTTATCATCATCCTGTCGCCGGTTGGCGCTTACTACGCTTCCGGTTTGAATCCGGTTAACATCTACGTTGAACCCCGCTATGTCCGTGCGGTCCGCGGCGGCACTGGCTTTGCCAAGACCGGCGGCAACTACGCGGCTTCGATGCTGGCCCAGGAAGAGGCTGGCGCCCAGGGCTTCTCTCAGGTTCTCTGGCTGGACGGCGTTGAGCAGAAGTACATCGAGGAAGTCGGTGCAATGAACGTCTTCTTCGTTCTGGGCGACGAGGTTGTCACCCCTGAGCTGCGGGGTTCTATCCTCCCCGGCATCACCCGTAAATCGGTTATCGAACTGCTGAAACATTGGGGCTATAAGGTCTCCGAACGGCGGATCACCGTGGACGAGCTGATGGAAGCTTACAAGGAAGGCAAGTTCACCGAGATGTTTGGTTCCGGTACCGCTGCGGTTATCTCCCCTGTGGGACTGCTGCGCTACAAAGACTTCGATATGAAGCTCACCGACGGCAAGATCGGCGAACTCTCTCAGAAGCTGTATGACGAGTTGACCGCTATTCAGTGGGGCAAGAAACCCGATCCCTTCGGATGGGTTGTCCCGGTTTGCTGATTGGCAGCTGGTTAAAAAAGAACAACAAAACGGCAGGCTGGAATTTCCAGCCTGCCGTTTTTGTCTGTCGAAAACCGACGTTTTTGACAGAATCACATCTGTTTGAAACTGCAAATAAATTACAGACCCAGCTGATAAATTTTCTTGATCTCCTCTTTGCCCAGGGGGATGTAGTCCCGGAGGACCCGTTTGCCGAAGAAGGTGCACTTTTCTGCCATTTCGTCGATCTTTGAGTCGTCGATATCCAGTTCCCGGAGCCGTACCGGCATGCCAATGCTCTTAAAGTAGTTTTCAGTGGCTTCGATGCCGAGTAAAGCGGTCCGTTCAGGATGGGCAAAGTCCATGTCAATGCCCCAGACCCGGTTGGCGTACTGGCAGAAGTGGGGCAGAGCCTTTTCGTTCTGGTAGATGAACTTAGCCCAGGCCGGGAAGATGATCGCCAGACCTGCACCGTGGGCGACACGGTCATACATACCGGAAAGCTCATGCTCAATCTGATGGCAGCGCATGAAGTAGTCGCGGCCATTGCCGGTCAGGTTGTTATGGGACATCGACGACGCCCACATCAGCGTTGCCCGAGCTTCGTAGTCGGTGGGGTTTTCGATGGCCACTTTCCCCGCTTCGATCACCGATTTTAACAGACCTTCGGCGATCCGGTCGGTCAGGGCGACGTCGGTGTTGAAGCAGAAGTACCGTTCCAGGGTGTGCATCATAATATCAGTGATGCCGCAGGCGGTCTGGTAGGGAGAGACGGTGTAGGTCAGTTCAGGGTTCATGATGGCGAAGAGCGGGCGGTTGAGGTCGGTGTTGAAGCCCCGTTTGAGCCAGCAGTCCTCGTTGGTCATGACGCAGGAGTTGCTCATTTCACTGCCAGATGCCGAGATGGTCAGAACAGCGCCCACCGGCAGGGTCTTTTCCAGAACCTTTTCTCCAATCGAGAAGAGCCAGGGGTCACAGTGGTTGGCTGCGCCTGCTGCCGCCGATTTGGCGGAGTCCAGAACCGAACCGCCGCCGACAGCCAGGATCATCTCCACATTCTCGTCGATGCACAGCTGGGCTGCTTTCCGGGCCAGGGAGATTTTCGGGTTGGCTTCGACCCCGCCCAGTTCCACAAACTCAATACCGCTTTCGTTCAGCGACTGGACAATCTGGTCGTAAACGCCGGTTCTTTTGATGGAGCCGGACCCGTAGTGGAAGAGGACTTTGTGGAACCCATAGGAGCGGATGACGGTACCGACCTGTTTATGGGTGTCCTTGCCAAAGATGACTTTTGTGGGGGTGTAATACTGAAATTGTTCCATAAGGAGCACTCCTTTGCTGGCAGAATCTGCCGTTTATTGTTGTCCTTTGGTTCGGCGGCTCTGGGAAAGGGCCGCTGAATTTCTGTTTTAGATGTCCAATAGCCCTTTGAGTACCTTCAGGGTGTTGTAAACCCCGTCCATATGGCTGCGTTCATAGCCATGGGAGGCGTAAACGCCGGCGCCAATCAGGCCGTGGCGAACATCGTATCCGCCTTTCAGCGAAGCCTCGACGTCGCTGCCGTAGTGGGGGTAGATATCCACTGCATAGTCGGCTTTTTC
>CALXHB010000141.1 GCA_944387995.1 uncultured Clostridia bacterium | reverse complement strand
AAAAATCCCGGTTCCTTTTGCAGGCCCGGCTGGTCCAGCAGCGTCCCGCGCACCGCCGTCAGCGGCAGGAAGGTCGCTCGTCCGGCCCGGTCCCGCTGTAATCTGCGGATGCAGCCCTTGGCGGTCTCTTCGTTATCGACAACGATGTTCTGAAGGCCAGCTCCCAGGGCAGTTTCCACCGCCACCGCGTAGTTTTCCGGTACCTCAATCAGTCCCGCCACCGTGCCGTGGATGCCGTTTACCGTCCCCCGCTGTTTCCAGCCCATCACCGTCTTGACCGAGTGGTTAAACCCTTCCATATGGGTTTCCAGGTCCCGCAGCAGGCTGGCCCGTTGGAGCTTGCCCTTTTCTTCCAATTCCAGGTCCTGCACCTCCCGGTGGAGGGCCTCCACCGATTCCCGCCGGGATTGGAGCTTTAGCTGGAAGCCAGAAAGGGTGTTCTGGAGGGATTCCCGCCTCGACTGGATTTCCGATAGAAGGCCTTCCACCTCCTGCTGGGCCGACTGTTCGGCGGTATATTTGTCTTCCGCCTCCCGCAGCGCCTGCTGGTCGCCGGTCTGGCGGTCCAGCTGCTCCTCCTCGTTGCGCCGGGCGGCGGCAATGGCCATCGTGTACCGGGAGATGTCCAGGGTGCACTGGGACAGCTCAGCCTGCAGCCGGGCCGCCTCATCCCCGGCGCTTTTCCCGGCGTCAGCAATCTCCTCAGCCTTCTGGCGGGTTTCGGCCTCCCGCTTTTGGAGGGCGTCCAACTTTTCCCCATAGGCCTGGAGCTTCTGTCTAGCCTCGAAGATCTGGGCCGCCTGGGCCTTTTCGGCCGCCTCACCCCCGGCCAACTGTTCTTGCAGTCGCTTATGCTCCAACAGGGCGTGGGTCCGTTCGTTTTCATGGACCGCAATCGACGACTTTTCCGCGGCAATCCGGTTTTGCAGGTTTTCCCGAATCTGGCGGTATTCCTCACTTTTGGTGAGGCAGTCCCTGGTTTGGTCGTAGGCCGCCTGAATCTTCTCTTCCAGCCGGTCGGCCTCGGCTTTTAACCGCTCGTCCTCTCCCTGGGCAATCAGGCAGCGGTTATCCTGCTGCTGCAAGTCCCCCCGGAGCTTGTCCAGCTGCATCAGCCAGAGGGAAATTTCCAGCTTTTTCTTCTCTTCCGACAGGGTGAGGAACTTTTCCGCCTTATCCGCCTGTTCTTTCAGCGGACCGACCCGCCCTTCCAGCTCCGACAGGATGTCGTATAGCCGCAGCAGGTTTTCCTGGGCCTGGTCCAGCTTCCGCTCCGCCTCTTCCCGGCGGTAGCGGTATTTGGCGATGCCGGCGGCCTCCTCAAAGATTTCCCGGCGTTCCCGGCTCTTGGCCGCGATAATCTCGGCAATCCGCCCCTGGCCGATCATCGAGTATCCGTCCTTGCCCAGGCCGGTATCCATCAGCATCTCGTTGAGTTCCCGCAGCTTCATTGCCTTGCCGTTTAAGAGATACTCACTTTCCCCGCTGCGGTAGTAGCGGCGGGTGATGGTAACCTCCTCTGCCTCCACCGGCAGCGTCCGGTCGGCGTTATCAAAGGTCAAAGACACCGCCGCCATGCCCAGCGGTTTGCGGGTGGCGGTACCGGCGAAGATCACGTCCTCCATCTTGCCGCCCCGGAGGGCCTTGGTGGACTGCTCCCCCAGCACCCAGCGGATGGCGTCGCTGATGTTGCTCTTGCCGCTGCCGTTGGGTCCGACGACAACGGTCATCCCACGGTCAAATTCGATTTTGGTCTTGTCCGGAAAGGATTTAAACCCCTGAATTTCCAGGGAACGCAAACGCATCCAGCCATACTCCTCTCATCTCTACTGCGCCGCCTTACTTGAGCGGCTCTGCCGTCTCCCCGACGGTCAAAAATGCCTGTCCGTCCTCCGAAGGACAAACCTGTACCCGGTAACCCAGCTTCTCCCAATAGGCGAGGTTTCCTCTCTTCTGCCCCAGCGCCTGGGAAAGCTGGCCCTTCGGTACAAAAATCCGGACTTCTGTCCCCGCCGGATATGGGGTCAGGGCCGCTTCCACCCGGTCCCGCCAGATGCGAGCCAAACAAAGCTCCTTAAACGCCGGATGATAGCAGCCACCCACCACCTTCTCTTCCAGTTCGGCGGAAGGGTGCAGCCCCATCCGGATGACCGGGATGCCAGCCCGCTCCATCCGGGTGAGAATCCCGGCGCAAATTGGAACCGATTCCTCGACTCCCTTGGGGATAAACCTTCCCTCTTCCATCCACCGGGCCATCGGGGTGCCCCGGATCACCACCGTCGGGTAAACCCGCAGCATATCCGGGTGGAGCCGCAAAACCGCTTCCACGGTCTTTTCCAAATCCTCTTCCGTCTCGCCGGGGAGGCCGGTCATAATCTGCAGGCCGACGGTAAAACCGCCCTCCCGCAATAGCGAGAAGGCCCCCTCGATGTCTGCCGCCGTATGGCCCCGGCCGTTTTGCAAAAGCACCCGGTCGGAAAAGCTCTGGGCCCCCAGTTCCACCGTCTCCATCCGATACCGGCGCAAAACCGGTAAAATCTCCGGCGAAATGCCGTCCGGGCGGGTGGAACAGCGCAGGCTCGCCGCCTGTCCTCGGTCGAGATAGGGTTTGGCCACCTCCAGGTATCGGAGCATCTTCTCCCGTTCCAAACAGGTAAAGCTCCCCCCGAAAAAGGCGATTTCCGCCTCCGCCGGCTGGAACGAGGCAAAGGCCCTTTCCAGTTCAGCGGCCGCCTTTTCTGGGGTCATCTCCGACTCTCCGGAGATGGCCCGCTGGTCACAGAAGGAACAGGCATGGGGACAGCCTTCGTGGGGGATAAAAAGCGGAATCACCGCCCGACGGGCCTTCATCAGAGATCGTAACCCATCAGTCGCAGCGCCTCTTTGGCCGCGTTCTGTTCCGCCTGCTTTTTGGAGGAAGCGGTGCCGGTGCCGATGACGTTGGAGTTTAACAGCACCTCGGAAGTGAAGACCTTTGCGTGGTCAGGTCCATGCTCGTCCACCAGCCGGTAGGAGACCTTTTCCTCCTTATTCTGCTGGACAATCTCCTGCAAAGCGGTCTTGTAGTCGGAGAGGGGGCTGGATTTTTCCAGGTCGATGTTTTTGGGGATAAAGCGGAGGACGAATTTCTGCGCCTCTTCGTAGCCCCCGTCCAGGTAGATGGCCGCCAACAGCGCCTCAAAGGCGTCGGCAATGATCGAGGGGCGCTGGCGGCCGCCGGTCAGCTCCTCCCCTTTGCCCAGCCGGAGGTAATCCCCCAGCCCCAGCTCCCCCGCAAAGACGTCCAGGGCCTTTTCACAGACTAGGCTCGCCCGCATTTTGGTGAGCACCCCTTCCGGGAGGTCCTTATAGTTCAAAAACAGATACCGGGCGACAATCACCGACAGCACCGAGTCGCCTAAAAATTCCAGCCGCTCGTTGTTGCGGAGGTGTTTGTGGCCCTCGTTGGCGTAGGAGGAATGGGTCAGCGCCTGTTCCAGATACCCTTCCCGCTTGAAGGTGTAGCCTATCTTCCGCTGTAACTCCTCAAGGTCTTCTTTATGCACAAAGTCTTTCACGGTTGTCCATCCTTTCATCCGTCCGACGGTTTCTCAGACACCGGGCTGATTCTTCCAGATGGCTGAGAAACCGGATGTCCCGGGTATGCGGGACATCGGTTTATGATTATTGATAGCGTTTATTCTCCGTCCGCCGCTTTGGCCTTTTCTTCCGCCGCCAGCTGGTCGAGGGAGGCGCGGATCGCGTCGTTGACCCCGCCGTTTACAAAATCTCTCGCCTGCCGGATGGCGTTTTTAAAGGCATAGGCGTTGCTGCTGCCGTGGGCCTTGATGATCGGAAGGGCGGAACCCAAAAGAGGCGCGCCGCCGTATTCGGTGTAGTCCATCGCCTTTTTAAAGCCCTTGAGCTTATTCATCATCAGTACCGCCGCCAGTTTGCCGGATGTGCCGGAGAGGAACATCTCCTTAATCTTTTTGGAGAACATCGACCCCAGCCCTTCGGTGAGCTTTAAGACGACATTGCCGGTAAATCCATCGGCCACCGCCACGTCCACCTCACCGGCGGGAATGTCCCGGGCCTCGACGTTGCCGGTAAAGTTGATCGGCGCCTTCTGCAAGAGGGCATAGGCTTCCTTCTGGAGGTCGCCGCCTTTGGTGTCCTCGGTGCCGACGTTGATCAGTCCCACCTTCGGGTTTTTAACCCCCAGGACCTTTTCCATATAGATGCTGCCCATAATCCCAAAGTGCAAGAGGGTTTCGGGCTTGCAGTCGAGGTTGGCCCCGGCGTCCATCAGCATATAGCAACCCTTGATGGTGGGGATGACGGTGGCGAGCCCCGCCCGTTTGACCCCTTTGAGCCGCTTGATGATGAAGTTGGCCCCCACGACAATGGCGCCGGTGCTGCCGCCGCTGACAAAGGCGTCCCCTTTGCCCTCTTTGAGCAGCTTAAACGCCGCCGCCATTGAACAGTCCGATTTTGCCTTTAAAAGGGAGACCGGGTCGTCGTGCATCGTGATAACGGTGGGCGCGTGGAAGATTTCAATGTTCTGAAGGGAGATTTTCCGATCGGAGGCAACCTTTTTCAGCTTTTCCTCGTCCCCGGTGACGATGATTTCCACACCGTATTCCTGAACCGCCGCGGCGCATCCTTCCAGCACCGCCACCGGCGCGTTATCGCCGCCGAAACCATCAACGATA
>CALXHB010000140.1 GCA_944387995.1 uncultured Clostridia bacterium | reverse complement strand
CAGGGTCTGAAAGACTGCAAGAAGATGTTGACTCTGGCGAAAGCTGGTAAATATGATGGTTATCTGCTGGAGGGCATGGGCTGCCCTGGCGGATGTGTCGCTGGTGCTGGTACCATTGCCGCGCCGACCAAATCTGCCGCGATGGTTGCCCTTCATGCTAAGAAAGCGGAAGGCAAAATTGCCACTGATAACCCCTATAAGATTGTTATTGACCGTCTGGACTAAAATGAACATGAGAAAAGGCCGTTGGGATATTTCCCAGCGGCCTTTTTGATTACAGTTTTTGAAGCATCGTAGTCACGATTTCCGCGGCATCGTTGGCGGCAATCGTTTCAAAGGTATCAAAGCTCATCTCCGCTCCGTCGTCGGCATTGTCCGAGATGCTGCGGATGATAACGAAGGGGATGTCGTTTACTGCACAAGCGTGGGCAATGGAAGTCCCTTCCATCTCGATGGCCATCGGATGGGTGCGGGCAACAATATCGTCCTTGACGTCCTTACTGCCGATGAACTGGTCACCGGTGGCAATCCGGCCGGTGTAAGCCTTTACCCGTCCTTTGCAGGCGTCCATCGCCAGCTGCACCAGCTTGGGGTCCGCCTGGAAGCTGCGAACAAAGGGATAGCATTGGGGAAGAATCTCGTCTTCGGCGTTTAACCCGTGCAGGTCATGATAAATCGCGTCAGAGGACACGACAATCTCCCGGACTTTCGCTTCCCCGCCGCTGCCCGCAACGCCGATGTTGATTACGGCATCGACACCAAACCAGTCGATCACCATTTGGCAGGTGAGAGCGGAATTGACCTTGCCGACTCCGCAACAAACCAGCACGACATCGGCGCCGCTAATCTTTCCTTCATAAAATGTACGTCCGGCGCGGGTCGTCTCACGACGGTCGGACATCCGGCCTTTTAACAGGGTGATTTCGCTTGTCATTGCACCCAGAATTCCAATTTTGCCCATTTTTTTGATCCTTTCTTTTATGCCTAGATTTTAGTTTTCGCTGTGGGATTCCCTTTTGACGCCAAATAACAGGCAGAGTAATCCGGAAAGCAGTCTCGATGGTTTACGTACAATCACTTTCATTGGAAAGCCTCCCTTCCCTCCCATATTACGCGGGAAGGGAGCAATCGGTGAACGCCTTTACGGGTAATTTGAGAGGATAATAAGCAGTCTTCCCTCTTTAACTGAGATGGAGGCTTTCTGTTCGGTCATCGAATTGCTGACGCCAAGAGGAAAATTCTGGTCCAACTCTCCGTTTTCCAATGGGTAGCTCAATCCCTTCAGTGTGACCCCTTTGCAGCGTTCAGTATAGGAAAAGACGGAGACGTGTCGGTATCCAGTCGGAATTTGAATGGTTTCATTCTCAATCAATGTTAACCACTGCTGGCCGTCCACCAAAACGCCCCTGCATCCATGGGCACATAGATAGGCCAAGGATTGGATACTGGCAAAGGTATGGTCCAGTCGTCCGCCGGTGGCGCCATAGATGAGATACCGGGTGTGTCCCATGGAAATTCCCTTTTTGATTGCCAGCATCAGGTCGGTGTCGTCCTTCCGCACGGGAAACAACAGAGCACCTTTGGGTATTTCCTCCTTTTTAGCGGAGTCCATATCCCCCATCACCAAATCCGGTGTCACACCCAGGGCGGCTACATTGCGGATGCCAGCATCTGCGGCAATAATGTAGTCCCCTTCTTCTGGGTGAGGTAAAAGGGACGTTTGATCCATCTGCCCCGCTGCAAAGATTACGCAACGTTTGCTCATTTGCGGTTGTCCTCCCTTTGCCAGTCTGGCACCTGCATGGCTTCTTCATAGAGCATGATGTAGCTCTCGTGCCGGCTCATACTGATTTTGCCCTCTTTTACCGCTTCTAAAATCGCACAGCCTTTTTCTTTCCGGTGGGAGCAGTCGATAAACTGGCATTTTCCCAGATAGGGTTTAAATTCTCGGAAACAGTCTGCCAGTTCTTCTTTGCGGATGGGTTCGTAAGCCTCCAACTCGACACTGGAAAAACCGGGAGAATCGGCTACATAACCACCGCCCGGAACCGGGTAAAGTTCTACCTGTCGGGTGGTGTGACGGCCGCGACCTAATTTGTCGCTGATGGCGGCGGTCCGAAGGTCCAGGTCGGGAAAGAGACGATTGAGGAGGGTGGATTTACCGACGCCGGTATTGCCGATAAAAATGCTGACCTTTCCACGCATGATTGAGAGGATTTCTTCCCGGTTTTCAATTCCCTCTCCCGTTTGAATAACGGTGAAACCGGCATTTTTGTAGATGGAGGAAAAAGCGTCGTCTTTTTTTAAATCGGTCTTTGTTAAGATGATAATCGGCTCGATTTTCTTAAATTCACAGATGGTGATAAGCTTGTCCAGCACATAGCTGTTGGGTACCGGCTGGACGGTGGATACCGTCATTAGAGCCAGATCAATATTAGCTGCTTTAGGCCGGACTAACTCGTTTTTTCGGGGTAGAATCTCGACGATACTGTCATCTTCAATGCGAACATGGTCTCCCGCTACCGGCGCAATTCCCCGTTTGCGAAAAATACCCCTTGCTTTACAGGGAAGAATGGCGTCTGGGGTTTGAACGTAAAAGGCCCCGCTGATTGCTTTAATAATCAGGCCTTCGGCTGTCATGGAAATTTCGACTCATCCTTTCTTTTCTATTGTACAATGGGAAAAGGGGCAGGCGGATATATCCTGCCTGCCCGCAAAAGATCTAGTTAATCAGCATTTCCGCCGGTGTCCCAAGGTCCTTGTGGAGCATCGGAAGAGGAGCTCGAAGGGCCGCTGGGCCCACTCGGTCCACTGGTGGTTTCACCGGGGCCAGGGTTGGTAGCACTTTCGCCAGGTCCGTCGGTTCCAGGATCACCAGGAGTCACAGGTTCGCTGGAAGTACCGGGTGTTTCCGGTTCATCCGAGCTGCCAGATACGATGGAACTGTTATAACTGCCATTAAGGGTCACTTCTCCGGTGTCAAAGTTGACGCTGTAAGAAGCGTATTGTTGACCGTCCAGCGAGACGGTGATTTGCTGCTGGCCCTTACCGGTCACATTGAGAGAAAGAGAGCCATTGGAAGGATTGACGGTAGAGCTGCCTATATCTACGCCGTTCATATACAGCACCATGGTATAGCTGCTGTCGCTGGCATTAGGCGGGAAGGAAATTTGCAGCGGAACCGTTTTTTGATAATCTGAACCGTTGCTGACCGAAATGGTAATGGTTCCGTCTTCCGGAACATATTCATTGGGCGCAATGCTCTGATTAACAACAATTCCAGCTGCCTGATCACTGTCAACCTCAGTAGTAGTTACCTGGAGTCCGACAGCTTCCAACCGTGCCCGGGCATCCTCCTCCGTCCGTCCACGGACATCAGGTACCTTAAGGGCCGCAGTGACATTACCGCGGTTGATATAAAGGGTAATGGTGGTATTCTGTTCCACCTGTGTGCCGGACGGCGGGTCGGTTGAAAGGACCTGGTCGGCAGGAATCGAATCATCCTCCGACTCCTGGGTACGGATGGAATAATCCAATCCCATTTCGTAGAGGGTCTGTTCCGCAACACTGACATCTTTCCCCACTAAGTCCGGAACGTAAAGGGTTGTAATCCCGTCACTTACCTTGATGCGAATGGTTCGGTTGGCACGAACCTGGGTTCCAGCGGTGACATTTTGATAATAGATGATGCCAGCTTCGTACTGATCGGTCATAGCCCGTTCTTCGATGACGAAGTTGAAATGGCTATACTCTTCGGTGCTGCGCACTTCATCGTAGGACATCCCCACCAGGTTGGGCATCGATATTTCGGGTACCTCTTCGTCCCGTCCCCAATAGAAGAAACCGAGCAGAACCAACAGCACTGCAATACAGCAGGCGGCTGCGATACCGGTCAAAATCATGATACTGGGACTCTTTTTAATCACGATAATCTCTTCCTCGTCCGGTTCCTGGGACTGTTGGGAAGGATTTGCGGCGGTGGATCGACGCCGCTCTAAAGCTGCCGGTTCGACAGCTGCCGTATACCGGTAATGGAAACGAATGGCAGGATTTGCCTTGAAGGCATCCACCGCTGCCAGCATTTCTTTCGCCGAACGATAACGAAGGTTTTTATCCTTCTGCATAGCCTTATCGCAGATTTCGCACAGCCCAATGGGAATTTCAGGGTTCAGCTGATGCAGCGGCGTCGGCTTTTCATGAATATGCTTCATCGCCACTTCTTCCGGCGTGTTCCCATCAAAGGGTACACTCCCGGAAAGCATCTCGTAAAGCAGGACGCCTACCGAATAGATATCGCTCTTGGCATCTGATTCTTCCCCACAAGCCTGTTCTGGGCTGATATAGTGAACCGAACCAATGGCTTTGTTGTGACCGCTGCGGATATCTTCTCTGGCAAAACGAGCAATACCAAAGTCCATGACTTTGATGCTGCCGTCCCGCAGCAGCATGATATTCTGAGATTTAATATCCCGGTGGATAACCCCGTGGTCATGGGCATGCTGTAAGGCTTTTAAAATCTGTTGCAGAAAATGAACGGCGTCCTTCCACCGAAGCTGTCCCTGGTGGTGGATATACTGATTCAGCGTTACGCCGTCGATATATTCCATGACGATATACTGGTCTTCTCCGGTAAAGTTTACATCGTAAACTTTTACAATGTTCGGATGGTCCAGCACAGAGATAACCCTCGATTCGTTGCGGAATCGCCGGATGAACTCTTCATTGGTCAAATATTCTTTTTTCAGCAGTTTTACGGCGACGATCCGGTGTTCCACCAAATCCTCCGCCTCAAAGACATTGGCCATACCCCCGCTGCCAATCAGCTTTTTTAATTGGTATCTGTCTTCCAGTGTCTTTCCAATATACTCCATATTCAAAAATCAATCCCTTCGGTCCCTGGAAGGACGGCTTCAGTTTTCGATTACGACTACGGTAATGTTGTCATACCCGCCTCGCCGGTTGGCGGCGGCGATCAGTTGTTCGGTGACCTCTTCAATCGGATGGGAGGAGAGAATTTCGCTCATTTCCCGGTTGGAACAAAGCCCTGACAGGCCGTCGGTGCAAAGCAGCAGACGGTCACCGTGGGAGAGCTGCAAATCCAAAAGGTCAACATCGACATCCGACGCAATTCCCACCGCCCGGGTGATGATGTTTCGGTCGGGCCGGAGCCGGGCCTCCTCCGGGGTAATCTGTCCCATGTCGATTAGCTCCTGCACCCGGGAATGATCCCGGGTAACCTGATAAAACTGCCCAGCATGAAGTTGATACAGTCTAGAATCCCCCACATGGCCGATATACGCACATTTGGGGGTGATAATGGCGACGAGGGCGGTTGTTCCCATACCCGTGAGCGCTGGATTCTGCTGCGACTGGGTATAGATATAGCGGTTGGCTTCAAAAATCGCCCGTAAAAGAAGATCGTGCAGCTCATCGTCGGTCATATCCTCTTTGATGCTTTCCCGGACAATTGAGGTGATAATCCGTTTGGCTGAAGCGCTGGCTTCATCTCCGCCCTTCACACCGCCCATCCCGTCGCAGACCAGCGCGTAGCCGATTCCGTCGGCCAGAACTGCAATACGGAAGGCATCCTGGTTGGTCTCCCGGACCATGCCGATGTCTGTTTTCCCGGCAATTTTCATCTGGGTATTCCTCCATTTTATCCTTAAAACCCTTTACTTCTCTGGGTGATCCTGGAGAGCGGTACGGCGCAGCTGTCCGCAGGCGGCGCTGATGTCAGCGCCCAAAGTCCGGCGGATGGTGGCGTTGATGCCATGCTGCTGAAGGACTTTTTGGAAGGCGTAAATCTGCTTCCGTCCGGTGGAATGGAAGCCCGCCTCCTCGACGTAGTTGACAGGGATTAAATTGACGTGGCAAAGCATCCCTTTTAAGAGACTGGCCAGTTCCTCTGCCTGAGCAGGGGTATCGTTGACCCCGCGGATCAGCGAATATTCGTAGGAAATCCGCCGGTGGGTCTTGTCGGTATAGTACTGGCAGGCTTTGAGCAGTTCGCCAATTTTGTAACGGTGGTTGACGGGCATTATCTCGTCCCGGACCTTGTCGTTACTGGCGTGGAGTGAAATCGAAAGGGTCAGCTGCAAATTCCGGTCGGCCAGGTCATAAATCTTGTCGACCAGCCCGCAGGTGGAGAGGGAAACATGCCTTAGGCTCATATTTAGCCCTTCCGGGGCGTTTAACAGTTCCAAAAACCGCAGGACATTATCATAATTATCTAAGGGTTCCCCGATTCCCATCAGTACCAAGCTGTCAATGGGTTCTCCCGTATCCCGCAGAGGAGCGTAAACCTGTTCCAGAATTTCTGAGGGAGCCAAATGACGGACAAAACCAGCCTTAGTCGAAGCACAAAAGCTACAGCCCATCTTACAGCCGACTTGGGTTGAAATGCAGACGCTGTTCCCATGCTCATACCGCATGAAAACGCTCTCCACATATTCTCCGTCCGGCAGCCGGTAGAGGTATTTGATGGTTCCGTCCAGAGCCGAAGTTAGCTTGCGCTCAATGGTAAAAGCGGTAATCCGGCAGCGCTCCGACAGTTTGGACCGCAGAGACTGCGGAAGGTTCTGCATCTCTTCAAAGGTCAGCACCCGTTTTTGGTGCAGCCACTGGAAAATCTGCTTCGCCCGGAATTTCGGTTCTCCCATCTCCAGCATCAGTTCTTCCAGTTCGGAGATGGTCATGGATTTGATATCTATTGTTTCGATTTCCTTCACACCCTTTTTGTAAACCTTGCGATGTAAAACCCGTCGAAATCACCTTCTAACGGCGATAAAGTGACCGTGTGATTGCCGGCGGGCGCAATCTTTTCAAATACCGGCGGCAGCGGTGAAGGCGAAAAATCGGGATGACGGGCCAAAAACTGCTCAGCTATCCGGTCATTTTCATCCTGATTTAGGGAACAGGTGGAATAAACGAGGACGCCGCCCGGTTTGACATAATGGACCGCATTATCTAAAATCCGGGCTTGGACTGCCGGTAATCCAGCAATCTCTTCCGGAGTCTTGCGGCGAATCTCCGGTTTACGCCGGATGACGCCGAGACCGGCACAGGGTACATCACAGAGCACCCGGTCGGCCAGACCAAGATCAGGGTTATATCCCCCTGCGTCGCCAGTTTGAGGATGGATACAGCTGATACCGAGGCGGTTTGCGCCTTCCGCAATCAACCGCACTCGGGAAGCGTGCAGATCAAAGGACAAGATTTGTCCCTCATCCTTCATCAGCTGTGCCATGGTAAAGCTTTTACCTCCAGGCGCGGCACATAAATCAAAGATGGTCTCCCCCGGTTGGGGATCGACAGCCCAGGCGGCTAGCTGAGAAGCGGCATCCTGGACATAGCATCGACCTTCGTTTACCGCCGGCAGACCGGAAACGGTCCCCTCTTTGGCAGTAAGCGCGTCCGGAACCAACGGATGTGGAAAGGCATAAAGACCGGCGGTTTTTAGTTCAGCTGACACTTTATCCAGGTTACTGCGGAGGGTATTGACCCGTAGTTGAAGGGGCGGGCGTCCCAAACAGCTTTCGGCCAGTTTTACGGCGGTTTCCACACCGTAATCTCTCTGCCACAGGTTTAAAATCCATTCGGGCATCGAATAAAGGACTTCGGCCTGCTTCATCGGGTCTTCCGGTAAAGAAATTTCTTTTCCCTCCCGGGTAAACCGCCTGAGAACCCCGTTTACAAACCCAGCAGCGCTTTTTTTGTAGGAATGTTTGATTAAATTGACACTTTCGTTGACCGCCGCGGCATCGGGCACTGCGTCCATCCACTTTAGCTGGTACAGTCCCAACTCCAAAGCGGCAGTCACTTCCGGGTCTAGTTTGGAAACCGGACGGCCCGAAAGGCGTTCAATCATATATTGCAGGGTGATTTCCCGTTCCAGCACACCGTAAAACAGCTTGGATGCAAACGCGCGGGCCCGCTTGTCAGGCAGTTGCCGCAGGAGGCTGTCCAACAACAGGTTTGAATAGGATTTATCCTTCAGCATCCGGCAGATACCGGTAAATGCTGCTGCCCGTGGTGTAACGGGGGTTTCGGTTTTAAGAGCCAACGCGCCTTCCCTCCTTTAAAATTTGTCTCTATTAGTAGTGGCATAAGTAGGGGCTATCTGTTTCTTTACTCCCCCAGTTTTTCACCTTTTTCGGCCGGTTTCCCCCGCAAAAACGCGTCGGCAGGCATCCGTTTGCCTCCTTCGTACTGAACAGAGGTTAATTGGACCGCACCTTTTCCGCAGGCGACAATAAATTTCTTCGGGTCCAGAACGGTTCCCGGCGTGCCACTTAAATTGACCAGACGGCTTTCGTAGACCTTCAGCCGTTTGCCTTTATAGGTCGTGGTTGCAGCCGGCCAGGAGGACAGCCCGCGAATCTGGTTATGGATTTCCCGGGCATCCTTGGTGAAATCAATGGGACACAGGCTCTTATCCAGCATAGGCGCGTAACAACTGAGTGCGTCATCCTGGGGCGTCCGGAGCAAAGAGTCGTTTTCCAATTTGCGCAGAGTGGTCAGCAGAGTATCCGCTCCAATATGGGACAGGCGGGTGTAAAGCTCGTCAGCAGTTTCATTTTCACCGATGGGAGTCCGGGTCTGTTCCAACATATCCCCGGTGTCCAGCCCTTCCGCCATATACATGGTGGTTACGCCTGTTTCCGTTTCGCCGTTTAATACTGCCCACTGAATCGGACCAGCTCCACGGTATTTGGGAAGAAGGGAGGCGTGAACATTGATGCAGCCATATTGGGGAAGCTCCAGCACCCGTTTGGGTAAGATCTTACCGTAAGCGACAACCACGATTAGATCGGGATTACATCCCTTAAGTGTTTCAAAAACTTCGTCGGATTTTAAGGTTGTCGGCTGGAATACCGGCAGCCCTTTTTCCAGTGCCAACGCTTTGACAGGCGGCGGCACCAGTTTATACCCTCTTCCCTTCGGCTTATCCGGCTGGGTGAAGACACCGGTTACAGGATAGCCCGCGTCGAGAATCTTTTGCAGGCAGGGCACCGCGAATTCCGGTGTGCCCATAAATACGATATTCAAACCGATATCTCTCCTTTATTTATCCGTCTTTTCTTTTTTTACATGAGCGGTTACCCGGCGTTTGTTTTTAGGAAGGGTTTCGTTCGGATCCAGCATCCGACTGGCGTGATCGATGAAGACAATGCCGTCCAGATGGTCGATTTCATGGCAGAGCGCCCGGGCTAACAGAGCGGTACCGCTTAATTCAAACCAATTCCCATGCCGATCCTGCGCTTTCACGGTGACGGCGTCGGGCCGTTCCACCAGGCCAAACTGTCCCGGGAAGGACAGACAACCTTCGCTGCCGACCTGGGAACCAGAGGTTTTCAAAATCGTGGGATTGATCAGTTCAATCTTTCCTTCTCCGATGTCAATGACTACTACACGACGGAGAACACCAACCTGAACCCCAGCCAGGCCCACCCCGTTTTGCTGATACATGGTTTCCGCCATATCGTCCAGCAGGGTGCCCAGCCGGTCGTCAAAAACAGTTACCTCCCGCGAGGTTTTCCGCAGCAGCGGGTCCCCTTCGTATACCATATTTCGAATTGCCATAGTAAAATTCCTTCCTTTTATATCATAGGCCACTGACCAGTGAATGATCCACCGGCATCAAGGCTTGTTTTTACAATTCTCCGTTCATGTCAATGTAGACACTGGTTTTCTGAAACAGCCGCTTAGACTCTCCTTCAGCGATAGCAGCTCGTAAAAGGCTCCGCATACGCCGGTTGTTTTTGCACTTGAGGATAATCCGCAGCCGGAACCGGCCGTTTAACCGATAAATACCGGCTTCTGATACTCCCAGTAGGACCGCCGGAAGTTGTGGGTCAGCCATTGTCAGACGTGTTTTTAAGATTGCATGCATCTCTCCGGCCGTTCGGCGGACCTCGTTTTCGTCCGAGCTGGAAAATCCAATAACCGCGAGGTCACAGAAGGGAGGTTGGAGAGAGGCTTTGCGCATCATAATTTCATCCCGGTAAAAGGAAACATAATCCTGCCGGGCTGCATCCTGGATGACCGGATGCTCAGGGGAGATGGTCTGGATATAGGCGGCTCCGGGTTTCTCAAACCGGCCACTTCGCCCAACCACCTGGGTGATCAGTGAAAAAGTTTTTTCTCCGCTGCGAAAATCACCGGAATACAAATATTGATCCGCCCCCAACACGCCGACCAGCGTGACACCGGGGAAATTGAGGCCTTTAGCCACCATTTGGGTGCCGATCATGATGTCGTACTCCCCTGCCTCAAATTGGGCAAATTTTTCCTCGTAAGCATACCGGGAGGTGGTGGTATCGGTGTCCATCCGCAGAATGCGGGCTGTGGGCAGTTGTTTGGCGATTAGATCTTCTGCCCGCTGGGTACCAGTGCCGGATGTCCGCATATGGGTTCCACCACAATGGGTACAAGGCGCATTAGCCGGACGGGTATAACCGCAGTAATGGCACATCAAGTACCCATTGGCCTTGTGGTAAGTTAGTGTCACGCTGCAATTGGGACAGCGGGCCACCTCGCCGCAGTCCAGACAGACGGCAAAGGTCGCGTACCCGCGACGGTTGATAAGGACAATGGATTGCTCTTTGCGCTCGAAGGTTTCTAACAGGGCTTCGGCCAACGCATCGCTGATGGGGGAAAAGTTGTAGTTTTTTTCCTCATCCAGCATGTTGATCAGCTTCACTTCCGGAAGTGTTGCTTTGCCGTACCGCTTTTTCAGTGCAAAGAGGTGGTACCGCCCTTTTTGGGCGGCATAGTAACTTTCAATACTTGGCGTCGCAGAGGCGAGAAGCAAGGTGGCTCCGTGTTGAACGCAGCGAAGTTTGGCGATATCCCGAGCGTGGTAACGGGGTGTAGAATCCGATTTGTAAGAGTGTTCCCCTTCCTCGTCCATGATAATCATACCCAGGTCCCGGCAGGGGGCAAAAACGCTGCTCCGGGTGCCAATGATGATGCGAGCTTCCCCGCTGCGGATTCGCTTGTCTTCGTCTAGCCGCTCCCCTGCCGAAAGGTCGGAGTGGATGACCGCAACCTGAGCGCCAAAATGGGCCCGGAAGGTTCCCAACAACTGCGGCGTAAGAGCAATTTCCGGCACCATCAGGATGACCTGACGGTTATCGGAAAGGACCTCTTCAATCAGCTTGATAAAGACGGAGGTTTTTCCGGACCCCGTCACGCCAAACAGCAGCGAAGCGCTGGCTTTTCCTGAACGGTAGAGAGCCAGAATCTGCTGGAAAACCTCCTGCTGTTCCGCCGAAAGGGAGATCGGTTCTGCCTGTCGTTCAAAAATCGGCTGTGGGGTGCGCAGTACTTCCTTTTCCTCTAAAACCAGCGCCCCTTTTTTGATGAGGGCTTTTACAACCGAGTCGCTGGCACCGGCATTATAGGCGGCTTCTTTTTCTGTAACCGGGCCGGAAGACATTAGGGCCTGCAACACTTCCCGTTGTTTGGGGGTAAAAAGCCCCTCAGGGTCCACTCCAGGCGCTGGTTTGACCAGCCGGATCAGGTGATCCCCTACCTTACGGGTGATGGCGGGCTTTTCCTTTAAAATGCCTTTTTCCACCAATTTCCGCGCGATTTCCAACCGAGCGGCTTTCTGAGGCCCGGTGAACAGCATATCAGTTTCCCGGGGGCTATCTGCCTGCAACATAAGCCGCAGCAGCTCCCGTTCCTCTTCTGGAAGATTGGGGAAGATGCCGCGGTCCGGGGTGTGGATCAGAGCAAAGCTCTCATGCGCGGTGACCGAAAGTCCTGCCGGGATTAAGCAGCGGACAGCATCGTAATAGGTACAAAAGGTGGTGTCCACCATAAATTCGACAATCCCAAAGGCATTTTCGTCCAGCATAGGTTCCAGATCAAGGACCGAGACCACCTGTTTTAAATGCCGGTCATCCCCAGTTTCCACCGAAAAGACCATTCCCTGCACCAGACGGTTGCCCCGTCCGAACGGAACCAATACCCGGACGCCGCGGCGGACATTAGGCAGGAGAGTTTTGGGCACTGCGTAAGAAAACAGTTTATCAAACGTAAATACAGTCTTTTCAACCGCAATTTTGGCCACTGTTGCCACGCAGCTGCCTCCCTTCTCCGGTACAAGTCAAAATCTGAGATTATTCCAGAACGGTATCGTCCAGATCAGTGGAATCCACAGAAGTAATGGCGCGATCATGGATAACGCCAATGTCGTCACTTTCAATCATTTTGTAGCGGCCCTTGGAAAAGTCATCGACCGCCATCTTAACGGGTTTTTCCGCAAGAATTTCGTGGTTTTCATCTGCCTGCTGGGCGATTTCCCGGGCGCGTTTAGCAATGGCAACCACAAGAGAATAATAGCTCTGGCCGGGCTTTAAAAGTTCGGGAGCGGAAGGTCTGTGCATCATAATAAAAACTCCTTTTTGATAGCCGCTTTCCGAGCGGCGGATTTTTCTTTAAGCTGATTGAGATGTTCCTGTTCTTCCGGGGTCAGTTCCTTACCGGAAGCAGCCAGTCTGGCCGTAGCGACAATATCGGTAAAGTCTGCCACAGCGTCATCTAGATCGTCGTTGATCACCACATAGTCATACTGGTCGATTCGCTGGATTTCAGTTAGAGCCTGGGTTAAACGTTTGTTGACCGTTTCCTCATCTTCGGTTCCCCTGCGGGTCAAACGGTGACGGAGAACTTCCATAGAAGGGGGCACAACAAAGCACAAAACCGCTTCCGGGCAGGATTTCTTGACGTTGGCAGCGCCAATCGTTTCGATATCCAGCATAACGTTCACCCCTTTAGAGGTCTGTTCTTCGACCATATCCCGAGGAGTGCCATACATATTGCCGCAGTATTCCGCATACTCCAGCATCCCGCCAGACGCTATTTTTTCCTGAAAGGCTTCCCGGGTAATAAAGTGATAATGGACTCCATCGATTTCTCCCGGGCGGGGGGCTCGGGTGGTATTGGACACCGAGAAATAAACCGGGTGGTTCTTTTTATAAGCATCCAAGATAGTCCCTTTACCGCTGCCGGAAGGGCCGGACAGAACCAGCAAGATTCCCTTATGCATCGTCGTCTTCCTCCTCTATGTCATCGTTTTGTACAAACCGGTTGGCCACCGTCTCCGGCTGAATGGCCGAAAGGATCACATGACCGCTGTCCATGACGATGACGGCGCGGGTGCGGCGGCCATAGGTGGCGTCGATCAGGACCCCGTTGTCCCGGGCATCCTGGATGATGCGTTTAATCGGGGCGGATTCCGGGCTGACAATCGTGATAATCCGGCTGGCGGATACCATATTGCCGAAGCCGATGTTAATGAGTTTCATCGGGTACTTCCTTTCTCCGGTTACTCAAGGTTTTGAATCTGTTCGCGGATCTTTTCGATTTCCGATTTGATATCGATGACCCGGCGGGCGATGCTGACATCCTGGCATTTAGAGCCGATGGTATTGGCCTCGCGATTTAATTCCTGCACCAGGAAATCCAATTTTCGGCCGACCGGTTCGCTGCTTTGCAACAGATCTTCAAACTGCCGCAGATGGCTTCTAAGCCGGACAGTTTCCTCGTCAATGGCAACCTTATCGGCAAAGATGGCTGCTTCGGTGATGAGGCGGCTTTCGTCGATGTTTTGCCCTTCGAGAACCTCGGCAATCTTCTGGTACAGTCGATTATAATACTCTTCTTTAAGCTGTGGCGCGCGAGCTTCGATTTCGGTGAGGGCGTCCGCAATGGTAGCCAGCCGATTTTTGAGGTCTACGCCCAGCTGTTCACCTTCTGTTTCCCGCATCCGTACAAAGGCATCGATTGCCTCTTTGGCCACCGGCTGCACCATTGCCCAGACTTCATCGGGGTCCAGTTCGGTCTTATGGACGGTAAAGATGTCGGGGAAATGAATAAGGTCCGAAAGTCGGAGATCGTCCATCAAATCCAGTTTGGTAGCCGCTTGCCGGAGGGCGGTAAGATAGCCCCTGGTGGTATCGAGATTGAGGGTAATCTCGGTTTCTCCGCCGTCCAGCAGCTGAATTGATACGGAGGCTTCGACTTTACCGCGGCTGCAAGCCTCTTTTAAGGTGTGCTTTAACTTGTCTTCCAAGAAGAGGTATGCCTTTGGCAGGCGGGAGGTAAACTCAAAATAGCGGTGGTTGACCGATTTCACTTCGACAGTTATGTCATAGCGTCCGGTTACCGCATGGCCTCTCCCGTATCCGGTCATGCTTCTAAGCATACTATCAGCCTTTCTATATTTAAATTTCGGTTATGCCTGAACGGCGAACCTATTTTCTTTATTGTAGCAGATTTTTTGAATCGTGGACGATTTTGTTTACGAATCATTCACGACATTCATATTTTTTTTACATTTTCTGTTTCCATCTATATGCAAATGAAGCAGAGAATGAATTCCCTGCTTCACTCAGAATAGATCACCGTTTGGAATGGTTATCCAGCTTCTTTTTTAACTCATCCAAAAACCGGCGATTCTGTTCTGCCTCCAGATTCGGGAAAGCCCGCATCAACCGCTTATAAATCCAGCGGTTAAACTGGCTCTTATCCAACTGTTTCATCCGGTCCCGCAGAGCGTCCAGTTTCTGGCGGTTTTCTTCCAGGTTTTTGCGGTATTCAGCGGCATTGGCGTTGAACTTCTGTTCCAGTTCCGCTTTATAGCTGTTGTAATCCGCTTCCATAATTTCTATCCGGGCGGTAAAAAGTGTTCGCCAGCTTTCAGCACGGCCGTCAAGCTCTTCCCGCAGATTATCTGCCCGCTCCGAAAGGGTAAGCTGCAACTTCTCTCTGCCCTCTTTGGTTTTCAGCCTCAGTTCAGCCATCCGAGCAGTCAAATCATCCAGCCGTCCTTTCATCACCAGTAAACCGTGGACGGTGGTGACAGTATCGGCAATGAGAATCAGCAGAAGCGCCGCGGCCAGCAGGCCTCTCCATAGACCTGGAATCTGATCAATCAAATGCCGGAGAGCTGGATGAATGTACATGACAACCAGAACCGACAGAAGTCCGAATTCACAAGAGTTTAAAAGGCAGATTCGGCCGTTTACATTAAAGCGCATATGGGAATAGTCCCACCAATGCATATGGAAAAGCCTTTCCAAAATGACGCTGGTGATGTATTCCAAAACACTTGTGACCACCATGCCGGACAGGAAAAGTGCCAGAAAACTGTGGCGGACATCCCGGAGCAAAAACAGGACCAACAGGGCCCCAAATCCATAAACCGGACAAAAAGGGCCGTTTAAGAAACCACGGTTAACCCATTTTTTCTGTATCACCGAACAATACAGCGACTCACAGCACCAACCAAGGAAGCTGTAAAGGACAAAGTATAAAAACAGGTCGATAAAGGCCAAATTAAGTCCTCTCCTTTATTTTTCTGCGTTCGCCAGCATCAGCTTAATGCGATTTTGCTGGTTGACAGCACTGGCGCCGGGGTCATAGTCGACGGCAACAATGTTGGCGTTGGGATTTTTCTCTTTGATGGTACGGATCATTCCTTTCCCGACAATGTGATTGGGGAGGCAACCAAAAGGCTGGGTGCAGACAATGTTTTCAATTCCCTCATGGACCAGCGAAACAATCTCTGCAGTCAGCAGCCAACCTTCGCCCATCTTCACGCCATGGCTGATATACCCTTCCGCCTGCTTCACCTCATCCGGGAACCAGCTGGACGGACGGAAACTGCCCTCTTTTTTGACAGCGTCGATGACTTCTTTTTCGCGGTTGACCAGGTAATTGTAGATGACCTTGAAAAGAGCGGTCTTCCCTGCCCCACCGCCGTAGAGGGTACGGTCTTCCAGGGTGTTGTATACGCAGTAGAGGCAGAAGCCCATCAGGCCCGGAACTACCACTTCAGCGCCCTCCTGTAAAAGGAACGCTTCCAGGTTGTTGTTGCCCAGCGGCGAATATTTAACGTAAATCTCGCCGACTACCCCGACCTTAACCTTTTTCTCTTTCCGTTTGGGAATGGATGCGAAGTCCCGGATGATTTCATCATACCAGGCCCTAATTTGATGGCGGGATACATAGGGCTTTTTGCCCATCTGGGCACAGAGATAATTTTCCCACTTGGTAACCTTTTTCTCGGTATCTCCCTTTTCAATTTCATACGGGAGGCATTGGTTTTGCAGGTCGGTCAAAAGGTCGCCCAAAAAGACGGCATTGACCAGCTGAATTCCCATCGGGAGCGTGATCTTAAAGCCCGGGTTGCTTTCCAATCCGGTGAAGGAAAGGGAGATAACCGGGATGTATCCGTATCCGCTTTTAGCCAGCGCTTTCCGTAAAAGATAGATGTAGTTAGAAGCGCGGCAGCCGCCACCTGTTTGGGTGATGAGCAGAGCGACCTTGTGCAGGTCGTACTTGCCACTCTCCAACGCGTCGATCATCTGTCCAATAACCAGAAGAGCCGGGTAGCAGGTGTCGTTGTGGACGTTGCGCAGCCCCTGGTCGATGATCGCATGACTGTCGTTGGTGAGGAGCTCCGCCTTATACCCATGCTGCCGCATAATCTGCAACATCAGGTTGAAATGAACCGGCAACATCGTTGGCACCAGGATGGTGTGGGTTTTCTTCATTTCTTCGGTAAAAACGACTCTTTCCATATGTTAAAAAGATTCTCCTTCTATTTCTCAGCTTACACAGGATGGCGAAACTTTTCCAAACCGGACCGATGTCTTTCATCGGCCCGGGAAAGGGATTAGCTGTTGTGCATACCTCGGGCCGCATTGACAGCTTCCCGCTCCGCCACGGCGCCCAGAAGGCTGCGCAGGCGGATTCGGACCGCGCCAAGGTTGCTGATCTCGTCAATCTTCAACTGGGTATACAGCTTACCGGCCGATTCCAAAATCGAACGGACCTCATCGGTGGTGATAGCGTCGATGCCGCAGCCGAAGCTGACCAGCTGAATCAGTTCCATATCGGTGTTCTGGGTGACATATTTAGCGGCATTATACAGCCGGGCGTGATAGGTCCACTGGTTTAAAACATTCACGTGGACTGGCTCCACCAGATCGGAAACACAGTCTTCCGAGATGATGACCATTCCAAGGGAGGTGAGCAGCCGGTTGATGCCGTGGTTGATTTCTGGATCGATGTGATACGGACGGCCGCAGAGAACCGCGATCTTTTTCCCGTGAGAACGGGCATACTGGATGTACTCGGCACCTTTATCCCGAATATCCTGTCTGGACTGGGCGTAAGCCGCATAGGCTGCGCTGGCCGCCAGCCGAACGTCTTTCTTGGTAATACCGGGGAACTCCTCCATAAAGAAGGTTGTCGCTTTCTTGATAAAATCATGAGGACGATGGACGCCAAAGTACGGATACAAGAACCGGATATTCTTCAAAGCGGCAATGTTCGCGTGAAGGGATTCGGGATAGTAGGCGACAACCGGGCAGTTGTAGTGGTTATCCCCTTTGTGCTCATCAAAGTTGTATGTTAAGCAGGGATAGAAAATCGTATCAATTCCCTGCTGCAACAGCCATTCGATATGACCATGGACCAGCTTAGCCGGATAGCAGACGGTATCCGACGGGATAGTGTAACGGCCGAGGTTGTAAGTCTGACGGGTAGAAATCGGAGAGACAACCACCTCAAAACCAAGGCTGGTCAGGAAAGCGTGCCAGAATGGCAGGTTTTCGATCATATTCAGCCCCAACGGGATACCGATTTTCCCTCTCGCTCCTTTGACCGGCTGTAAAGAGCGAATCTTTTCCAGCTTATACTCGTAAATATCCGGCAGCTTTTCCGCATTCTGGATGCCCAGAGGTTTCTCACATTTGTTGCCGGAGATAAACCGCTTGCCGTCAGAAAAGGTATTGACCGTCAGCGGGCAGTGGTTGGCACAACCTTTACAGGTGACCGATTTGGCGGTATGGGTGAACTGTTCCAACTGCTCCAGAGATAGGATGGTGGAGTCTTTCTGGTGTTTGGACTTGCCATACAAAGCTGCCCCAAAGGCACCCATCAAGCCTGCAATGTTGGGGCGTACCACATCCCGGCCGATTTCCCGTTCAAAGCTGCGCAGAACCGCATCGTTTAAGAAGGTGCCCCCCTGGACAACGATATGCTTTCCCAGTTCATCGGGTGAATGGGCACGGATAACTTTGTAAATCGCGTTTTTAACGACGCTGAGCGAAAGACCAGCAGAAATATCGGCGACACTGGCACCGTCTTTCTGTGCCTGTTTGACCGAAGAGTTCATAAATACCGTGCAGCGGGAACCCAGGTCAACCGGATACTGGGAAAAGAGGCCCTGCTGAGCAAAGTCTGCGATTTCATACCCCATGGATTTGGCAAAAGTCTCGATAAAGGAACCGCAGCCGGAAGAGCATGCCTCGTTTAACATAATGCTGTCAATGGAGTTGTTTCTAACCTTGAAGCATTTGATATCCTGGCCGCCAATGTCGAGGATAAAATCGACATCGGGCTCAAAGTGGCGGGCCGCCCGGAAATGGGCCATCGTTTCGACGATGCCGTCGTCAACCTGGAAGGCATTGCGAATCAGGTCTTCCCCGTAACCGGTTACCACGCCGCTGCAAAGATGGATTCGGTCTCCGCAGAGCTTGCGGATGGTAATGAGCTGTTCCCGGATAATGGATACTGGGTTCCCATGGCTGGAAGAGTAGTATTTGTAGAGAATCTTGTCATCCTCGGAGATCAGCACTACCTTTGTGGTCGTGCTGCCGCAGTCGATGCCCAGATAGGCGTTTCCAGAATAGCTTTCGATATCCCGTTCCTCAACGGTAGCTTTGGCGTGCCGTTCGGCAAAGGCACGGTAGTCGTCCTCTCCGGAGAAAAGAGGTTTTAAGTAGTTGGTGGAGGTGACGCCGCCGGTGGCTTTGTCAATCCGGTCCAGAAGGTCGGTCATTGTCGTCTCTTCACAGGTCTCTCCCGCGTAAAAAGCGGTTCCGATGGCGACGGAGAACTGTCCCAGAGCCGGGAAGAGAGCGTTTTCAGGGGTAAGGTGAAGGGTTTCCACAAACCGCTCCTGTAAGCCCTTAAAGAAGAACAGAGGACCGCCGAGGAAAGCAATTTTCCCTTTAAGCTCACGCCCCTGAGCCAGACCGGTGATGGTCTGGTCCACGACCGCCTGAAAGATACTGGCCGCCAGGTCTTCCTTCCGGGCACCCTGGTTTAAAAGCGGCTGGATATCCGATTTGGCAAAAACTCCGCAGCGGGAGGCAATCGGATACAGCTTTTCATGCTTGCTGGCGAGGACATCCAGTTCTCCGGGGGTAACGTCCAGAAGAGAAGCCATCTGGTCGATGAAAGCGCCAGTACCGCCGGCACAGGTTCCGTTCATCCGTTCCTCTACCCCGCCGGTCAGGAAGAGAATTTTCGCGTCTTCGCCGCCCAATTCGATGATGACGTCGATATCGGGGTCGAAGAAAGGAACTGCCTTACTGGTAGCATAAACTTCCTGAATGAATTCGATTCCGGCAGCTTTAGAAAGTCCAAATCCGGCTGATCCCGATAACGCGACTCGAAAAGGCCGTTCCCCTACAACTTCTTGGGCAGTCCGGAGTAGTTCGCCGGTTTTCTGCCGTACCTGCGAAAAATGACGTTCATAGCGTTTAAAGAGGATCTCTTCCCCATCCATGACCACGACCTTAACGGTGGTGGAACCGATGTCAATCCCGATATTTAAGCTCATCTGATTTATCCCTTTCGTTATAATTTGGCTGTAAAATCCCATGCAGGATGATGTCAATTGCGGCCTTTAATCCCTTCTCCATTGTCTCCAAAGCCAGCTCTATGGGAACGTGCTGGCGGAAAATCAAGTCCAGATAGCGGGCCTGTATGTTATCTGTGATGCCGAGAATCAATTCCAACGCCAACTCTTTATCTATCTCCGGCCGGACTGGACTGCGGCTTAAAAAGAGCCGCATAGCCACACTGGTTCGTTCCTGGTAGATGCGGCGCTTCTCATCGATAAAGTTTTCCAATGCCTCGCTACCACTGCTTATAATTTGGGTCAAGACATGATAGTGATCTGGATGTGTAGTAAAAAAATCGGCCTGTTTACGGTAAAAATCCAAAAGAATCTGGCTATTAACCGTTTGATCCCGCAGCCCGTCGAAATCCATTGCTTGTTCCATATCCTGGAGGCAGCGGTCGCATACCGATAGGAAAAGGTTTTCCTTGCTTTTAAAATAGTGGTACAAAAGCCCCTTGGAAATGCCGGCGGAAAGACAGATTTGATTGGTGGAGGCGCCATCATATCCATGTTGGCCGAACTCCTTTAGAGCGGCGTCCACGATTTTTTGGCGACTGACCTTGCTTTTCGCAATTTCAGAATGGTGCTTTTGTGGGGAGAGGGACTCGGTCATCTCTTTTCAGCTCTCTTTTCTAATCCGTCAAAAGACAGCTTTTCCCGGGAAAACCGTTTGAGCCATCTTCAATTCAATGGATAATACGTCCTTTAAGAAAACACATACCATAAACCGGTCCAGTGGCTTATAAAAAAGTCACACAAGAATCAGCCTGGGTATTTGTGTACATTGTTCATTATAACACAAATTGACCAGATGGTCTATACCAGCAATGTACAAAAACAAAGGCGGTCTCTGTCGAATTTTTTGTTTTTTGCGTGGGTGGATTTTGAATGATTTGCGACGCCTTCAAATGATTGGCCAGAGGATCCCACCTTGCGTTCCAAATAAAAAAGCGGGGCAGCGCTCTTGATGCGCACTGTCCCGCATGATAGGCGTCAGCTCTTCCGTACCTTTCCTTGCACGGTATTACAGTAAACATTGCCGTCTGCCACTACGCTACCCTGGATGTTCTGACAGGTGACGTTGTTGTCGGCGGTCACTGATCCTCCAATGTTCCCTTCACAGTGGACGTTATTATCAGCTGTGACATTGCCGCCCACCGAACCTTTTATTTCAACGTTCCCGTCAGCGGTCACCGATCCACCGACCGTTGCACAGTGAACATCCTCGTCAGCAATAACACTGCCACCGACGTTTCCGTCCACAATCACGCTGCCGTATACAGTCATTTTGCGAATCGGGCTGTGAGGATCAAGGGCCAGTCGGATTACCGTATCCCCTTTCACCTCGTTAACCGCAACCATCTTATTGCCGATAAATTGCGCCACCCGCAAGACGCCATCATCGGGCAGATCCTCTCGAACCCTATTTTCATTGGCCCACCGATCGGAATGGCTAAATATTTCCTTCAAATTTCCACCAATTTTTTTCATCTGATCGGAGATGTTGTCCGAAATAGATCTACCGATATTTTCCCAATCAGCCCAGCGATTGTCTCGGCCGTCAAAATGCGGGATGTCTTCTTCCGGCTGCTGCTGATTGGTTTCTTCTTCATGGTTCTGGGGGGTGGTCCACGGGTCTATATCGGCAATCGTAACCTCTTCAGGGGCAATGGGCGTTTCGGGGGAAGCGGAGAGATCGGTAAAATACAGCTCTTCCATCGTAACACCGAAAAAGGCGGCAATTCTAGGAATAAGAGTAATATCCGGCATCGACCCGCCGGTCTCCCATTTACTGACGGCCTGAACGGTTACGCCCAGGTTATCGGCCAATGCTTCCTGTCCAATTCCCATTTTCTTGCGCAGGGTGCGGATATTTTCGTTGATTCTGATTTCTTTCATTTCGTTTCATCCTTTCAGGGCCACCGTGAAGGGGCGGTTTCGGTTGTTCAGTTTCCCAGAAAGCTTTCTTGTTTTTAGCATAAAGCATGTGGACGGAAAAATCAATAAAAGGGTGTTTGATTTACAAAATTCAACCGATGGTTGATTTTTGCTGTTTTGGTCACTAAAAGACACCAGTTCATCCAACGAGCTTCGATGGTTACGGGATGGATGGAGCCATTCAACCATTGGTTGATTATGAAAAAATGTCCAATGATCCATTATAATTCATGAAGCGTCTCCTGGCACCAGGTAAACAACAGTTGAAAATTTTCGGAAAAATCATGAATGTTTCCGTTTTTGAGTTCAAGGGCTCGTTGCAAAACTACCCTGTCGGTTTTGGACAGTCGAGTGAGCAGTTCCTTTTTTGTGGCGACAAACTCGCCCTTTTGCAGCATATAGAGGTTTTGAAGGATAAAGAAAACTGCTTTATATGCACCAGGCAGATTTTTTTGTGCCTCATTGGGCCCTGCATGAATATAACAGTGGCAGATTTCGTGATAAAGATTATTGAGGCTGATTTTCACAAAGTTACGAAGATCTTCCTCGGTATATTCCGGGACCATCGGTTTTAATGAGCCATCATAATCCTTTGTAGTGTGGACCAAATGACAGATTTCCAGCGGATTCCAATGGATCAGATCGTTCTTCCCACAGATAAAACCGCAGGACCGTTCCGGTTCTGGCAGAGAAAGAAGAATGGAACGGTATTGAGCCATATCGGAAACAGTGAGTCCGTCGATCACCACCATGATGTCTAGGTCGCTGTCATCGGTCGCCTCTCCCCGCAGATAACTGCCCTGCAGCCCTACGTATAGAAGCCGATTTTGAAACTGCTGTTTTAACAGCGTGATTAAGTCCGCAATATACCTTTCGACATCTAACATTTTCGCTCCTCCTTACAGAAATAAAAAAGAACACCGATTCGATACAGATTGTATCAAAACCGGTGTTCAAACTTGGTTGGGATGGAAGGATTTGAACCCTCGGAATGACGGGGCCAGAACCCGCTGCCTTACCCCTTGGCTACATCCCAGTATAGAATTTTGATGAAGTCAGATGCTTGAATCCTCCGGGGCCCGAATGGAACCCCGGGGACACAAGTGATTTTGGTTGGGATGGAAGGATTTGAACCCTCGGAATGACGGGGCCAGAACCCGCTGCCTTACCCCTTGGCTACATCCCAATGTCGTCGGAAAAATCCATAAAGGATTTTTCCGGGGCCTCATGTCAAGTGGTTGGGCTAGATGGATTCGAACCATCGGAATGAAGGAGTCAAAGTCCTCTGCCTTACCTCTTGGCTATAGCCCAATGTTAAGTGGGGTGGATAGTGGGATTCGAACCCACGGCCTTCAGAGCCACAATC